>NZ_BAAANN010000161.1:0-514 GCF_039529815.1 Amycolatopsis minnesotensis | reverse complement strand
GGCACCCAAGGTGTGGGCGTGGTGCTGGCCGAGACCCGCAAGGCGGCCGAATCGGTCATCGATGCCTTTCGAGGCCTGAACGCCCACTTTCTGGTCCAGGAATTCATCAAGGAGGCCGGGGGTGCCGATATTCGCTGCTTCGTCATCGGTGGCAAGGTGGTGGCCTCCATGAAGCGGCAGGCCAAGGAAGGGGAATTCCGCTCCAATATTCACCGGGGCGGCAGTGCCGAAGTGATCCGCATCACCCCCGAGGAGCGTTCCACTGCCGTACGGGCCGCCCGCATCATGGGGCTGAACGTGGCGGGCGTGGATATTCTGCGTTCCAATCACGGCCCCGTGGTGATGGAGGTTAACTCTTCACCCGGTCTGGAGGGGATCGAGCGGGCCACCGGCAAGGACATTGCCGGCAAGGTCATTGAATTCATGGAAAAGAATGCCAAAGCCGGCAAGACCCGCACCCGCGGGCGCGGCTGAACCGGACCTGCAAAAATGCCACGAGCCGCCATACGCATCG
>NZ_BAAANN010000160.1:0-516 GCF_039529815.1 Amycolatopsis minnesotensis | reverse complement strand
GGAACCGGTGGTTCCTCCGGGGTGGGTTTTCTCAAGCGTGCCCTGGAGCTACAGTTCTTTCCGGAACTGATCGAGGTCCGCACCGAGTTGTGAGGAGTGTTTGATCGGTTCATGCCTTGAAATTGATCTGTGACAAGGTTTGCCTGCAAGTCACTCGATAAGCTGAGGGCAATGGTGGAAAGGAATCGTGGCATCGGCTTCGCGGTTCCCTGATCGGGGATGACATGGCCGCTTCACTGTCCCGCTATCTATTGCTGCTCCTGTTGGTCCTGTCTTTGGGCCTGCGTGCCGCAGTGCCGGCGGGTTTCATGCCGGGCCAGTCACACTGGATTGATTTCTGTCCCCACCAGGGCTGGGACAGTGGGTTTCTGGATCGGATCGCAACGGCGCATGCCGACCATGATCAAGACGGCGAGGCCCAGCTCCCCCATTGTCCCTGGTCACCCCTGGTCAGCGAATATGCCCTGATCGACCTCCGTACGGTCCTGTCGAGGCCGTCTCCCCAGGCGTCCCAAA
>NZ_BAAANN010000159.1:0-535 GCF_039529815.1 Amycolatopsis minnesotensis | reverse complement strand
CGAAGGTGGCCAGGACGTCGCCATTATCCGGGTCCACCACCTGGGGGTTGCGGAACATGAGATCGTCGTCCACCAGTGGTGTTGGCGCAATCATCATGGCCAGCTTGTCGCCGTCGGGGCTCCAGTGCAGCTGGGAGGCGGAGCCGTCCAGCTCAAGACGCTCAATGCTGTCCGGGTTGCCGGCGGTGGCGGTCCAGACATCCACCGTGCGCATCCGCTCCTCGATCACTCGGGCATTGAATCCCTTGTCTTCCAGGGCCTTGCGGTCCTCGTCCTGAGCTTGCGTGGCCAGAAAGGCCAGTCGATCCCCTTCCGGGTGCCAGCTATAGGAACGAATGGCCGTGTCATGGCTCAGCACCCGCTTGGCTTCACCCCCGTCCAGTGGAATGACATAGAGGGAACGATGATCGTCGCTATCCCGATTGGCGAGGAAGGAGATCCCGCTGCCATCCGGGGTCCAATCAATGGCCCCGATATTGACCTCTCCGCTGATGAAGGGGCGTGCCTCGTCGTCACCACTGGCGACGTGGAGTTC
>NZ_BAAANN010000158.1:0-538 GCF_039529815.1 Amycolatopsis minnesotensis | reverse complement strand
CCAGCTGTCCACTGGGAACTGTTCATTGTCCACTCCCGCTGGTGGACATTCAGCCCCCCGGCTGAATATCCACCAGCGGGACTTCCGCTTCGACCATATCCCCTTCCCCGTGTTTCAGCTTCTCCACCGTGCCGGCCACGCCGGCCTTGACGGTGAATTCCATTTTCATGCCTTCCAGCACCAGGATGGGATCGCCCACTTCCACCCGGTCGCCTTCCTTCACATGCACGGCCACGATGCGGCCGGGCATGGGGCTGCCGGGATGGGCCTCGTCGGCGGCCGGGCCACCGGCGGCGGCGTAAGGATCGATTCGTTTCAGGACATGGGTCACACCGGCTTCGGTGATCTGCAGATCGTCTTCATCGGCCAGTACATCAAAGCGCTTGGCATGACCGTCGATGGCCAGCACCAGGGTATCGAGATCCACATCCATCAGCGCCACGGCCAGCGATTCCTCGCCCACGCTCAGTGCCCACTGTTCGGGACCGATGCTTTGCAGCCAGACATCCTGTTCCTCGCCGGCGGCGGCCAGACGGAC
>NZ_BAAANN010000157.1:0-542 GCF_039529815.1 Amycolatopsis minnesotensis | reverse complement strand
CCCGATGTCAATTGGGTGGGCTTTTACCTGCTCAAGGGAAACGAACTGGTGGTCGGCCCCTTCCAGGGCAAACCGGCCTGTGTCCGCATCCGGATGGGCGAAGGCGTGTGCGGAACAGCGGCGGAAAAGCAGGAGACCCTGGTAGTGGATGACGTGGAAGACTTTCCGGGCCATATTGCCTGTGATGCGGCCAGCCGCTCGGAGATCGTCATCCCCCTGCTACGTGAAGGCCAGTTGATTGGCGTCCTTGATATCGATGCCCCAACCCCCAAGCGCTTTGATGCCCAGGACCGGGAAGGATTGGAAATCGTGGCGGGAATTCTTCCCTGAGCCCCCCCCTGCCGATGCTAGACTAAAATGAGGCGTTTCGAGCCCGACGCCAAGACAACGGGTCCGGGACAGGGGGTGTCCGCTTTGACTTATATCCGCAAGCCCATCGACGAAGTGCGCCTTGGCATGTACGTGGCCCGACTGGATCGCCCCTGGCTGGACAGTCCCTTTCTCTTTCAGGGTTTTGTGCTGGAACGGGAAGAGGACCTGCG
>NZ_BAAANN010000156.1:0-542 GCF_039529815.1 Amycolatopsis minnesotensis | reverse complement strand
ACCAGGCGTTATGCAACGTAAATCAGTTTCTGAACCACTCCAAACTGGTCTTAAAGCGATTGATGCTTTGGTCCCAATTGGACGTGGTCAACGTGAGTTAATCATCGGTGACCGTCAAACAGGTAAAACATCTGTTGCGATTGATGCAATTTTGAACCAAAAAGGACAAGATATGATTTGTATCTATGTTGCTATTGGTCAAAAAGAATCAACTGTTCGTACACAAGTTGAAACACTTCGTAAATACGGAGCTCTTGATTATACAATCGTTGTGACAGCCTCAGCTTCACAACCTTCTCCATTACTTTACATCGCTCCTTATGCTGGTGTGGCAATGGCAGAAGAATTTATGTATAATGGAAAACACGTTTTGATTGTTTATGATGATTTATCAAAACAAGCGGTAGCTTATCGTGAACTCTCACTTCTTCTTCGTCGTCCACCAGGACGTGAGGCTTACCCAGGTGATGTTTTCTATCTTCACAGCCGCTTACTTGAACGTTCAGCTAAAGTTTCTGATGCACTTGGTGGTGGTTCTATCA
>NZ_BAAANN010000155.1:0-559 GCF_039529815.1 Amycolatopsis minnesotensis | reverse complement strand
ATCGGCGTCTTGCCGAGACCGAGAACCGCATGCAGGCGGAGATCGCCGAGCAACGACGGCTGGAAACCGCATTGGAGCAGGAGCGGGAACGTCAAAGCGAAGCCAGTGAAGCCTTTAACGAGGTTCAGGCCCGTTATTACAGCACCGGGGCCGAGATCACCCGGGTCGAGCAGTCCATTCAGCATGCCCGCGAAATGCGCCAGCGGCAGCTCGAGGATCTGGAACGGGCAGAGCATGCCCTGGAACAGACCCGCAATCATATCCGCCGGGATGAAGAGTATCTTCAGGATACCGAGAACAGTCTGGGCGAGATGGAGCCGGGCCTGGAGCGTCTGCGCGAGGCAGCCGAGCAATCGGCCCGGGAACAGGAAGCCGCAGAATCCCGCTTGTCGGAATGGCAGGAGCGCTGGGACCAGTTCAGCCGCCGTGCCGGGGAACATCAGCAAAGTGCCGAGGTGGCCCGGACCGGTATCGAGCACATGGAATCCCAGGTGCGTCGCCAGCTGGATCGTCTGGACAAGATCGAACAGGAACGGGGCCAGCTGTCCACCGAAGCCAT
>NZ_BAAANN010000154.1:0-564 GCF_039529815.1 Amycolatopsis minnesotensis | reverse complement strand
GTTGTCGAGGACGATCATGGCTTCGGTGAGGGGGTTGCGGCTGGGGTCTCGGTGGGGGGTGGCGGTGTCGACGATGCGTTCGAAGGGGGTGGTGTCGTGGGTGTAGGCGTTGAGGGTGGTGGTGCGGATGTGGGTGAGGTGCTGGGTGTAGGTGTGGGTTTCGGTGGTGTGGGTGCGGAGGGGGAGGGTGTTGACGAAGAAGCCGATGAGGGGTTCGAGTTCGGTGTGGGTGCGGCCGGAGGTGGCGGTGCCGAGGGTGATGTCGGTTTGGCCGGTGTGGCGGGAGAGCCAGATGGTGGTGGCGGCGGTGAGTGCCATGAACAGGGTGGCGTCGTGGGTGTGGGCGTGGGTGGTGAGGTGGTGGATGGTGTCGGGGTTGAGGGTGAGGGTGTGGGTGGCTCCGGCGGCGGAGCGGATGGCGGGCCGGGGGTGGTCGGTGGGCAGGGTGAGTACGGGTGCGTCGGCGAGGGTGGTTTTCCAGAAGGCGAGGTCCTCGGCGAGTGCGGTGGGGGGTTGTTGACGTTGCCAGTGGGCGTAGTCGGTGTATTGCACCGCGAGCGGGGG
>NZ_BAAANN010000153.1:0-564 GCF_039529815.1 Amycolatopsis minnesotensis | reverse complement strand
GATGGTGAGGGTGTAGGTGGCGGTGCCGGTCTTGCCGGTGGAGTCGGTGGCGGTGACGGTGATGGGGTAGGTGCCTGTCTGGAAGGGGGCGATGACCTGCATGGTGGAGCTGCCGCCGGAGGAAATGCCCTGGGGGTTGAAGAAGGGCGGGATGGGCAGTCCCGAGCCGGATGCGGAGAGGGTGAGGGAGCCGGTGCCGGTGGCGGAGACGGTGGCGTTGGTGAACATGCCGGGTCGTCCGGTGCCGCTGCCGGGGGTGACGGTGACCTTCACGTCGCCGGTGGGGGTGCCCTTGCCGACGGTCAGGGTGAGCTTCGTGGTCGCTGTCTCGGTGGTGCCCTTGCCGGATATCGTTACGGTGTAGTCCTTTTCGGGGGTGTTGGCGGCGGTTTCGATGGTGAGCTTGGCGGTGTCACCGGAGTTGATGGTGGATGGCTGGAAGGTGGCTTTGGCGCCGTCGGGCAGGCCCGTGGCGGTGAGGTCGACCTTTTCGGCGCCGTTCTTGCCCGCCTTGCTGGTGACGGTGGTCGAGATGTACTTGCCGGGATCGACCTTCACCGAACC
>NZ_BAAANN010000152.1:0-573 GCF_039529815.1 Amycolatopsis minnesotensis | reverse complement strand
ATATCCTTATCAACTGAGTCAGCGAGGACGACTTCGTTAGCTGCCTTTGGCAAGTGCCCCTTGGTTAATTGTAGGTTTTTAGCGATGTACTCGTCGTTATTCATCCCAACGAATTGTGCGGATTCACGTTTTCCGCCAACTTTCATATTAACTGGTGTAATGCCAAGTGTTGCGGTTTTTTCGCCGCTTAACTGATCAACCTGTTTTGTTGTCAGTAATGACTGTCCAGCATTGCCATTTGCGTCTTTGGTCATTACAAAGGACTTAGACTGCCAGCTGTCCACCGCAGCGGTGTTAGCTGTTGCCAGCCCAAGTGCCAGGGCACTTAAAATGAAAATCAAATAACTGATTAAGACGACGACTGCCAGAATCAAGCCGTACCGTAGTTTTTCTTTCTTAATCTCTCTAATTGCTAAAAACATTTGTCCCTCCTGTATTTGTTGCAGTTCAACAAACTTACTATACACAAGTATACATGCTCTTATGGTGAGATTCCGGACTAGTTTTTCTAGTTTGGTAAAATATCATCATAAGAGCAATAGATTATTTAGTTATGTTTTTGTCGAGCTTGCA
>NZ_BAAANN010000151.1:0-586 GCF_039529815.1 Amycolatopsis minnesotensis | reverse complement strand
CTTATTGATTACTTCAACTGGTGCTGTACTATTAGAAGCAAACTTCTTTATTAATATCGTTTCAAGTCTTCCAGATATGACATTAGACTTTGAAGAAATTGAACATCATCAAATCGTTTTAACAAGTGGTAAATCAGAAATTACCTTAAAAGGAAAAGATGTTGATCTTTACCCTCGCCTTCAAGAAATGGCTACTGAAAATCCTTTAGTTTTAGAAACAAAACTATTGAAATCTATCATTGCTGAAACAGCCTTTGCAGCAAGTCTTCAAGAAAGCCGTCCAATCTTGACTGGTGTTCATATGGTTCTTAGTGACCACAAAGACTTTAAAGCAGTCGCAACTGATTCTCACCGTATGAGCCAACGTAAATTAACTTTGGAAAATACTTCAAATGATTTCAACGTTGTTATTCCAAGTAAATCTTTACGTGAATTTGCAGCTGTATTTACAGATGATATTGAAACGGTAGAAGTTTTCTTCTCTGATAGTCAAATGCTTTTTAGAAGCGACTACATTAGCTTCTATACACGACTTTTAGAAGGAAATTATCCAGATACTGACCGCTTGTTGACAAATACTTTTGAA
>NZ_BAAANN010000150.1:0-587 GCF_039529815.1 Amycolatopsis minnesotensis | reverse complement strand
GGTCCTGGCCCATGAGCTGGCGCACCTGCGCCGGCTCGACCACTGGGTCAATATCCTGCAAACGGCAGTGGAAACCCTGTTCTTCTATCACCCCGTGGTGCGTTGGGTTTCCCGGGATCTTCGGATTGAACGAGAGATTGCCTGTGATGCCATGGCGGCAACCCTGACCGGCGATCGAGTGGGCTATGCCGAAACCCTCCTCAAACTGGAGCAATCACGAGGGGACCGCAACCCCCTGGCAATGGCCATGGCGGACGGGCAGGTCGCCAGTCGCGTTCGCCGACTGCCCTACCCCGGGCGCCGGCAGGGGGGAGCGGTTGGCCTGAGCATGGCCGCCCTGACCCTGGTGGTCAGCGCGCTCGCCTTCGGCTTCAATGATCTATCCGACGGTGAGGATGATTCATTGAGGACAGCGCCCCAACCTGCTGCTCTCGAACAGTCCCTCCTGGAGCAGGACACCCAAACGCTCACCAGTGACGGCAATTCCGGGATTGAGGCGTCCGGAGCGAGTAGTGAAGCTCCCGCATTGACTGGCTCGACGAGCTCGCCCCTGGACACGGTGGATCCCATCGCTGAGGCCGAAGACC
>NZ_BAAANN010000149.1:0-594 GCF_039529815.1 Amycolatopsis minnesotensis | reverse complement strand
CCGGGTGTCAGGAGCAGGTGGCGGGGTCGGCGATGACGAGGGGGTCGGTGTCGGCGCGGTGGGTGAAGGGGGTGGTGTCCTGCACGGTGAGTGCGCCGTCGCGGAGGGTGTAGACGGTGCGGGTGCCGGTGTAGGTCACCTGTCCGGAGGGGGCGTTGAGGTCGTCGGCTTCGGCGGTGACGGTGCCGAAGGCGCGGCCGCCGCCTTCGGTGTCCGAGCAGTTGTAGCCGAGTTTGGTGGCGACGCCGCCGCCTTCGGCGAGGGTGAGGGGTTTGTCGTCGGGGCCGGCGATCTGGTGGAGGCCGTCGTGGTAGTGCAGTGCGGCGAACTGGGTGGTGTTGGCGCCGACGGAGGTGGGGACGAGCAGTTCCTGGCTGCCGTCGCCGTTGAGGTCGGCGGCTCGGGGGGCTTGGAGGCCGGCCTGGGTGTCGGCGGGCAGGTGGATGGAGGTGGGGACGCCGTTCACGGTGGCGGAGATGACCTGGTCGTTGTCGCCTGCCATCGTGGTGGTGACGGTTTCGATCTCGCCGTTGCCGTCGAGATCGGCGGTGGTGGTGACCGGGCCGGCCTGCGGAGCGGCGGTCGCGGTCACCG
>NZ_BAAANN010000148.1:0-609 GCF_039529815.1 Amycolatopsis minnesotensis | reverse complement strand
AAGGAAATCTCCTACATCCACGCCGAGGCCTACGCTGCCGGCGAGCTCAAGCACGGCCCCCTGGCCCTGGTGGACGAGGATATGCCCATCATCGCCGTGGCCCCCAATGATGAGCTGCTGGGCAAGATCCGCTCCAACCTGGAAGAGGTCCGGGCCCGGGGCGGTGAACTGATTGTCTTCTCCGACCCCGAAGCGGGCTTCAAGGCCGACGAACGCAGCCATGTCATCACCCTGCCCCGCAGTGGCGGCGCCTTGACCGCTCCGGCACTATTCACCATTCCCCTGCAGCTACTGGCCTACCACGTGGCCGTCCACAAGGGGACGGATGTGGATAAACCAAGGAATCTGGCGAAATCCGTCACGGTGGAATAGCCCCACATGAGGCGTGATTGGCATTGACCGGCTGATGGCTTAGCCTGTCTTAACGTCCTCTCGAGGGAGAAAACCGTGCGGATCCTACGGCCTTTGATGCCTGCCGTCATCTTTCTTGCTCTCCCGTGGTGTTATCCCCTGATGGCCGCGCCAGCGACCCTCATTCTCCAGAGTGAGGGTGGCGACCTGAGCCACGCCTTGGTGTCTTTTCATGCCGTCGACCGCGACTACGAATTC
>NZ_BAAANN010000147.1:0-611 GCF_039529815.1 Amycolatopsis minnesotensis | reverse complement strand
CTCCGCAACCGCATCCCCCACCACACCCCTCTCCCACGCACAACAACGCCTCTGGTTCCTCCACCAATTCACCCCCAACACCACCGAATACAACTCGGGAATCGCGTTGCGGCTGCGGGGAAAGCTGGATCTCGACGCCGCCGAAGCGGCACTGCGGCAGATCGTCGACCGGCACCAGCCCCTGCGGACGACGTTCGACACCGTCGACGGGCGCGGCGTCCAGATAGTCCACGACACCTTGGACGCGCGACTGACCACAATAGACATTCCGGGGGATGGGGAAAGCGCACGGGAGGCCGAACTCGACCGGAGCCTCCGCGCCGAGATCTCGAAGCCGTTCGATCTCCGCGCCGGTCCGGTGTTCCGCTGGACGCTGTTGCGGGTGGCGGCCGACGATGTCGTGCTGTCCCTGACGATCCACCACATCGCGACGGATGGCTGGTCCCTCGGCGTGCTGGCGAAGGAGTTCGGGGAGTTCTACACCGGGCACGTCCACGGCACCCCGGTCGAGCTGCCCCCGCTCGCGGTGCAATACACCGACTACGCCCACTGGCAACGTCAACAACCCCCCACCGCACTCGCCGAGGACCTCGCCTTCTGGAAAACCACCC
>NZ_BAAANN010000146.1:0-628 GCF_039529815.1 Amycolatopsis minnesotensis | reverse complement strand
CGACGCCCTGAAGCAGCCACTGCCCTAGAAGACTGTTCCGCTCTTTTTCACCACTGAAACAAGCGGAAGAAAAGAAAGCGACCAAGAAAACAAAGGGGATATACTTTTTCATATCAATCTCCTAAGGCAAAGAGAAAAAGGGTGCTGGATCAATCCAGCCACCACTAACGTTATCCCTCACTTGCAGGTGCACATGCGGCGTAACGCTACCCCATACCCTCAACCTTGGAAATTCGCAGCAGGTCCAATCTTTCGACCTGCTGAGACGTTATAGAAAAGTCATGGGTGTCGTTGCCCCCCCCTTGTCACTATCTGAACGAATCCTCAACTTCATATTCTTGAAGCCTCATCTGATCATTGACATAGATATAGATAATAATCGCGTGGTTCGCTTTTGAGCTTCGCGGTACATCACGAATGATCGCTTGGTACCGCTGAGAGAATTCGTCATATGAATGGGTTATATCATGCTTTTCAAAAAACTCTTCTATCTCCTCAGCGGTGGCGCCAACCTTTAGCTCTTCAGCTATCATGAGCTCGACTTCCCCTGCTTTGGTCTCATCAAATTCACCAAGCACAACTCTTTCCTCCGATTCACAACCAAGCACTGGTGTTAGGCTTAACACCA
>NZ_BAAANN010000145.1:0-650 GCF_039529815.1 Amycolatopsis minnesotensis | reverse complement strand
CCGGTGGTGGGTGCTGGGGTGGTGGATGAGTGGGTGGGGCGGTTCGGTGCTGTGGGTCGGTTGATGGCCGATGGTGGGGTTCGGTATCGGGCGGTGGCCGGTGTGGTGGCGGAGTTGCGCCGTCGGGGTGCGGCTCGTGGGGAGGTGGAGGGGGTGGTGAAGCGGATTCTGCGGGATGTGGGGGCGTTGCGGGCGGAGTTCGCGGGGTCGGTGGATCGGGTGTCGGCGCGGCGGTCGGATGGGACGGTGCTGGTGGGTGCGGGGCAGGTGGTGGCGGCTTCGGATGCGTTGGATTCGCTGTACCGGCGGGATCCGGGGGTGTTGGAGCCGGGTGAGCGTGCTGGGGCGCGGGAGGCGTGGCAGCGGTTCGATCGTGCGGTGCGGGAGGTGGATCGGATTGTGCGGGAGACCAATCTCGAGCAGGTGGTGCCCGAGGCCGTCGCCCGTCTGGTCGCGCACGAGTACCTGACCTCGCGCTGGTCCACCGACCGCCTGCGGCAGCACGCCGCCGACCTCGGAGCCGTTTTCGGCACCGCCGACCCGGCCTGGACCCTCGACCACCGCGAAGACCCACCCGGACTCCGCGCCGGAGCCCCCCACCCCACCGACACCGACACCGACACCGAAGCAGACGAGTCCGATGTGGACGA
>NZ_BAAANN010000144.1:0-658 GCF_039529815.1 Amycolatopsis minnesotensis | reverse complement strand
GGGTACTGAGGCCGCGTTCCCACAGCAGGGGGTTGAGCACCGTGCCGGGACCGACCTGGTCCACCGTCAGCGGGCGGCGGGTGGCCGCGATGGTGCCGGCGAATCCGGTTCCGATCGGGAGGCGCACGCCCTGGAAGACCTCCTCCTCGATCCCGGAAGAGGAGATCGCGCTCAGCAGTCCGGCGGTGGCGTCGTGGCGCAACACCGTCGCGGTGTCCACCCCGAGCAGGGACCGGACGCGCTCGAGCAGCGCGACAAGGAGCTTGTCGAACTCGAGGTGACTCAGCGCCGAGTCGGTGATCGCCTCCAGCACGGCCAGCCGGTCGTCTGAACGTGGCTCTTCGGACATCGGCCCAGTCTAAAACGCTCATGCGCGGACATCAGACCAGGCTGCTGATCAAGCAAAGCCCAAAGTCACCACTGTCGAACGTGCGGCCCGACCCGCGAGCGGCCCGCACCCGGCGGGCAGTGCTGCCACAGCGGCCAGATCACGCACCAATCGACGTCACGGCAATCGGTGACCCGACCCCGCCCGGCCACGACACCGCGGTGGAGGCGTCGCCGCGTGTCACGGCGGAGACCTTGCAGGACGGCACCGTCGTGGTACACGCCACAGGGGATATCGATCTGACCACCGTCACGCGCCTGGACCAGGCCG
>NZ_BAAANN010000143.1:0-675 GCF_039529815.1 Amycolatopsis minnesotensis | reverse complement strand
GACCTTTGTGAACGGATGAAGGAAATCATTCCCCGGCAGATGTTTGATGTGGCTATTCAGGCAGCGATCGGCAATCATATTATTGCCAGGACTACTGTGAAGGCGCTGAGAAAGAATGTGACCGCCAAGTGCTACGGCGGTGATGTGAGCCGTAAGCGCAAGTTGCTTGAAAAGCAGAAGGAAGGTAAAAAACGAATGAAGCAACTGGGGAAGGTGGAAATACCCCAGGAGGCCTTTCTGGCTGTACTGCAGGTGGACAAGAAATAGGGGCTTTCAGGCCGCTTGGGGCTGGCAGTGGCAGTGGCTGTGGCCCTTGCCATGATGGATAAACGTGGGGAGAGGGGGCCTGAAGGCCCGGAGTTGCCATGAATCTTGCATTGATACTGGTTGTTGCCACCTTTGTGACCGGTCTGGTCTGGGCGCTGGATAGACTCTGGTGGGCTCGTCTTCGTACCGAGGCGGCGGATGAACCCACGGTGGTGGAATGGTGCCGGGCCTTTTTCCCCGTGTTGCTGATTGTTCTCGTTCTACGCTCCTTCATTGCTGAGCCCTTCCGGATTCCCTCCGCATCCATGATGCCAACCCTGGTGGTGGGGGATTTCATTCTGGTGAACAAGTTTGCCTATGGACTCCGCTTGCCGGTGCTTGAGACCAAGATTCTGGATGTGGGTGAAC
>NZ_BAAANN010000142.1:0-720 GCF_039529815.1 Amycolatopsis minnesotensis | reverse complement strand
ACGGGGTGCGGGCTGATCTCGACGAACGCGTCGAAGTCGCGTTCCAGCAGGTCCCGCACCACCGGGTCGAACAGCACCTCGTGCCGCAGGTTCTCGTACCAGTAGCTCGCGTCCAGCTCGACGGTGTCGATCCGCCGGCCGCGCACGGTGGAGTGGAACGCCACGTCGCCGGACTTCGGGGAGATCGCGCTCAGCACGTCCAGCAACTCGGCCTGAATCGCTTCCACCTGCACCGAATGCGAGGCGTAGTCCACCGGGATCCGGCGGGCACGGACCTCCTGCCGCTCGCAGGTGTCCAGGAACTCCGTGATCGCCCCGGCCTCACCGGAGACCACGGTCGACCCGGCGCCGTTGATCGCCGCGACGGACAGCCTGCCGTCCCACTCCGCGATCAGGGCTTCGGCGTGCGACCGTCCCACCGCGACCGACACCATGCCCCCGGCTCCGCTGAGCGCCAGGATCGCCTTGCTGCGCAAAGAAACCACGCGCGCCGCATCCTCCAGCGACAACGCACCCGCCACATACGCAGCCGCGATCTCACCCTGCGAATGCCCCAGCACCGCAGCAGGCTCCACGCCATACGAACGCCACAGACGAGCCAGCGACACCATCACCGCGAACAACACCGGCTGCACCACATCCACCCGGTCCAGCCCCGGCGCACCCTCGACCCCGGTGAGCACCTCGGTCAGCGACCAGTCCACAAACGACGCCAACGCC
>NZ_BAAANN010000141.1:0-738 GCF_039529815.1 Amycolatopsis minnesotensis | reverse complement strand
GTCATGCGGGTATCGGGGAGATCGGCACACTGGGCAAGGAAATCCTCGGCCGTCTCGACCCCGACGGCACCGAGCCTCGTGAGAGTCCTGAACCGAAGCGTGCCCTGCACATCCATCAGCGCAAGGACGGTTCGGCGAAGTTCGACGGCTACCTCGACCCGATCTCCGCCGCCAAAACCCTCGCCCTGCTCGACCCACTCGCCTTGTCGCAGCCGGATGACCCTTCCGACAATCCGCTGTTGCGGGGTCGGGCGGAACGGTATGGGGACGCGTTCATGGAGATAGTCACTCTCGCCGCGAGTCACCCGGAGTCTCCGAACCGCAGCGGTGGTCGAGCGGATCTGATCGTGACGATCCCCTTGGCTGACCTGAAGAGGGAGCTGGGCACGGCGTGTCTGGACATGGTCACCGACATCACCGCCAGCGAAGCCCGCATCCTCGCCTGCGACTGCAAAATCATTCCCGCCATCCTCGATGGTGCGGGGCAGCCGTTGGAGATGGGGAGGGCGAGGCGCCTGGTGACCGAGGCGATGCGGCTCATGCTCGCCATCCGCGATCGCGGGTGCTGCTTTCCCGGATGTTCGCGCAGGCCGCGTCATTGCGAAGCACACCACGTGCTGCCCTGGTACGCCGGAGGCGCCACTGACCTGGGTAATCTCACGCTGCTGTGCTCCCGGCATCATCGCCTGCTGCACACCAGCGACTGGACACTCCGCATGGTCAACGGCCAACCCGAGT
>NZ_BAAANN010000140.1:0-777 GCF_039529815.1 Amycolatopsis minnesotensis | reverse complement strand
GCGAACACCCCATACACACCACCCACATCCACCACCTCCGCACCCACCGGAGGCCACACCCCCAACCCCTCCCACACCACCGACTCCACCACAGCGAACCCGGTCGCGTGCCGCACCCAGTCGCCAGCTTCTCCGTCTTCGAGCCTCGAGTGGACCGCGACGGGCCGCCTGCCCTGCTCCTCGGCCCCGACTTCCACCCGAAGCCGCACGGAACCGGTTTCGGGCAGCACCAGCGGTGCCTCCAGGGCCAGCTCATCGAGCGACTCGCACCCAGCGCGGGCCGCCGCCTGCAGCGCCATTTCGACGAACGCCGCGCCGGGAACCAGCACCTGGCCCAGCACCGCGTGATCGACGAGCCACGGCTGAAGCTCCCGCGAAATCCGCCCGGTCAGCACGACCCCGCCCCCGACGGGGCTCGGCACCACCGCGCCCAGCAGCGGGTGGTCGAGACCGTCCTGGCCCATCGCCCGCGCGTCACCGCCGCCGCCCGTGTCGGCGTTCACCCAGTACCGCTCGCGCTGGAAGGCGTAGGTCGGCAGATCCACCACCCGCGGATCGTGGGCGGCGAAGAACGCACGCCAGTCCACTTCGACCCCGGCCGTGTGCAGCGCGCCGAGGGCCGTCACCAGCGTGGTGGCCTCATCCCGGCCCGCGCGGCAGGCCGCGACCGCTGTCACGTTGTCTCCGGTGAGGTGGTTGTGGGTGAGGGTGGTGAGGGTGGTGTCGGGTCCGAGTTCGAGGTAGGTGGTGATGTCGTGGTGGTGGAGGGTGTCGAGT
>NZ_BAAANN010000139.1:0-804 GCF_039529815.1 Amycolatopsis minnesotensis | reverse complement strand
GGCGCTGGTGTTCACTTCGCCGTTGACGCCCTTGGGGAAGAAGCCGCCGGAGGTGGCGGCCTTGGGGGTCAGGTAGACGATGTTGAGGACCTGTCCCGGGCTGCGGCTGTAGGCGATGCCGTTGCTGTCGGTGGGCACGATGTTCGCGTGGCCCTGCTTGTCCACGACGCCCTGGTCGTCGTCGGAGGGGCCGTCGAGGCTGTCGCGGGCGTCGGACAGTTTCACGCTGGCTTCGCGCAGGTTCCGCCCGAGCAGGCCGGTGCCCAGCAGGCCGGTTTCGCGGGCGTAGAGGGCGCTGCGGATGTTCGCCGCGTGGTAGGCCTCGACGGCGAGTATTCCCGCCGCGGCTTCGAGGTAGGTCTTGTTCTCGATCAGCGGTGCCGCGCCCTTGTAGGCGGTGACGCCGACGTCTTCGAACAGGAACGCGGCGAGCAGGAAGTTCTCCTCGCAGGCGAACGCGTCGAAGGTGTGGCCGGGTTTGACCAGCCCGGCCGCCTGCGCGGCGGCGGTGAAGCTGCCCTGGAGGTCGATCGCGGGCTGGCTGACCGCGGCGCCGCCGAGCGCGGTGCGCAGGAACCGCACGTGCGCCAGCTCGTCCTGGGCGATCTCCTGCGCGTACTGCTTCGCGGTCCTGGACTCGAACCGCACGGCACGGCCGCCGGTCACGCCGCCCTGCGTGCCGGTGCCGGTCGTCAGGGTGTCCGGCAGCCCTTTCCCGGTGACCGCGTGCAGGTAGAACTGCGCTTCGAGGTATTCGAGGTTCAACGCGAAATTGAGTACCGCGCCGTCGCTCACGCCCCCGGC
>NZ_BAAANN010000138.1:0-832 GCF_039529815.1 Amycolatopsis minnesotensis | reverse complement strand
GGGCGGGGACGAGTGCGCGGTAGATCGGGGGCAGGCTCGCCCCGCGACCGCGCAGCGCGGGCAGGTTCAGGCGGGTCGCGAAGATCAACGACGTGCCCGCGCGCAGGCCGTGGTCGAACAGCGCCAGCCCTTCGGAATCCTCCAAAGGCGACACTCCACTGCGGACGATCCGGGAGAACTCGTCGGCATCCAAAGTGCCGGTCAGACCGGTCACCCGGGCCCACGGACCCCACGCCAGCGACGTCCCCGACAGCCCGGCCGCGCGCCTGCGCTGCACCAACGCATCCAAGAACGCGTTCGCCGCCGCGTAGTTACCCTGCCCGGCACCACCGAGCACCCCGGCCGCCGAGGAGAACACCACGAACGGCACCCCGGCCCCGCGGACCACCTCGTCCAGCACCACGGCCGCATCCACCTTGGGACCGAACACCGTGTCCACCCGCTCCGGAGTCAACGAACCCACGACACCGTCATCGAGCGCACCCGCCGCATGCACCACACCCGACACCGACAACCCGTCCAGCGCGGCCAGCACCGCGTCCCGGTCCGCCACATCACACGCCACGGCCGAAACCCGCGTGCCCGCGGCTTCCAACTCCGCACACAACTCACCCGCACCCTCAGCCCGCGCACCACGACGGCTCAACAACAACAGGTTCCGCACCCCGTGCTCAGCCACCAAATGCCGCGCCACCACCGAACCCAGCCCACCGGTACCACCAGTGATCACCACCGTCCCATCACAGCCAAACCCGGCCGGCTCCACCACAGCGGACTCGTCCACCACCACCCTCGGCACCAGCACCACACCACCGCGCACCGCCACCTGCGG
>NZ_BAAANN010000137.1:0-868 GCF_039529815.1 Amycolatopsis minnesotensis | reverse complement strand
AGAGCGTGTCTCGTATGGATGTTGTGGCTGATGATGCATGATCGTTGCCATGGCTGATGCGTTGTCCCGGCGGCTGGTGCCGGATGAGTTGTGGGCTCTGGTCGAGCCGTTGATTCCCTCGTTTTCGCCGCGTCCGCAGGGTGGTGGCAGGGCGCCGGTCGACGACCGGGCCGTGTTCACCGCGGTGGTGTACGTGCTGACCAGCGGGTGTGCGTGGCGGATGCTGCCACCGTCGTTCGGTGTCACGGTGCCGACCGCGCATCGCCGGTTTACCGAATGGACCCAAGCCGGCCTGTGGCCTCGACTGCACCGGGCAGTCCTGGATGAACTGGGCAGCCAAGGCGAGATCGACTGGTCCAGGGCAGTCCTGGACGGAGCATCGGTTCGGGCGAAAAAAGGGGACCCATGACCGGCCCGAACCCGGTCGACCGCGGCAAGTCCGGATCGAAGATCCACGTCCTGTCCGACCGGGCGGGCCTGCCACTGGCGGTCGCGGTATCCGCTGCGAACACCAACGACTCCTACGCTCTCAAACCCTTGGTCATGGCGATCCCGGCGATCAAGTCCCGACGCGGGCCCCGCCGCCGCAAACCCGGCAAACTGCATGCCGACAAGGCCTACGACCACGCCGACCTACGGGACTGGGTCCGCGATCGTGGCATCGTCGTGCGCATCGCCCGCAAAGGCATCGAGTCCAGCAGGAAACTCGGCAAACACCGCTGGGTCATCGAACGATCCATCGCCTGGCTCTTCGGCTACCACCGGCTCACCATCCGCTATGACCGCTACGCCAACCACTTTTGCGCCTTCCTCACCCTCGCCGCCACGCTTACCTGCTACAAGAAACTCACCAAATGAGACACGCTCT
>NZ_BAAANN010000136.1:0-904 GCF_039529815.1 Amycolatopsis minnesotensis | reverse complement strand
GTCTCCGGTGAGGTGGTTGTGGGTGAGGGTGGTGAGGGTGGTGTCGGGTCCGAGTTCGAGGTAGGTGGTGATGTCGTGGTGGTGGAGGGTGTCGAGTCCGTCGGCGAAGCGGACGGTGGCACGGATGTGTTCGGCCCAGTAGGCCGGTGAACACAGTTGGTCGGTGGTGGCGATTTTTCCGGTCACGTTGGACACCACCGGGATCGTTGGTGTCTGGAAGGTGATGTCGGCTAGTTCTTGGGTGAACTGCTCGAGGATCGGATCCATCAGGGGTGAGTGGAAGGCATGGGAAACCCGCAGCCACTTCACCCGTATCCCCTCTGCCTCAAGCGAGGCCACCACCGGCTCCACCGCGTCCTGGGTGCCGGAGAGCACGACCGCGTCGGTACCGTTGACCGCCGCCACCGCCACCCCGGAGACACCCTCGATCACCGCGCGCACCCGGTCCTGCCCGGCGCGGACCGAGGCCATCACCCCGCCCGGGGGCAGATCCTGCATCAACCGGCCCCGCGCCGCCACCAGCCGGCACGCATCCTCCAACGAGAACACCCCTGCCGCGGTGGCCGCGGTGATCTCCCCGATCGAGTGCCCCAGCACCATCGACGGCACCACACCCCACGAGGACACCAACCGGAACTGGGCCCACTGCACCGCGAACAATCCCGCCTGCGCCCACACCGTCCGATCCAACACACCCTCATCGGTGCCCCACACCACCTCCCGCACCGAAGCACCCACCATCACATCCAGCAGCCCGCACACCTCATCGAACGCCGCCGCGAACACCGGAAACACCCCATACAACCCCCGCCCCATCCCCAACCGCTGCGACCCCTGCCCCGAAAACACCACACCCACACCACCACCACGAACCACCCCAGCACCCACACCACCCCGCACAAAC
>NZ_BAAANN010000135.1:0-926 GCF_039529815.1 Amycolatopsis minnesotensis | reverse complement strand
GCCAGGTTCGCGGGGAGTTCCTCGCCGCGGTGTGCCACGGTCTGGGCGTAGAGGCGCCCGGCCCGGTAGGAGGAGCGCACCAGCGGCCCGGCCATCACCCCGGCGAACCCCAGCTCCTCGGCCTTCCGCGAATGGTCGACGAACTCCTCGGGCTTGACCCACCGCTCCACCGGATGGTGCCGCGGCGAGGGCCGCAGGTACTGGGTGATCGTCAAGATCTCACACCCCGCCTCGACCAGGTCCCGCATCGCCCCAGTGACCTCGTCCGGGGTCTCGCCCATGCCCAGGATCAGGTTCGACTTCGTCACCAAACCCGCCTCCCTAGCCTTCGTGATGACCTCCAGAGAGCGGGCGTAGCGGAACCCGGGCCGGATCCGCTTGAAGATCCGCGGCACCGTCTCCACATTGTGCGCCAGCACCTGCGGCCGCGCCGAAAACACCTCCGCGAGCTGATCGGGATCGGCGTTGAAGTCCGGGATCAGCAACTCCACCCCGGTACCCGGGTTCAACCCGTGGATCTGGCGCACCGTCTCCGCGTACAGCCACGCCCCGCCATCGGCCAGGTCATCACGGGCGACCCCGGTGACCGTGGAGTAGCGCAGCCCCATCGCCTGCACCGACTCCGCCACCTTCCGCGGCTCCTCACGATCCAGCTCCGCCGGACGCCCGGTGTCGATCTGGCAGAAATCACACCGCCGCGTGCACTGATCACCCCCGATCAGGAACGTCGCCTCCCGATCCTCCCAACACTCATAGATATTGGGACACCCCGCCTCCTCGCACACCGTGTGCAAACCCTCACGGCGAACCAGGCCCTTCAACTCCGTGAACTCCGGACCCATCTTCGCCCGCGTCCGAATCCACGACGGCTTCTTCTCGATCGGCGTCTCACTGTTACGAACCTCGAGCCGCAACAACTTCCGACC
>NZ_BAAANN010000134.1:0-927 GCF_039529815.1 Amycolatopsis minnesotensis | reverse complement strand
CTGGACCGCGTACCTCAAGGCGAACTACACCGCGGAGTACATGGCCGCGTTGCTGACCTCGGTGGGGGACAACAAGGACAAGTCGGCGATCTACCTGTCCGAGTGCCGCAGGCTCGGCATCAAGGTGCTGCCGCCGGACGTCAACGAGTCCGCCCTGCGCTTCGCCGCCGTCGGCGACGACATCCGCTTCGGCATGGGCGCGGTCCGCAACGTCGGCGCCAACGTCGTCGACTCGGTCATCAAGACCCGCCAGGAAAAGGGCAAGTACTCCTCCTTCACCGACTTCCTCGACAAGTCCGAACTCGTCGCCTGCAACAAACGCGTCGTCGAATCCCTGATCAAAGCCGGCGGGTTCGACTCGCTCGGCAACACCCGCCTGTCGATGATCCAGGTCCACGAAGACGCCGTGGAAGCCGTCGTCCCGCTCAAACGCCAGCAGGCCATGGGCCAGTTCGACCTCTTCGGCGGCAATGACACAGCCACGCCCGCAGGAGAAGACACCGCATCGTCGTCCCCGTTGGCACACCTCAAGTTCGGCGAGGAGGAGTACCCGCGCAAGCAGCTACTCGCCTACGAACGCGAAATGCTCGGCCTCTACGTCTCCGCCCACCCCCTCGACGGCGCCGAACGCATCCTGCGCAAACATGCACCCCGCCCCATCGCCGCCATCCTCGCCGACCCGCCCAAGGAAGGCGAGGTCATCATCTCCGGCCTCATCACCTCCCTCGAACGCCGCGTCAACAAAAAAGGCGAACCCTGGGCCATCTGCACCATCGAAGACATGGACGCCTCCCTCGAAGTCCTGTTCTTCCCCCGCTCCTACGTCCTGTTCGCCGCCGACCTCATCGAAGACAACGCCGTCCTCGCCAAAGGCCGCGTCAACTGGCGCGAGGACAAGATGTCCATCTTCGGCGGCGGACTCGTCCC
>NZ_BAAANN010000133.1:0-941 GCF_039529815.1 Amycolatopsis minnesotensis | reverse complement strand
GCGACTGGACACTCCGCATGGTCAACGGCCAACCCGAGTTCACCCCGCCAGCGTTCGTCGACCCGTGGCGAAGACCCCGGACGAACCGCCCCACCGCTCAACCCCGCGCCGCCTGAGGGCCGATGCCGCCATCAGTGGCCACTACGTCCACCGCTGGCCGAGCGACGAAACCCCGGTTCTTCAGCCACTCGGCGAAGGACAACACAAACACGCCCACCAACTGAACCGCAGGCGCCGACCTATCCTGCGCCACCACCGCCAACCGCGAACCATCACATTACCGGCCGGTCGCGCGTGGACCGCAGGGCCAGCCGGGTGCGGCAGCGAGGGTGACTACCTAGATCCCGGGCAGAACCCCATAATCACCCGCCACATCCCGTCGCTTAACCCGGGTTGCCTGATACACCGTCGCTCTTTAGCGGCCTTGTGGTCCGTGGCCAAGGCGGATTTGCTGAACAGAACCTTGTTCTTCAGCCACTTCCCGGCGAAGAGCGGCACGAACACGCCCGCCATCCGAACCCGGCAGGCGCCGAACCGCCCAGCGCCACCACCGCTCAGCCGCGTGCCACCGCACGACCGGCCCGGTCGCGCGCCGGTGACAGCGCCAGTCGGGTACGGCAGCGAAGGTGACCATCTTGTCCGTTCCGTGGGGAACTGCCGTTGGTGACCAGCGACGCGACCGGCACCGAGGAGCGGCAGTTTCACTCGGCGCGCCGAAGGCGTGCCTGAAACTCTCACCGTGCCCACCAAACACGCGAGCGCCACGGACCCACCAGCGGTACAGGCGACTTCGCAGGCGGTCGGCGGCAATGCCGCTAGTGTCGCGCGTCGTTAATTGGTTTATGGCTGTGGGTTTGCGATGATGGGGCATGTCTTCGTCGGGTTTGATGGTCAGTGGTGAGGACCGGGCGATCTTGGAGTCGTGGACACGGTCACGGGCG
>NZ_BAAANN010000132.1:0-965 GCF_039529815.1 Amycolatopsis minnesotensis | reverse complement strand
GCGGAGAACGTGGTGGCCGGGTCCGTGGGTGCTGGTGGTGGTGTGGTGTTCGTGTTCCCTGGTCAGGGTTCGCAGTGGGTGGGGATGGGGCGGTTGTTGTGGGGGTCGTCTTCGGTGTTCGGGGAGGCGATGGCCGAGTGTGACGCGGTGTTGGGCGGGTTGGTGGGGTGGTCGTTGTCGGAGGTGCTGGGTTCGGATGATCCGGTGGTGCTGGAGCCGGTGGATGTGGTGCAGCCGGTGTTGTGCGCGGTGATGATTTCGCTGGCGCGGTTGTGGGAGTCGGTCGGTGTCACGCCGGATGTGGTGGTGGGTCATTCCCAGGGTGAGGTCGCGGCCGCGTGTGTGGCGGGGATTTTGACGTTGGAAGAGGCGTTGCGGATCGTGGTGACCCGGTCGAGGCTGATCACGCGGTTGGCGGGTGCGGGCGGCATGGTGTGGGTGGCCGCCCCGGCCGCCGACCTGGAACCGTTGACAGCGGACGGGATATCGATCGCGGCGGTCAACGGGCCCGCGTCGGTGGTGCTCTCCGGGGAGACCGAGCGGTTGGACAAGGCCGAGGCGTGGTGTGGTGAGCGGGGCTGGCGCACTCGGCGGGTTCCGGTGGACTACGCCTCGCACAGTTCCCAGGTCGATTCGCTGGAAGCGGATCTGAAGGACGCGCTGACCGGCTTGGCGCCACGCTCGGGCACCATCACGTTCCACTCCACTGTGGACGGTGCGGTGCTCGACGGGACGAAGCTCGACGAGACGTACTGGTTCCGGAACCTGCGGGAACAGGTCAAGTTCAGCAGCACCATCGAAACCCTCGCCTCCCAGGGCCTCGGCACGTTCGTCGAGATCAGCCCGCACCCGGTGCTGACCATCGACATCGCCACCCACACCGAAAACACCACCGGCGCCACGGTCGTGCCGACCCTGCGCCGCGACGACGGCGACTGGGACCGCTTCCTGCTCTCCGCCGCGCA
>NZ_BAAANN010000131.1:0-1010 GCF_039529815.1 Amycolatopsis minnesotensis | reverse complement strand
GAAGGCGTAGGTGGGGAGGTCGGTTCGGTGTGCGCCGGTGCCTGAATACCAGGCGGGCCAGTCGATGGGGGTGCCGTGGGCGTGCAGGGTGGCGAGCGCGTTTAGCAGGGTGGTGGGTTCGTCGTGGTCGCGGCGCAGGGCTGCGGTGTGGACGGTGGTGCCGTTGTTGTCGGAGGCGAGTGCGGTCAGGGGTGCGTCGGGGCCGAGTTCGAGGAACGCGGTGACGCCCTGTGCGGTGAGGGTGTTCATGCCGTCGTGGAACCGGACCGTGCGGCGCACGTGTTCGACCCAGTACTCCGGAGAACACAGCTGCTGTTCGCTGGCGAGGTCGCCGGTCACGGTGGACACCACCGGAATGGTCGGTGGGGCGAACGACAGCCCCGACACCACGTCCCGGAACTCTTCGAGCATCGGGTCCATCAACGACGAGTGGAAGGCGTGCGAAACCCGCAACGGCGTCACCTTCCGGCCCAGCTCCACCAACCGGGACACCACGATCTCCACCGCGTCCCCGGCACCGGAGAGCACCACCGACTCCGGCCCGTTCACCGCCGCCAGCGACACCCCCTCCACCAGCAACCCCGCCACCTCGGCCTCGCCCGCCCGCACCGACACCATCCGCCCACCCGCGGGCAACTTCTGCATCAACCGGCCCCGCGCCACCACCAACCGGCACGCATCCACCAGCGACAACACCCCCGCCACATGCGCCGCCGCCACCTCACCCACCGAATGACCCGCCACCACCCGAGGCCGCACACCCCACGACTCCACCAACCGGAACAACGCCACCTCCAACGCGAACAACGCAGGCTGCGCCCACCCCGTCCGATTCAGCTCCTCCTCATCACCACCCCACACAACCTCCCGCACCTCACACCCCAACCCCGCCAACACCCCACACACCTCATCGAACACCGCCGCGAACACCGGAAACACCCCAGACAAACCCCACCCCATCCCCACCCGCTGAGACCCCTGCCCCGAAAACACCACCGCAAGCCGAGACG
>NZ_BAAANN010000130.1:0-1010 GCF_039529815.1 Amycolatopsis minnesotensis | reverse complement strand
GGTGTCAGGCGGTGATGTCCGCGGTCTGCTGGGGGGTGGCCGCGAGCCGGCGGGATTTCACGGCGAGGATGATCATGACGGCGGGGATGAGGATGTCGTTGACGAGAACGCCGCCGGTGTTGCCGGGGTTGTGGACGCCGTTGGCGAACCACTGGTAGAGGTGGCCGATCACGGCTCCCCAGAGGAACATCCCGGCGCCGAGCCCGATGGTGATGCGTTCGCGTGCGGAGGCCGAGGCGGCGCGGAAGCCCATGACGGCCAGGCCGAGGTTGGCGAAGGCGATCTCGAACAGGAACGGTGTCCGGTTGAAGCCGATCGCGGTGGCCATGACCTCCGGGAAGGCGGTGAAGGCGACCGTCATCCACAGGCTGCCGATCCCCATGGCGCCGATCGCCCACCAGCGCTGCCAGATCTCCAGCCGTTGCCGGGGCGAGGTGGCGTGGCGGGCCTTGAGGGCGGCGCCGATGGCGGGCACCACGATCCAGACGAGGGGGAAGGCGGACTGGGCGAAGTAAGCGGTGTTGTAATCCATGACCTCAGTCTTACCTGGTTAATATTAACTCGTCAACACTCTGTTATGCTGGCCTCATGGACGACGGACTCGCAGACCTGCTCCACCGGGTGGTCATGCTGCTGGGCGAAGCGACCCGGCGGCGCACCGACGACCCCGACGCCTTGACCTACAGCCAGATCCGGCTGCTCGGCACACTCGAGGAGATCGAACCGGCCACCCAGCACCGGCTCGCACAGGCACTGTCGGTATCCGACCCGGCCATCAGCCGAGCACTACGACCACTCGAAACCGACGGCCTGGTACAGATCACCATCGACCCCGACCACGCACGACGACGACTCGTCCGCCTCACCGACACCGGCCGGAAAACCTTCCACACCGCCGGAAAACCACTCCACGACGAATTCCGCACCGCACTCATCGCGGCCGGGTTCCCCTACCAGCGCTACCTCGAAGACACCCTCCGGCTGGCCGAACTCCTCGAACCCGGCTGAGC
>NZ_BAAANN010000129.1:0-1027 GCF_039529815.1 Amycolatopsis minnesotensis | reverse complement strand
CGCGTCTGAGGTTCGTTGACGGGTGGCGTGGGGCAGGATCTGATCGGCGGTCTTGGTCCAGGTGAACGGGTGGCAGCGGGTGTTCCAGCCGTCGATGAAGCCGCGGATCGCGGTGACGAGTTGTTTGACGTTGTCGAAGGATCCGCGGCGGATGGCCTGGCGGGTGATGATGCCGAAGAAGACTTCGACCAGGTTCAGCCAGGAACCCGAGGTGGGCGTGAAGTGCAGCGTGATTCTCGGGTTCTTGGCCAGCCAGTCGTTGATGTCGGCGTGCTTGTGGGTGTGGTAGTTGTCCAGCACGACGTGTAGTTCGCGGCGGGGGTAGGCCTTGGCCACTTTCTTGAGGAAGTCGAGGAACTCGGCTTTGCCGTGCCGGTCGTAGCACTGGTCGGTGACCTTTCCGGTCGCGATCTCCAGTGCCGCGAACAAGGTCGTGGTTCCGTTGCGTTTGTAGTCGTGGGTGGCCTTCTCCGGCAGCCCGGGTCGCAGTGGCAGCATCGGCGCCGTGCGGTTGAGTGCCTGAATCTGGGATTTCTCGTCCACGCACAGCACCAGCGCCTTCTCGGGCGGGTTCAGGTAGAGCCCGACCACGTCGCGGACTTTGGCCTCCAGTTCCGGGTCGGTGGAGAACTTGAACGTCTCCTGCCGCCACGGCTGCACGTGATACTTCCGCCACGCCCTGGCCACTGTCGCGTCCCCGATACCGAGGTGCCTGCCCAGCAGCCGGCTCGACCAGTGCGTCACCGCCAGCACCTCCGGCGGCGGCTCGAGCGTGGCGGCGATGATCCCGGCATCGTCGACGGTTTTCGGGCGCCCGGAACGAGGCTCGTCGTCCAAACCCGCCAGGCCGTGCACCGCGAACCGGTCACGCCACTTGATCACTGTCGGACGAGAAACCCCGACCAGCCGGGCCGCGCCCGAGGTTCCATGTCCGTCCGCGACCGCCAGCACGATCCGAGCCCGCTCGACATGACTGGCCCGGATCGCCCGTGACCGTGTCCACGACTCCAAGATCGCCCGGTCCTCA
>NZ_BAAANN010000128.1:0-1111 GCF_039529815.1 Amycolatopsis minnesotensis | reverse complement strand
TGTATTGCCCTGTGAGGTTGGGGACGCGGCTGGCGGGTGGTTTGCCGGTGAGTGCGGTGTGGCCGCGGTGGTGATTGTAGGTGTGTAGCCAGTCCGGTAGCGCTTCGCGGCGTTGGGTTTCGGTGCGGTAGGGCTGGGCGTAGGCCCATTCGTCGAGCAGGGTGCGGTTGAACCGCTCCACCTTGCCGTTGGTCTGCGGTCGGTAGGGCCGGGTGCGTTTGTGCACGATCTGTGCTTCGCGCAGGGTGTCGCGCCAGAGCAGTGAGCGGTAGCAGGACCCGTTGTCGGTCAGGACTCGTGCGACGGTGATACCGCAGCTGGTGAAGAACGCCTGCGCGCGGACCCAGAACGCGGCAGCGGTCTCCTTCGTCTCATCGGGCAGGATCTCGGTGTAGGCCAGGCGGGAGTGGTCGTCGATCGCGTTGTGCAGGTAGCTGTAGCCCAGGTTCGCCCGGCCACCGATCTTGCGGGGCCGGGCCGGGTCACGGTGAGCGGCACTGTTGCGCCCGCCGGCGGCACGTCCGTGGACTTTGTGGCCGCCACCGTCGGGGATGTTGCCCAGCTTCTTGATGTCAACGTGCACCAGATCGCCGGGGGCGGCGTGTTCGTAGCGGCGGACCGGGCGGCCGGTGCCCCGGTCGAGGTGGGTCAGGCGAGCCAGCCGGTAGCGGGTCAGGACCCGATGCACGGTGGAGGGGTTCAGGCCGAGCAGATAGGCGATGCGGGCCGGACCCCAACGGCGCAGGACACGGACTTTGATGATCCGCCGTTCGGTGCGGGTCGGGGTCCGGTTCGGGCTGGTGGCCGGCCGCGACGAGCGGTCGCTCATGCCCGCCTCACCCTGGCCGCGGAAGCGAGCAGCCCACCGCCCGGCGGTGGTGACCGAGACCTGGAACCGTTCCGCGGCCCGACGCAACGGCCATCCATCCTCAACGACACATCGGGCCAGGCGCAGCCTCCCGGCCGGGGTCAACGGTGCGTTAGCGTGAGTCACGAGGGCCTCCAGGTAGCAGGTGCAGATGTCGCAATCCACACCGAACCCGGAGGCCCTCCTCACACCAAGATCATCCGATCACGTGTCGCCCCGTACCCAACCTCCATGGTCAATACA
>NZ_BAAANN010000127.1:0-1127 GCF_039529815.1 Amycolatopsis minnesotensis | reverse complement strand
GGCGGATTCATGCGGTGGTCGCAACATGCTCTATTTAGGACAGTAGCATGGTGAGTTTTTCTTTGGGGGTGAGCCAGTTGAGGGTTTTGCGGGGGCGGTTGTTGAGTTGGTCGGCGACCGCGGCGAGGTGTTCGGGGGTGTGTTGGGTCAGGTTGGTGGCTTTGGGGAAGTACTGGCGGAGCAGGCCGTTGGTGTTCTCGTTGGTGCCGCGTTGCCAGGGTGAGTGGGGGTCGGCGAAGTAGATGGCGAGGTCGGTGGCCAGGGTGATCTCGGCGTGCCGGGCCATCTCGGTGCCGCGGTCCCAGGTCAGCGACTTCGTCAACGCTGCGGGCAGGGTCCGGATCGCGGTGATCATCGCGTCGCGGACCGCGATGGCGTCGTGGCCGTGGGGCAGGTGCAGCAGCAGGCAGAACCGGGTCGTGCGGTCGACCAGGGTGCCGATCGCCGAGCCGTTGGCGGCCCCGAGGATCAGATCACCCTCCCAGTGCCCCGGAAAGGCCCGGTCAGCGGCCTCGGGCGGGCGCTGGGAGATCTCGACCAGGTTCGGGATCCGGGGCTGGCGGGCGTGGGCCTGGCGGTGCGGGCGGCGTAGCGCCCGCCCGGTGCGCAGGCACCGGGTCAGCTCCCGGCGTAGCGCGCCCCTCGACTGCACATACAGCGACTGGTAGATCGTCTCGTGTGACACCCACATCTCCGGCCGGTCGGGGAAATCCTTCCTCAGCCTGGCCGAGATCTGCTCCGGTGACCACCGATCCTCCAACCGTGCCTGCACATACTCCCGCAACTCGCCGTGGACGGACTCGGCGAGCTTGGCCACCTTCGGCCGCCGCGCCCGCTCCCGCGCCGCGCGCTCGGCCAGATGCGCCCGATACGACTCCACACCACCGTTACGGCCGATCTCCCGGCTGACCGTCGAGACATTCCGGCCCAGCGTGCACGCGATCGCCTGCATACTCTCCCCACGCGCCAGGCCCAGCGAGATCTCCTCCCGCTCCGCCAACGACAGATACCGATTCCCCAGCGCACCAGGCGCGTTACCGATCACCCCACCAGCATCGGCGAACCACCGCCGCCCCGTCTGATGCGACACACCCGCCGCCCGTGAGGCAGGTTTCACAGCCACCCCC
>NZ_BAAANN010000126.1:0-1154 GCF_039529815.1 Amycolatopsis minnesotensis | reverse complement strand
GAGTCTGGTGTGGAGTGTGGTGTGGGTGGGGTCGGTGCGTGGGTGCTTTCGGGCCGGTCGGAGATGGTGGTGCGGGAGCAGGCGTCGCGGTTGCTGTCCTTTGTGCACGGTTCGGATGCGGGTGTCGGCGAGGTGGGTGCGGCGCTGGTGCGAGCCCGGACACTGTTCTCGCACCGTGCTGTCGTTTTGGGTCGGGATCGGGAAGAACTCGTGTCGGGGTTGGGGGTTGTGGCTGGTGGTGGGGATGCGGCGGGTGTGGTGCGAGGCGTCGCTGGCCCGTCACGGGTAGCGGTGGTGCTACCAGGCCAAGGTGCACAGCGGTTGGGTATGGGACACGAGCTGGCGGAGTCGTGCCCGGTTTTCGCGGCGGCGTTCAACGAGGTCTGCGTGTTACTCGACGGGCTGCTGGGTTGTTCGTTGCGGGAGGTGATGTGGGGTTCGGACGCGGATGCGCTGAATCGGACGGGGTGTGCCCAGCCCGCGTTGTTCGCGGTCGAGGTCGCGTTGCTGCGGCAGTTGCTCGCCACCGGTGTGGTTCCGGAGGTGCTGATCGGACATTCCGTGGGTGAGCTGGCTGCCGCGGTGGTATCGGGTGTGCTGTCCCTGTCCGATGGGTGCCGTCTGGTGGCGGCACGGGCCCGGTTGATGCAGGCACTGCCCACCGGCGGGGTGATGGTGTCACTCACCAGCCCCGACGGGACACCACCGGAGATCGAGCTGCCCGCGGAAGGCGTGTGGACCGCAGCGATCAACACCCCAGGAAGCGTCGTCCTCGCCGGTACACGCGACGCCGTCACCCACATCGTCGAGCAGTGTGACCGATACCAGGTCCACTGGTTGCGGGTCTCGCACGCCTTCCACACCCCGTTGATGGACCCAGCCCTGGAACCCTTCCTCGAAGTGGCACGCACCCTGACCTACCGGTCTCCGTCGATTCCGATCATCTCCACGGTCACCGGTGAAACCCTCACCGGCGAGCAGGCCCGCTCACCGGAGTACTGGGTCCACCAAATCCGAGGCACCGTCCGTTTCGCCGACGCCATCACCACCGCCCACACACGAGGAATCACCACGTTCCTGGAAGCCGGACCCGGAACCAGCCTGAGCACAGCCATCACCACCAGCCACCCCGACACCACCACCATCCCCACCCA
>NZ_BAAANN010000125.1:0-1267 GCF_039529815.1 Amycolatopsis minnesotensis | reverse complement strand
TGAGGTTGCCCCCGGAAACCGGACACCGGGCTTTATGCCGCGAGTGCGAGGTCTTGACGATAGCTTATGCGGGTTTCGTGGGGTGTTCGGTAGTCGAGTGTCGAATGTAGACGGTCGTGGTTGTAGTAGCCGAGGTAGGCGAAGACGGCTCGTCGGGCGTCATCTCGGCTGGCCCAGACCTGAGTTCCGATCTCGGTTTTGAGGGTGGCGAAGAACGACTCCGCGACCGCGTTGTCGTAGCACGAGCCGACACGCCCCATCGACGGACGGATGCCCGCAGCGTCGAGCGTGCCGCGGAACTCGGCCGAGGTGTACTGGGTACCGCGATCGGAGTGAAAGACCGCGTCCGCGCTGGACAGGCCTCGGCCGGTGGCGAGAGTGATCGCGTTGCATACCAGTTCCGCGCGCATGTGCCCGGCCATCGCGTGGCCGACCACTTCCCGGCTGTACAGATCGATCACGGTAGCCAGATACAGCCAGCCTTCCTGGGTGGGCAGATAGGTGATGTCGCCGACGAACCGTTCGCCAGGCGCGTCGGCGGTGAAGTCCCGGCCGATCAGATCCGGTGCTGGTGCGACGGCCGTGTCCTGCTTGGTCAGCGAGCGACGCCGGCGCCGGGTGACGCCGGTGATCCCGCGCTCGCGCATGATCCGCTCGACGCGTTTGTGGTTGACCCGCCGGCCACGGCGACGCAGCTCGACGGTGACCCGCGGACGGCCGTACGCGCCACGATGCTCGGCGTGGACCTCGACGATCTCCGCGGCCAGCTGGTCGTCCCGGGCGGCCTGTTCGGCCCGTGCGGGGGCCGCGGCGAGCCATTCGTAGAACCCAGGGCGACGAACATCGAGGACTCGGCACAGCCGGGCGACGCCGAAGGTGGCGCGGTGTTCGGAGATGAACCTGTAGCTGTGGGTCAACGACCCATCTCCTTGGCGAAATAGGCGGCTGCCTTACGGAGAATCTCCTTCTCCAACTCGAGTTCCGCCACCCGCTTGCGCAGCGCACGCAGCTCGTCCTCCGACACCGCCGAGGCCGCGTTGAACGGCTTCGCCTGGGCGCGTTCAGCGATCTTGACCCAGTTACGCAGGGTCTCATGGTTCACCCCGAGCTCGCGGGCGACCTGACGCAACGGACGATCCGAGGAACGAACCAACTCGACCGCGTCCTTGCGGAACTGCTCCGGATACTTCGACGAACGTGACACAGGGACATCCTTCCCCAGACCAGCGTCTGGGATCAGGGTGACCGGTTCACAGGGGCAACCTCA
>NZ_BAAANN010000124.1:0-1296 GCF_039529815.1 Amycolatopsis minnesotensis | reverse complement strand
GTGCATCCGCCGTTGGCGAAGCAGTTGATCGCGGTCGGTGAGCTGGTGTTCGGTTATAACGGGTGGGGGTGGCGGGTGGTGCCCGCGTTGGCGGGCACGGTGGTCATCGCGTTGACGGTCGTGATCGCGCGGCGGTTGACCCGGTCGACGTTGCTGGGCGGGATCGCCGGGGTGCTGGTGATCTGTGACGGTGTGCTGCATGTGCAGTCGCGGATGGGGATGCTGGACATTTTCATCGCGGTGTTCTCGTTGGGGGCGTTCGCGTGCCTGCTGCGTGATCGTGATCAGGTGCGGGCGCGGCTCGCGGTCGCCGTGGGGCAGGGGTGGGTGCACGAGACCCGGTTCGGGCCGAGGCTGGGGTTCCGGTGGTGGCGCTTCGCGGCCGGGGTGCTGGTGGGGCTGACGTTCGCGATCAAGTGGTCGGGGCTGTACTACATGGCCGCGTTCGGGTTGCTGTGTGTCGCCTTCGATGTGGCGGCGCGGCGGGCGGCGGGGGTGGAGCGGCCGTGGCTGGGCGCCCTGCGCCGGGATGTGGCGCCGGCGTTGTGGGCGATCGTGGCGATCCCGGTGCTGGCGTACCTGGCCAGTTACTGGGCGTGGTTCGCCAGCGAGACCGCGACCGACCGCCACTACACCGAGATCAAGAACGTCGACCCCGGCATGTGGGGGTTCCTGCCCTCGGCGCTGCGTTCGCTGGGCGAGTACACCGGCAACGTGCTGCACTTCCACGAAACGCTGGTCACCCCGAAGGACAGCCCGCACCCGTGGGAGTCCAAACCGTGGACCTGGCCGATGGGACTGCGCCCGATGCTGTACTCGTACCAGTCCGGGGCGTCGGTGTCCGGGTGCGGCGGGTCGGAGTGCGTCCGCGCGAGCATGCTCATCGGCACCCCCGCGATGTGGTGGCTCGCGCTGCCGATGCTGGGCTGGGGCCTGTGGCGCACCGTGTTCCGCGCCGACTGGCGCTACGCCGCGGTCATGGCCGGCTACCTCGCCGGGTTCCTGCCCTGGTTCGTCAACCTCGACCGCCAGATGTACTTCTTCTACGCCACCCCCATGGCCGCCTTCCTCGTACTCGGGCTCACCCTGATCCTCGGGCAGATCCTCGGCGCCGCCCGCCGCGGCGCCGAACGCCGCGGCACCGGACTGCTCGCCATCGCCCTCTACACCGGACTCGTCGTCGCCAACTTCGCCTGGCTCTGGCCCATCCTCAACGGCGACGCCATCACCACCGCACATTGGCAAGCCGAAATGTGGCTCCCCTCCTGGCGCTAACCCCCCTGTTTTCCCACGCGC
>NZ_BAAANN010000123.1:0-1303 GCF_039529815.1 Amycolatopsis minnesotensis | reverse complement strand
TTCGGCGCCGTCAGGCCATTCGACGCACCATCGGAATTCACCGCCGAACCCCGCACCACCGCCAACACCCGATGCCCCCTCGCCACCGCATCCGACAGCCGCTCCACCAACAACACCCCGGCGCCTTCGGACCAGCCGACACCATCCGCCGCACCCGCGAAGGACTTGCACCGGCCGTCCGCGGACAACCCGCGCTGCCTGCTGAACTCCACGAACATCCCCGGCGTGGCCATCATCGTGACGCCGCCTGCCAACGCGAGGGAGCATTCACCCGCCCGCAGCGACTGCGCCGCCAGGTGGAGTGCGACCAGCGAGGACGAGCACGCGGTATCCACGGTGACCGCGGGCCCCTCGAAGCCGAAGGAGTAGGCGATCCGGCCGGAGATCACGCTGCCGCCGCTGGTGCCCGACGATGCGGCGCTCAACGCGTAATCGTGGTACATCACCCCGGCGAACACACCGGTCCTGCTTCCCTTCAGCGTGCTCTGGTCGATACCCGCCCGCTCCAGCGCCTCCCACGAGGTCTCCAGCAGCAGCCGCTGCTGCGGGTCCATGTACCGCGCCTCGCGAGGCGAGATCCCGAAGAAACCAGGGTCGAATTCCGCTCCGTCGTAGAGGAAGCTGCCCCGGCGGGTGTAGCTCTTGCCGTCCTGGCCGGGTTCCGGGTGGTACAGCGCGCCGAGGTCCCAGCCGCGGTCGGCGGGGAACTCCGAAACCGTTTCCACGCCGTCGACCACGAGCTGCCACAGGTCTTCCGGGGAGGTGACCCCGCCGGGATACCGGCACGCCATCCCGACGATCGCGATCGGCTCGTCCGCCACGGGGCGCTCCGCCACCGCGGTGACCACGGGGGTTTCGGTTCCGGAGAGCCGAGCGTCCAGGTATTCGGCGACCGCTTCGGAGGTGGGGTAGTCGAACACGAGGGTGGCCGGGAGCCGGAGCCCGGTGGCGGTGTTGAGCTGGTTGCGGAGTTCGGTCGCGGCGAGCGAGTCGAAGCCGAGTTCCCGGAAGGCACGATCGGGTTCGATGTCGGTGGCGGAGGAGTGCCCGAGCACCGCGGCGACCCTCGTCCGCACGATGTCGAGCAGCGCGCGTTTCCGTTCCGCTGCGCCGAGAACGGCCAGGCTGGGGTGAGCGGGTTCGGGTGTCAGGGTGGTTTTGGGTGGGGCGAGGGTGTGCAGGAGTGGTGGTGCGTCGCGAAGGACTGTGGTGTCGATCTGGGTGGTGATCACGACCGGTCGTGAGGTGTGCAGTGCGGTGTCGAACAGGCCGAGTGCGGTCTGTTCGGTCAGCGCGGGGAGTC
>NZ_BAAANN010000122.1:0-1338 GCF_039529815.1 Amycolatopsis minnesotensis | reverse complement strand
GGAACTGCTCCGGATACTTCGACGAACGTGACACAGGGACATCCTTCCCCAGACCAGCGTCTGGGATCAGGGTGACCGGTTCACAGGGGCAACCTCAGCTGACGACATCGACGATGGTGTCCGCGGCCTCACTGACAGCAGGCCGCGGAACCTGGAAGAAAGTCGGCACGAACACCGGCGACGCACCCGATGCTTGACTTCGCGACAGGCATGGAGGCACCCATTGGCGAGCGCGTCCCGCCCGCAGCCAGTCTGGAAGCCCTGTCAGCCGATGCCACGATCCCCAGGTCGACTGCGACCAGCTGGGCATCATGAATGCGGCACAGGCGATCGACGGAACCGTCACGTTCACGACGACATGGGAATGGCATCCTGGCCGGTTAGCTCCGCATCGGGTACAAGGTGTCCAAGACCCGGCAACGGATAACATAGTTTTCATTAGAAGAAGCGCAGGTCAAGAAGTGTCTTCCCCGCACACGCGAGGGTGGTCCCGGGTCTGCCGTTGTGATGGTAGTCCTCGGACGCTGCTATGGCGTTACGGTCCAGTCGTACGACCGCAAAGATCATGGAGTTCACCAGGCGCGACGGCTAGAACGGGCTCGGCGCCGGTGTCGCTAGCGCAAGTCATACGGATAGTCGACCTTGAGCTCGTACGGCCCAAGCACGAGCCAGCCATGGTCATGCAGCGATTCCACGTCAAAGGTGCAGTGGTACGTTCGATTCGTTCCTAACGTAAGTGGTGGGTTTTCCGACAGCATACGACCACCTTTTCCGGACACCTCTTCACCGCTCTCGGGTTCAACGCTGTTTGAAGTACTGCACAGAAAGTCATGAGCACCGTGGTTGGCTTCCGGATCGTTTCCGGTCGCCACCGTGACATCCATTCGGACCGTTGGACCATACAGTCCTTTCTTGCCACGCGAGATCTTGTTCACAACGACTTTTACCGTTCCAGGTCCACTGCCGGTCGCCTGAGTCTCAGGCGTAAGTAGCAACGTCTCACCCACTGCTTTTAGAAGATGACCGGTAGCCGGGTTCGTCTTGGCTGCCGGTGCGGCCGAGCTTGGCGACGCTGCCGGGCTCGGTGACGGCGGTACGGGCGAATAGGAACGCGCACTGGTCGTTGCGCTTTGTGTCGGAGTTGGGGTGGTGGCATCGCCCGTGTCCGAGCAAGCGGTGAGCGATGTGGCGACTGCACTCGCGAGTGCAAGTACTACTTGGATTCGTGTCATCTGACGTTCCTCACTAAGAGCGTGTCTCGTATGGATGTTGTGGCTGATGATGCATGATCGTTGCCATGGCTGATGCGTTGTCCCGGCGGCTGGTGCCGGATGAGTT
>NZ_BAAANN010000121.1:0-1367 GCF_039529815.1 Amycolatopsis minnesotensis | reverse complement strand
GAAGGCTGAGGTCACGGGTGCTCCTGGCGGGTGGTGGTGAAGAGGTGGTCGACGAGGGCGATCAGCGCGGTGGCCGAGGAGGCGCGGTCGCGTGCGTCGCAGACCACGAGCCGGGTCTGCGGGAGCAGGTCGAGTGCTTCGCGGAGTTCGGCTTCGGGGAAGCGCGGTGAGCCGTCGAACTGGTTGATGGCCACCGCGTAGGGCATGCCGAGTTCTTCGAGCAGGTCCATGACTTCGAAGGACTGGTCGAGGCGGCGGGGGTCGGCGAGGACCAGTGCGCCGAGTGCGCCGTGGGAGAGGTCCTTCCACATCTGGGTGAACCGCTGCTGCCCTGGTGCGCCGAAGAGGTAGAGCACGAGTTCGGGGTTGAGGGTGAGCCTGCCGAAGTCCATCGCGACGGTGGTGGTCTGCTTGTCCGGTACCCCGGCGAGGTCGTCGACGAAGGCGCCGGCCTGTGTCATCGTCTCCTCGGTGCGCAGTGGCCGGATCTCCGAGAGCGTGCCGACGAAGGTCGTCTTGCCGACCGCGAACGGGCCGGCCACGAGGATTTTCACCGACGTGCGCACGGTCGCGGGCACGTAGTCGGCGTCAGGTGAGAGCACGGAGGCCATCGAGCACCTTCTGCAGTAGCTGGAGATCGGCGTGATCGGCGGAGGGAACCGTGGCGTGCGCGACGATGTGCCCGGTGTCCACGAGATCGGACAGCAGCACCTTCGTCACGCTCGCGGGCAGGCCGAGGTGGGCGGCGATCTCGGCGACCGCCAGCGCCCCGCCGCGGCACAGTTCGGTCATGCGGCGCTTTTCCGGGCTCAGCCCGGCGATCGGTGTCCTGGTCGCGACCACGACGGTGGCGAGGTCGAACGTGTTGCGGGTGGGGTGGGAGCGTCCGCCGGTCACCACGTGCGGCCGCACCAGCGCGCGCTCCCGCCGCGGTTCGGTCATGCGGGACTGCCGTAACCCTGCGGCGCGAACCGGGCGGGTGCGGTGAGCTCCTGCCCGAGGCGCTGGACGAGTTGCTGCAACCGGGACGAGACGCCTTCCATGTCGACCCGGTTGGTGGCCGACACGGCGAGGTAGGCGCCCTGGCCCGCGGCGACGAGGAAGACGTAGCCGCCGGCGAACTCGGTCAGCGTCTGCCGCCACTGCTCGGCGGTTTCCCCGCAGAACTCGGCCGTGGTGCGGGCCAGCGACTGCAACCCCGACATGCCGGCCGCGACGCGCTCGGCGTCGTCGGTGCTGATGCGCTGCGAATGGGCGATCAGCAACCCGTCGGCCGAGAGCAGCACCGCGTAGAGCGTCTCGGGCATCTGCAGGGCGTCGTCGAGCATCCACCCGAGCTTGTTGGACGGATCGGTCACTGAGTGTCC
>NZ_BAAANN010000120.1:0-1449 GCF_039529815.1 Amycolatopsis minnesotensis | reverse complement strand
GGCGCACTCACCGTGCAGGACACCACCCCCTTCACCCACCGCGCCGACACCGACCCCCTCGTCATCGCCGACCCCGCCACCTGCTCCTGACACCCGGCGTGCCGGGCTCGTCAGCGTGGTCGTGATCGCCGTGGCCGGTGCGTTCCTGCTCTTCTTCCTGGCCGCGCTGGTCGGCATCCTCGGCGCGGACATCGGCTGCGGCGCGAAGGTCCTGTGGTTCCTGGTGGCCTGTTCCCTGCCGTTCCTCGGCAGCCTGCTGTGGTTCGTGGTGGGTCGCCGGACCGCTCCCCCACGGGCCTGATCGCCCTGCTGCCGAGGCGAATTGCGCCACCTGGCCCAGCGGCACGCGCGCCGGAGTGGGTACCCCGGAAGCATGAACCGGACGACGGCCGCGGCCGCACGAGGCGCGAAGACCGACCTTCCGCACGTCCTCGGCAGGGCAGGGATGGCCTGTTACGGCGTGGTGCACCTCCTGCTCGCCTACCTCGCGCTGCGGGTGGCGTTCGGCGGCGGGGAGCAGGCCGACCAGAAGGGCGCGCTGCAGGAGGCGGGCTCGACGGCGTTCGGGCAGGTGCTGCTCTGGGTGCTCGCGCTCGGCCTGGTCGCGTTCGGGCTGTGGCAGTTCCTGATGGCCGCCACCGGCTACACCTGGGTCAGCGGCGGGAAGCGGACGCGCAAGCGGCTCGGTGCCGGTGCCCGCGGGGTCGTGGTGATCGCGCTCGGCGTCAGCGCCTTCGGGCTCGCCACCGGCACCGGCGGCGGCGGATCGAGCAACCAGGCGCAGCAGGAGTTCACCGCCGAGCTGCTCCGGCTGCCCGCGGGCCCGGCGCTGGTGGTGCTCGCCGCGGTGGCCGTGCTCGCGGTCGCCGTCGCCGCCGGGGTCAAGGGCGTGCGCCAGACCTTCCTCGAGGACCTCGACGCCACCGGGTTGCCGGGGAAGAGGAAGCGCTGGGTCGGCTGGCTCGGCACCACCGGGTACCTCGCCAAGGGTGTCGTCTTCGCCGTGACCGCGATCCTGCTGGGCTACGCCGGGTTCAACGCCGACGCGAACCAGGCGGGCGGGCTGGACGCCGCGCTGAAGACGCTCGCCGCCCAGCCCTTCGGCGTCGTGCTGCTGACCGTGGTGGCGCTGGGGCTCGCGGCGTTCGGCGCCTACTGCTTCGCCGCGGCCTGGGCCCACAAGCGCTAAAAGCAAGGCCCCCACCCACGACGTTTAGCCCGCGAACTGCACCAGCCGCCCCCACCTCAGCCCCGCCCGCCCGCGACGTTTAGCCCGCGAACTGCACTCCGCGACCCACCCCCACCCCCACCCCCACTTCGCGCGCCTACGAAAGGTCCACTCGCCCGCCTACCCCCGAGTGCCGCGAGGCCCGCGCCGAAGGCGCGGTCACTCCCAACCCAGCCACCCACCGGCGAGCCGACGCGCCCCGCGCGGCGGGGAGCGTCTCG
>NZ_BAAANN010000119.1:0-1564 GCF_039529815.1 Amycolatopsis minnesotensis | reverse complement strand
CTAGTAGTGCTTTGTTAGGTCTTGGCGTGTCGTGAGGACGTGGGGCAGGCTGGGCGGTTTCATGTCCTGGTGACCCCTGATGAGCTTGTCCATGTCCGGCAACGTCTGGAGGCGTTCGCGGCGGAGGTGTTCGTGCCCTTGGCCCGGTCTGATCAGCGGGCCAAGGGTGAGACGTATCTGCGCGGGTTGTTGCTGGATGGGCAGCGGAAGTCGATGCAGCCGATGGCGGACCGGCTGGGGGTGGATCATCAAGGGCTGCAACAGTTCGTGACCACTTCGACGTGGGACACCGACGCGGTGCGGGCACGACTGGCCCGCAAAGCGGTGGAGACGATCGGTCCGGTGGCCTGGGCGGTCGACGATAGCGGCTTCCCGAAAGACGGCGCGAGTTCACCGGGTGTGGCTCGGCAGTACTCCGGAACCTTGGGCAAGGTGGCCAACTGTCAGATCGGGGTCAGCGTGCACGCGGTCACCGACACGGCATCCTGCCCACTGGGCTGGAAGCTGTTCCTGCCGGAGTCCTGGGACACGGCCAAGGCCGGTCCGGCCGCGGTCAAGGCGGCCAAAGCCAAGCGGCGCAAGACACTGAAGAACGCGCCACGAGCCGCCGCGCCAGGTGATGATCAGGCGCGCCCGGGGGCCGAGGTCGATGTGGAAGCGGTCACCGAGGCCGCCAGGGCGCGGCGCAACCGGTGCGGCATTCCGGAGAAGGAAGGGCACCGTCCGAAGTGGACGCTAGCCGTGGAGATGCTGGACGAGTTCGCCGAGCACGGGTTGCGGCCACCCGTGCTGGTCGCCGACGCCGGTTATGGCGACAACGCCCAGTTCCGGGCCGCGCTCGACAAACGGGACATCGCCTACAGCGTGCAGCTCAAAGGCGACGCGCTGGCGCACAACCGCGAGGCGGTTCCCGTCGCGCGGGAGTGGTCCGGCACGGGCCGGTGCGGCCGCCCACCGGCCGGCACCACGCCCGTCTACACCGGCGAGCCGGTCAGCCTGGCCCGCCACGTCGCGGCCGCCGGCCGCGAATCTGTCCGCACCATCAGCTGGCGTGAAGGCAGCAAAGGCACGCTGTCCTCACAGTTCGTGTTTCTGCAAGTCCGGCCCGCCGGGCACCGCGTCCCCCGCGACGGCGACGACGGTGTCCTGCCGCAACGGTGGCTGATCGCCGAATGGCCCGACGACGAACCCGAACCAGTCACCTACTGGCTGTCCAGCCTTCCCACCACCACCAGACACGCCGACCTCATCCGCTACGCCAAGATCCGCTGGCGGATCGAACACGACTACCGCGAACTCAAGACCGGCCTGGGACTGGACCACTTCGAGGGCCGCTCCTGGCAGGGCTGGCACCGCCACGTCACCCTGGTCACCGCCGCGCACCTGTTCCTCACCCTGCTGCGAGGCGACCCAAAAGCGGCTGCGCCGGCCTAACTCTCTACAAGGTCATCCGCGAACTGCAAATGCTCCTCGCGACCTGGACCGGCGTGTGCCTGACCTGCCACCAAACCGTGAAACCGTTACACCACAACAACCCGCAACGAACCTAACAAAGCACTACTAG
>NZ_BAAANN010000118.1:0-1578 GCF_039529815.1 Amycolatopsis minnesotensis | reverse complement strand
CAATACCAGTAACTTAGGCGACGTTGATGCGCAATGTGATGGTCGGTGCCGCGGCGATGTACCCCTTGGGTGAGTCTCGCCGCCTGGACGGGTAACGCTGCGTTGGCCTTTTTCGTAGTCTTGGGTTGCAACGGTTTCGGCGTGATGGGTTCAAGTACCTAGCCACGATCTTCACAAAACTTGCCCACAGGTCTTTACGGCGCTTGGCGCCCTTGCGAAGAGGGGGAAAAATCACCTCGGCTGTCGGCGCCGAGGTGGTTGCGGATGTGAACTGCGGCTGTTTTGAAGCTAGCCCGGTCAGGATCGGCATTGTGGAGTTCTGCCACTGACTTCATGGTCGTGCAGACGGCGTTGTAGACGAGTAGCAATGCCCACATTTCCTGGTAGACCATGTCTGGTGACTGGGAGCGCAATATCCGATCCTTGCCGACAAGAGAAGGGCCAAGGTAGGAGAAGGCGGTCTCATGCTCCCAGCGCTGTGCGTATAGAGCTACTACTTCCTCTGCCGTTAGGATCTCCGGGTCGACCGTGGTGATAATGCGGATAAGTTCACCGGATGCGCCGTGCCAATCTTTTTTGTTGTCAGAGGTCGGGTATTCTCTGGGTTTGTCGACCCATGCTTCCACGACCCGGATTGGGGTTCCGACAAGTTCCTTGGGGTCATAGTCGGATGGTAGGTTTCCGGTTCGCTTACGTTGTATCTGCCTGCGCGCGTAGTTGTGCTTCTTTTTGGGGTCCACGAGGACGCTCATGTAAGACTTGCCTTGTTCGAGCACGTCGACCACGGGCAGTATCCAGTCGTTCCTCACTCGCCACGCCAACTGAGCACGGGTCTCCATGGCTCTCAGGAAGCGATCGATCGAGGGAAACGAACGATCGGCCAGACATAGCATCCCCTGCTTCAAGGACGGGATCATGTCGTCCACGAGCTTTTGCTCGGATGTTGATGCTGGACCGATTCGCGCGTCGATCGTGGCATGGGTTCCCGACTCGACGAGCGACACCACGCGAACCGACGGGTATCCCGCAGTCTCCTTGTGCGACTGCGAGCTGAAGTGCTCTCTGTTGAGACGTGAATCAGGGACAGGAAGCGTCTTTCCATCAAACGAGACCACTCGGAGGTCACCAATAAAACCCGGACCTCCTTCTTCGGCTAAGGGGTTCGCGGTTCGACGGAACAGTTCTTCCAAGGGATCCTTGCCGAGTCTCTGACGTGCCTTCGTCAAAGCTGGCCCTGTCACCGACGAGGAGCCGACATCGAGATCTTCCGAGCTTCTCGGAAGTGATTTCCACAAGGATACGTTTATCGAGTCCCACACAAGCCGGTAACCTCGATCCATGAACAAGGCACAAGCGAGCACGAAGTACACGACTAGACGATGAGGAAGGTCTCTAACTCGCTCTTCGCGAGCGTTGCAGTCTTTCAAGACCGAATCCACGAGAGAGGGTGGATACAGGTGTGCCAACACCCCCATAGACACATCTTTCGACTTTCCCTCGTCGCCGGGTATATGTTTTTTCTGACCAGCTCGCGGCATATCTAACTATAGCATAAAACAGCTTAAGTTATCGGTATTG
>NZ_BAAANN010000117.1:0-1695 GCF_039529815.1 Amycolatopsis minnesotensis | reverse complement strand
ACGAGAACCTGCGGCACGAGGTGCTGTTCGACCCGGTGGTGCGGGACCTGCTGGAACGCGACTTCGACGCGTTCGTCGAGATCAGCCCGCACCCCGTGCTGACCTACGGGCTCGAGGAAACCGTCGAGGACACCGGCGCGGACGCGGTGGTGCTCTCCACGCTGCGCCGGGATTCCGGTTCCCTGACCGATTTCTTCACCGCACTGGCCACGGCCCAGGTGCACGGCGTCGACCTCGACGGCGACGCCCTGTACCCCGGCGCCCCCGACCGGCACTACGCCCTGCCCACCTACCCGTTCCAGCACCGCCACTACTGGCCGCGCCGGTCCGGTGCCGCGGCGGGCAACGCGGAGCTGGCCGGGCTGCGCACCACGGCACACCCGCTGGTGTCCACTGTGGTCGAACTGCCGAACTCCGACAGCGTCCTGCTCAGCGGCCGGGTCTCGCTCGAAGAATGCCCGTGGCTGGCCGATCACGCGGTGCTGGGCACCGTGCTGCTGCCGGGCACCGCGTTCGTCGAACTCGCCGCCACCGCGGCCGGGCACACCGGCTGCGACCGCGTCGACGAGCTGACCCTCGCCGTTCCGCTGATCCTTCAGCAGGGCGTCGCGATGCGGGTGCAGGTCGTGGTCGAGGCACCGGACGCCGACGGCGCCCGGCCGGTGAAGGTGTTCTCGCTCGCCGAGGACGCCGCCGAAGGCGAACCCTGGACCCTGCACGCCAGCGGCCTGGTCAGCGCTTCCGGAACCGCACCCGTCGCGGGCACCGCGTTCGAGCAGTGGCCGCCGTCCGGGGCCGGCGAAATCGACGTGCCCGCGCTCTACCAGCGGATCAGTGCGATCGGTGTGGACTACGGCCCGGCGTTCCGCGGTACCGAGCGCGCTTGGCGCCGCGGCGACGAGTTCTTCGCCGAGATCGCCCTGCCGGTCGAGGACGCGGCGGGGGCGAGCCTGTTCCGGCTGCACCCGGCGCTGTTCGACGCGGGTATGCACCCGCTCGTCGCACCGGAGGGCACCGGCGGTGACGGCGCCGCCGCGCTGCCGTTCACCTGGGCGGGTGTGCGGCTGCCGAGTGCCGGGCGCGCCGCGGCCAGGGTGCACGCGGTCGCCTCGCCCGGCTTCATCACGCTGACCATCGCCGATGCCGACGGCACGGTGCTGGCCGAGGTCGAGCGCCTGGTGTCGCGTCCCGTCGCGGTCGACCAGCTTTCCGCGGGCAGGCGCGCCGCCGCCGTCTCGCCGCTGACCGTCGACTGGCTTCCGCTCGACCAGGAGGCTCCTGCCGAAGCGGTGCCCTTCCGGGTGGAGACCGTCGGCCGGACGGACAGCGCACGGGACGCGGTCGCCAGTGTGCTGGCCTCGATCCAGGACTGGCTGGCCACGGACGGCGAAGCCGATTCCGCCGAGCGGTTCGTGGTGGTGACCGGAAACGCGCAGGCGGTGAACTCCGGCGAGTCGCCCGATCCCGCCGCCGCGGCGGTGTGGGGCCTGGTGCGCTCGGCGCAGACCGAGCACCCGGACCGCTTCGTGCTGCTCGACGTCGATGCCGAACTGTCCGATGTGGACGACGTGGTGTCCGCGGCGGTCGCCGCCGGTGAACCGCAGGTGGCGGTGCGCGGTGGTGTGGTGCTGGTGCCGAGGGTGGTGGTGGACGAGTCCGCTGTGGTGGAGCCGGCCGGGTTTGGCTGTGATGGGA
>NZ_BAAANN010000116.1:0-1705 GCF_039529815.1 Amycolatopsis minnesotensis | reverse complement strand
GTGGTGTCGATCTGGGTGGTGATCACGACCGGTCGTGAGGTGTGCAGTGCGGTGTCGAACAGGCCGAGTGCGGTCTGTTCGGTCAGCGCGGGGAGTCCCTTGGCGCGCATGCGTTGCCGGTCGATGTCGCCGATGTGGCTGCTCATGCCGGTGTTGATGTCCCAGAGGCCGAAGAGCATCGAGGTCGCGGGGAGTTCCATTTTGTGTCGTTGCGTGGCGAGTGTGTCCAGGAAGTTGTTGGCCGCCGCGTAGTTCCCCTGTCCTGCGGGCAGCAGCAGACCGCCGATGGACGAGATCAGCACGAACGCCGCCAGCTCACGGCCCAGCGTGGCCTCGTGCAGGTACCAGGCGGAATCCGCTTTCGCCGCCAGCACGGGATCCATCCGTTCCGGGGTCAGGGACTCGACCAGGCCGTTGTCCCCGACACCGGCCGCATGCACCACCGCACTCAACCGGTCACCGATACCGTCGACCAGACCCAGCACGGCGTCGCGATTGGACAGATCCGCCGCCACGACCTCCACCCGCGCACCGGAGTCCCGTAATTCCCGCACTAGTTGCGGGACACCGTCGGCGTCGGGGCCTCGGCGGCTCGCCAGCACCAGGTCCCGCACCCCGTGTTCGGCCACGACATGCCGGGCCAGCACCGCACCGATCCCACCGGTACCACCGGTGATCAGCACACACCCCGACCCCAAGCTCCCAGACCCGTCCGACGAGGACAACGCGACCACCCGGGGCACCAGCACCTGCCCGCCACGGATCGCGATCTCCGACTCCACCACCGCAAGCGCGCTGGTCACACCGGTGATGTCCGCGGTGTCGGTGTCGGTGTCGAGCACGGCGAACCGGCCCGGATGCTCAGCCTGCGCGGCACGCACCACACCCCATACCGGCGCCGACTCCACCCGGACTTCGGTGTCACCGTCCAGGCCGACCGCGTTCCTGGTCAGCACGACCAGCCGCGCATCCGCCCATCGCGGCTCGCTGAGCCAGCGCCGCACGACCTCCAGAACCCCGGCCACCGCCGACCGGACCCTCACCGGCACACCCCCATCGGCCGGCTCGCGAGCGTCGAACACCACCACCGGCGGCACCAGTGCCTCCGCATCAGCGATCACCTCCGACCAAAAACCCCATTCCGGCGCTTCGCCTGCCGAGGCGGGGATCCAGTCCAGGCCGTACACACGGTCGGCACCGGCCGGACGCAACTGCTCCGGAGTGATCGCCCGGCCCACCATCGAATCGACCCGCAACACCGGACGGCCCACCTCATCGGCCACCTCCAGCACCAACCCACCCGAGACACCCTCAACCACACACACCCGCACCCGAGCCCGCGACACCCCCGACACCACACCCCGCGACACCCCGTTCCACACAAACGGAATCACCACACCACCACCACCAGCACCAGCACCGGAACCACCGGAATCCGTACCGGCGCCCAACGTCACATGCATCGCCGCATCCAGCAACGCCGGATGCACCACAAACCGCCCCGCATCACCCACCTCCGGCAACACCACCTCCGCGAACAACTCCCCACCACGCCGCCACGCACCACACAACCCCCGAAACACCGGCCCATACCCATAACCCCACCCCGCGAACACCCCATACACACCACCCACATCCACCACCTCCGCACCCACCGGAGGCCACACCCCCAACCCCTCCCACACCACCGACTCCACCACAGCGA
>NZ_BAAANN010000115.1:0-1716 GCF_039529815.1 Amycolatopsis minnesotensis | reverse complement strand
ACGAGAACCTGCGGCACGAGGTGCTGTTCGACCCGGTGGTGCGGGACCTGCTGGAACGCGACTTCGACGCGTTCGTCGAGATCAGCCCGCACCCCGTTCTCACCTACGGGCTCGAGGAAACGGTCGCGGACACCGGAAGCGAGGCGGTGGTCCTGCCCACGCTGCGCCGGGACACCGGCACGCTCACCGACTTCCTCACCGCGCTGGCCACCGCGCACGTCAACGGCGTCGACCCGGACTGGGCCACGGTCCACCCCGGCACCGCCGACCGGCACCACCTGCTGCCCACCTACCCGTTCCAGCACCGGCACTACTGGCCGCGCCAGTCGCTCGCCGGTTCGGGCAGCCCGGAGGCGGCTGGCCTGCGTGCGGCGAACCACCCGCTGCTCGCGTCCAAAGTGGAGCTGCCGGGATCGGGCGGGGTGCTCTTCGGTGGCAGGGTGTCGCTTGAGGACTGCCCGTGGCTGGCCGACCACGCGGTGCTGGGCACCGTGCTGCTGCCCGGCACCGCGTTCGTCGAACTCGCCGCACAGGGGTTGGAGCACACCGACTGCGACCGCGTCGAAGAGCTGACCCTCGCCGTTCCCCTCGTCCTGCAGCCGGGCAAGGCCGTCCGGCTCCAGGTCGCGGTCGACGGTCCCGGCGAGGACGGGGCCAGGGTCGTGAAGGTGTTCTCGATCGCCGAGGAGGCCACCGAAGGCGAACCGTGGACGCTGCACGCCAGCGGCCTCCTCACCACCGCCGAATCGGCGGAACCCCAGGCGGATCTTGCCGAATGGCCGCCTTCGGGTGCGTCGGAAATCGGCGTCGACGCCCTTTACGCGAGCACGTCGGAAGCGGGCCTCGACTACGGGCCGTCGTTCCGCGGCGTACAGCGCTGCTGGCGGCGCGGTGACGAACTGTTCTCCGAAGTGGAGCTTCCCGCATCGGACGCCGCGGCGGCGGGCCTGTTCCGCCTGCACCCCGCGCTGTTCGACGCGGCGCTGCACGTGCTCGCCGCACCGGGCGACCGGGAATCGGCCACGGGGCGCGCGAGCGGGAGCGCGGTGCTGCCGTTCTCCTGGGGCGGCGTCCGGCTGCCGGCCGGCGGGCGGTCCGCGCTGCGGGCCCGCGTCACGCCCGGCGAAAGCGGCGACACCGCGACGGTCACCCTGTTCGACGAACGGGGCACGGTCGTCGGCGGGGTCGACGCGCTCACGATGCGTCCTATCGCGACCGATCAGCTCACGGCCGCTCGCCCGGCCGCCCCGCCGCTCACCGTCGGCTGGACCGGCCTGGATGCCGCGTCCGGCCTGCCGCCGGTCGCCGAGCCGGTGCGTGTGCTGCGCCTGGCCACCGACCCGGCCCGCCCGGCGCAGGAGGCGGCGCGCGAAGCAGTCGCCGAGGTGCTGGGCGCGGTGCAGGAGCGGCTGGCCGACCCGTCCGCGTCCCGGCTGGTCGTGGTGACCACCGGCGCGGCCGCGGTCACCGGCGGCGAGTCCCCCGACCCGGCGGCCGCCGCGGCGGCGGGGCTGGTGCGCTCGGCGCAGAACGAGAACCCCGGCCAGTTCGCCCTCGTCGACACCGACACCGAACTGTCCGATGTGGACATCGAAGGCATCATGGTGCGGACCGGTGAGCCGCAGGTGGCGGTGCGCGGTGGTGTGGTGCTGGTGCCGAGGGTGGTGGTGGACGAGTCCGCTGTGGTGGAGCCGGCCGGGTTTGGCTGTGATGGGA
>NZ_BAAANN010000114.1:0-1881 GCF_039529815.1 Amycolatopsis minnesotensis | reverse complement strand
GGGGTGGCTTTTTCGGCTCCGGCGCCGGTGAGGGCGCGGACTTCCATTTCGGCGTATTTGGCTTTGTTGTGTTCTGTGGAGAGCAGGGTGCCGGCGGCGCCGAGGAGGAAGGACAGGGGGATGGAGACGATGCCGGGGTTTTCCAGGGGGAACCAGTGGAAGTCGACGCCTTTGATCATGGGTTTGGTGCCGCCGGAGACGGCGGGGGAGAACACGATCAGGATGATGGTGATGGCGAGTCCGCCGTAGATGGACCAGAGGGCGCCTTGGGTGTTGAACCGTTTCCAGAACAGTGAGTACAGGATGGTGGGCAGGTTCGCCGAGGCGGCGACGGCGAAGGCGAGGGCGACGAGGAAGGCGACGTTCTGGTCCTTGGCCAGGATGCCGCCGATGATCGCGACCGCGCCGATGACCAGCGCGGTGTAGCGGGCGACGCGGACTTCGGCCTTCGAGTCGGTGGTGCCGCGTTTGATGACGTTCGCGTACACGTCGTGCGCGAAGCTGGCCGAGGCGGTGATGGTGAGTCCGGCGACCACGGCGAGGATGGTGGCGAAGGCGACCGCGGCGATGAACCCCAGCAGCACCGGGCCACCGAGTGCTTGGGCGAGCAGGGGGGCGGCGGAGTTCACGCCGCCGGGGGCGTTGTTGATGGTGGTGGGTCCGACCAGGGCGCCGGCGCCGTAGCCCAGGACGAGGGTGAACAGGTAGAACACGCCGATCAGGCCGATGGCCCAGACGACGGAGCGGCGGGCGTCGCGGGCGGTGGGCACGGTGTAGAAGCGCATCAGCACGTGGGGCAGCCCGGCGGTGCCGAGGACGAGGGCGATGCCGAGGGAGAGGAAGTCGAGTTTGCTGGTGCCGTTCTTCCCGTACTGCGCGCCGGGGGAGAGCAGGGCTTGGCCTTTGCTCTTGGGCTGGTCCATGGCGTGCTGGAACAGGGTGGAGAGGTTGAAGCCGTACTTGCCCAGGACCCAGAGGGTCATGGCGAAGGCGCCGATGATGAGCAGGGCGGCTTTGATGATCTGGACCCAGGTGGTGCCCTTCATGCCGCCGATGAGCACGTAGATGATCATGATGACGCCGACCACGGCGATCACCACGGCCTGCCCCGCGGCGCCGGTGACGCCGAGCAGGAGGTTGACCAGGCCACCGGCGCCGGCCATCTGGGCGAGCAGGTAGAAGAACGACACCGCGAGGGTGGAGATCGCGGCGGCGGCGCGGACGGGGCGCTGGCGCATGCGGAAGGCGAGGACGTCGCCCATGGTGAACTTGCCCGTGTTCCGCAGGAGTTCCGCGACCAGCAGCAGGGCGACGAGCCAGGCGACGAGGAAGCCGATGGAGTACAGGAACCCGTCGTAGCCGTTGATCGCGATCGCGCCGGCGATGCCGAGGAACGAGGCCGCGGAGAGGTAGTCGCCGGAGATCGCGATGCCGTTCTGCGGGCCGGTGAACGCCCGCCCCGCGGCGTAGTAGTCCGAGGCGGTCTTGGTGTTGCGGGAGGCGCGGAACACGATCACCAGGGTGATCGCGACGAACGCGGCGAAAATGGCGATGTTCAGCGCCGGGTTCGACCCCGCCACCCCCGCCGCCAGCACAGAGGTGTTCATCGGGTCTCCCCTTCCAGATCAGCGCGGATCGTGTCCGCGACCGGGTCCAGCTTCCGGTTCGCGTACCGCACGTACAAACCCGTGATCACGAACGTCGACACGAACTGCAACAACCCGAAAACCAACCCCACCGTCACATTCCCGAACAACTTCGCCGCCATGAACCCGTGCGCGTAATCCGCCAGCAGCACATACGCCAAATACCACACCACGAACACCACCGTCATCGGGAACACGAACACCCGCAACCGACGACGCAACTCCACGAACTCCG
>NZ_BAAANN010000113.1:0-1941 GCF_039529815.1 Amycolatopsis minnesotensis | reverse complement strand
TTTTCGCGGGGCGGATGCGGTCGGTGCCGCCGCGGGTGGCGGGGGAGCATCGGGTGCGGATGGTGCGGTGGCTCAAGCCGGTGGCGGGGTTGTCGGGGCCGGAGCTGGAGCGGTTGCGGCCGGTGTATCACTCGGTGCTGGAGGCGTTGGGGTATTTGTCGTATCAGGACCAGCGCACGGGGAGTGAGCGGGCGTGGTGGTTCGCGGCCACGTTGCCCTACGGGCAGGCAGCCAGGTTCGGGCAACTCGCTGAGGTCACGTGGCCGGAAGGGGATCTGGCGCACGGGGTGCTCGACGACCTGTTCGACACCGCGATCACCCACACCCGAGCCGGCACGACGAGGTGGGCGGACGGTGACCTGACCACGCGCACGGGGCTGGCGCAGCGCGGAGAACTCGCTACCCGGGTCATGGCCCGCATGGATCCGGTGCGGCGGAACCAACTGGGACTGTCGGTCGACGTGGTTCTGTTGCGGGAGCGCGATCCGATCCCGGACGGGGGTCCGCGGGCGGAGGCGCTGGCGGATGTCCGGGCGGTGCTGGTCACCGAACTGGACGAGCACCTGTCGGCCACGAACGGGGTTTCCGGTGGGGTGGTGCTGGTGGGTGATCCGGTGGGTCGGCTGGCGGTGGATCTGCTGGACCGGTTCGTGCCGCTGGACCAGGGTAGTGAGCACCGGATGCGTGGTGAGCTGGGCCCGTTGACGACGATCAACCGTCAGAACTACCTGAACGACGTGCCCGGTGCGCGGGTGAACTGCGGGCCCGCGACCGTCGCGGGATTCCACCTGCTGGGCGGGGAAACCCGGGAGGTGCCGTTGCGCGGCCCGTATCCGGCGATCTACCTCGAACACGAACTCGCGGGCCGGTTCGAGCGCGATGTGCCGCTGGAAGACGTCGTCACCCGGATCTTCGGGCAGGACCCGGCCGTCGCCCCGCACGGGGTGTTCCTGACCATGGGAACTGGTGCCCAGTGGGCCCACCCGCTGACCGTCTACCGGAACAGCGGCGGCAGGCGCGTGATGTTCCTCGACATGCAGTCGGGCGACCACGCGTTCAGCGCCGAGGTCGAGCCGGACGGAACGATCCGCTACTTCAGCGGCCAGGACGGCACCACCGGCCAGGACCACCCGATCCCCCGTCCCCCCGTGCCCACGCGAACCTGGTTCATGCCCACCCGAGCCATCGGGAAACCGCCGCCCGTGGACCCGCCTGGCCACGCGGAAAGCGCGGTCTACGGCATCGACATCGCTGGCCCCTCACCCAGCACCACGCCACCGGCGGAGCCCGGCGACACCGACGCGGTCGCGCGAGGCGCGGAGGCGGTGTCGAGGTGGTCGGAGCGGATCACCGCGGCGGACGGCCAGGCGGATCCGAACGGTCCGGCCGCCCGGGCGGCGAAGGCGATGGTAGGTGACCTCCCGCCCGCCGCCCCCGGCGTACCCACCGGCGCCCGGCAGCGGTTGCACGACGGCCTGACCTCCATGCTCACCGCCCTCATCGCCGACGGCACGCACCCGCGCCAAGCGTGGAACGACTCGGACATCGCACGGCTACGCGCCGACGCCGAGTCCCTCCGGGGAACCGTTACCGCCGAACCGCATTACACCGGTGCACAACACCGCGTCGTGACCGCTTTGCTCCAGCACGCGGCAGAACGGAACGGGCAGGTCGCGGAGAACGGTTCGAATGGCGTCGACGGGCAAGGGGAGGCGATAACGCCCGCTGCCGAGCCGGATCGCGTGGAAGAACCCGCGACCGGTCAGGATGCCGCCGCGACGACAGGTCGCCCGGACCGGGGAACGTCGCGGGGCCAGGACGACGTGATCGTGATCGAGCCTGGTCCGGTGGTGGGTGCTGGGGTGGTGGATGAGTGGGTGGGGCGGTTCGGTGCTGTGGGTCGGTTGATGGCCGATGGTGGGGTTCGGTATCGGGCGGTGG
>NZ_BAAANN010000112.1:0-1942 GCF_039529815.1 Amycolatopsis minnesotensis | reverse complement strand
GGCTTTGTTGTGTCGCGAACATGGAGAGGAGTCGTTTGGTAGGTGCGGGTACTTGAAGTGATGCTGTGTGGGAGATGGAGGTTTGGCCCTCCGGCGTCGCCCTGCGGGGGGAGACGTCAAACCACCTCAAGGTGCGTTAGCTGAAGACTGTCGTGCTGAGCGTTGAGGAAAAGGCGGCCGTAAGAGTCGTCAGGTGTGGATCAGGAAGACGAACGAGAGTGAACCGCTGATGAAGTGTCGAGAACTTGAAATGGCATCAAAATCGGGGTTTCAAAGCGATCCCGAGATGAGTCTGGCGGGTGTCCCGTTTATTGGCCAGGCGGTGTCCGGCATGCAGGCGGCGTGAGTCTGATCTGGGCTTCTGCACGGAACGCGAGAAGGCGCGAGTCGACACCGGGTTTGTCGCGAGGGTGCGGCAAGCGCGAGAGGGAGCGCGTCGAGCGGCAGAAACCGCAAGATGCTGAGTACCGTTGCGGCTGCGCTGGCGGACCAGTTCGTAGTAGTGATGAAGCTTCTGTAATGGAAGTGGAGCGAAGGGGCTGGCTCATCTGTGGTTTGTTTCACGCGAGCAACCAGGGATGACCTGGGAGGAGACGAGTGAGCAAGTCGGGTTCGGAAGACAAGCCGTTTCAGATATCGAAGCGACTGGTATGGGAGGCATACAAGAGCGTCAAGCGAAACAAAGGTGCCGCCGGGGTGGATGGGCAGTCCATCGAGGATTTCGAGACTGATCTGAAGAATAATCTCTACAAGATATGGAATCGGATGTCGTCGGGGACCTACTTTCCGCCTCCGGTGCGGGCAGTGGAAATACCGAAGCCGCATGGTGGTGGGACAAGAATACTAGGGATTCCCACTGTGGCCGACAGAATCGCGCAGACTGTGGTTGCACTGCAACTGGAACCACGTATGGAGTCGATCTTCCATGAGGACTCGTACGGGTACCGGCCGGGGCGATCCGCGCTGGATGCGGTGAAGAAATGCCGAGAAAGATGCTGGCGGAAGGACTGGGTCCTCGACCTGGACGTCCAAAAGTTCTTCGACACGGTGGATCACGATCGCATGGTCAAGGCGGTGGAGGTCAACACCGACCAGAAATGGGTGGTGTTATATGTGAAGAGGTGGCTGACAGCGCCGATTCACATGCCCGACGGAAAGACTGTGGAGCGGGACCGCGGCACCCCTCAGGGGTCAGCCGTATCACCTGTCCTCGCTAATCTCTTCATGCACTACGCGTTCGACACTTGACTGACGAGGGAGTTCCCGGCAGTGGAGTTCGAGCGGTACGCTGATGACGCGGTGGTGCATTGTGCGACTGAGCGCCAGGCCCGGCAAGTGCGGGCGGCGTTGGTAGAGAGGATGGACAGCGTCGGGTTGCGGCTGCATCCTGACAAAACCAAGATCGTGTACTGCAAGGACAGGAAGCGGCGGTTCGACTTTGAATGCACGTCGTTCACATTCCTCGGGTTCACGTTCCGCGCCCGAACGGCGCCGACCAGGGACGGCAAGAGCATGTTTGCCGGGTTCCTGCCGGCGATCAGCAAGGACGCGCTCAAAGCCAAAAGTCACACGGTTCGCAGATGGCGGCTGCACTTGTGTACCACTAATGATCTGGCGGAGCTGGCTGCGTGGATGAATCCAGTGATTCGTGGCTGGATGCAATACTACGGCAAGTTCTACCGGTCTGAGATGAATGGCCTCCTGCGCCGCATCAACACCTACCTGATGCGGTGGGGTCGCAGAAAGTTCGCACGGCTCAAGACGTTCAAGAGGTTCAAGGCCTGGTGGCATGGGCTTCTGCACAGGATGCCCGCGCTCTTCGACCACTGGGAGTGGATGTCCGAGTTCTGATGGATTAGATGAGAAGAGCGGAATGACGGGAGACTGTCACGTTCCGTTCTGTGGGAGCCCGGGGGTGAGATCCCCCGGGCCACCCGGCGAC
>NZ_BAAANN010000111.1:0-2076 GCF_039529815.1 Amycolatopsis minnesotensis | reverse complement strand
CGACTACCGAACACCCCACGAAACCCGCATAAGCTATCGTCAAGACCTCGCACTCGCGGCATAAAGCCCGGTGTCCGGTTTCCGGGGGCAACCTCAAGCTCGCCAGAGGGGCGCTGGTAGACGACCCTGCCGTCGGGGAGGAGGAACCATCGGCCCCAGGTCGCCGGGTCGCCCTCGGCGTAGACGTAGATCGCCGCGTTCTTCAGCGACACCGTGGTCTCCGACACCTCACTGGCCATGTCGCACTCCTCACTTCTCCGGGAACCCCTCTACCACTCGTATAGCACGTATGTTCGAATGGGTTATTAATTGTGGAAGGTCGGTGTGTCGTGGTGCTCAGCGGAGCAGCGGGGGAGTTCGGGCGGACCGAGGAGTACGTCCGGCCCCGCTGGGGCGATCGCCGGTGGCCGCGGTGCCCGCGCGGGCACGAGCTCGCCGTCGGTGGCGTGACCGGCAGCTACTCGCACGCCCTTGGCCTGCCGACGATGTTGTGCCTGGCCTGCCAGACAGCGGGTGCCAACCGGGCGAGCTGGGTGGAGATCGACGTGACCGCCCAGCACACCCCGCAGACCGCACCCAGGACTGGGCTCGCGCTCATACGGCACCGCCCGCCATCCCCGGCTGCGGCGGGCCGGATCGAGCTGACGCTCGACACCACGGTCCTCGGGCACATCGAGCTCGCGTTGTGCCGGATCGAATGCCGGGGGAACCTGCGCGCGCTCGAGGTCGAGCCGGGGCGTCGGCGAACCGGGTACGGCACGGTGCTGGCCGCGGCCGCGCGGGCGCTGGCGCCGGACTACGACTGGTCGATGCCCGCGTTCGCCGAGGACCCGGTCGCCCGGGCGTTCTGGGCCGCCGCGGGCGTCCCCGGCCCGTCGCCCCTCGCACCGTGTTCGCACATGCGTGAAGCCCTGGGAATGCCGTCCGAGGCATGGACCGGAACGTAGCCGACCCCGGCAAGTAGGAATGCCGGATACGTGCCAGGCGTGTGGTTCGACCTGCGGGCCATGTTCGGGCCTGACGTTTGCAGCTCCATTGCGTGGTTTGTCACGTCACTAGTTGAGGGACAGGTAAATTCTGCACGGCCTTCCGTCGGAGCAGGTGGTGTGCGTTCCAGAACTGGCGCACGCTGTCGACACCGGATTCTGGAAGTTGTGCCCCGTGATGTCTCGAGTCGCGCGTATCACCGCGTCCGCTGCGGCGATGGCCGGTTCGCTGTGCCTGGTGGTGCCGACCGCGCACGCCAGCACCGCAACCCAGGCACTGCGCCCGGCCGCAGCGCGGTGCTCGCAGGCGCAACTGCCCCCGCCGGATCCCGCCTGTACGCCGGACACGGACATGGGCGATTACGAGGACGATCACCTCTTGCCGCTCGAATTGGGTGGCGCGCCGCGCGATCCTCGGAACCTCTGGCCGGACCCCCATGATGGCGATCAGAACTCCTACTCCAAGGATCGGGTAGAGAACGCGGTGAAGAAAGCGGTCTGTGCGAAGAAGGTCACGCTCGCCGCAGCCCAGCACGCCATGCTGACCGACTGGACCACGGCCAAATCCGTCCTCGGTATCGGCTGACCGCACGATCACGCCGACGCGGTCTCGGGTGTGAGTGCCGCGCCACCGGGGCCGGGGAAGGAGAGTCGCAGCTGTCGATGTCCTGGTTGGCAACGCCGCCGCGCAGGCGCTGATCACCGGCTTGGCTACCCGGCCTTGACCGCGGTGAGACCCGAGCGGTCGTTGGCCACGCGGTGCGCGCGGGTTGCCGCGATGTGGCACCCGGGCAAGAACACGAGCTGGACACCGCAGACCATCTCCGTCGCCAGCGACGTGGAGGTGTGGTGGCTGTGTCCGGCCGGGCACGAGTGGATCGAAACAGTGTGCGACCGCACCGCGTCGCGGAAGTGGAAGGGCGCGCGGAATTTCGTCGAATGAAAGACTTCCGCAGAGTCTGAGCTGCGAACTCGCGGTTTCGCTTCAACCTACTAGTGTCACGCGTCTGAGGTTCGTTGACGGGTGGCGTGGGGCAGGATCTGATCGGCGGTCTTGGTCCAGGTGAACGGGTGGCAGCGGGTGTTCCAG
>NZ_BAAANN010000110.1:0-2115 GCF_039529815.1 Amycolatopsis minnesotensis | reverse complement strand
CCGCCCCATCCCCAACCGCTGCGACCCCTGCCCCGAAAACACCACACCCACACCACCACCACGAACCACCCCAGCACCCACACCACCCCGCACAAACGCCGACAACCCCGCCACCAACTCACCACGACCACCACCCACCACCACAACCCGGTGCTCGAGCGCGGTACGCGTGGTCGCCAGCGAATAGCCGACATCCACAGTGGACAGTTCAGGGTTCGCCTCGAGGACGGCGCACAGACGTTCGGCCTGTGCGCGGAGCGCGGGCCCGGTCTTCGCCGACAGCACGAGCGGCAGCACCGGCGGCTCGTCCGGGGTGGCCCGGGGCTCTTCCGCCGTGTGCGCCGGTGCCTCGATGATCACGTGGGCGTTGGTGCCGCTGATACCGAACGACGACACCCCCGCCCGGCGTGGCCGCCCCTTGTCTGGCCACGACCGGGCTTCAGTGAGCAGTTCGACCGCGCCCGCCGACCAATCCACGTGTGGCGACGGCTCATCCACGTGCAAGGTCTTCGGCAACACCCCGTGCCGCATCGCGAGGACCATCTTGATCACACCGGCGACCCCGGCCGCCGCCTGGCTGTGCCCGAGGTTCGACTTCACCGAACCCAGCCACAACGGGTCCTCCCGATCCTGCCCGTAGGTCGCCAGCAGTGCCTGTGCCTCGATCGGATCACCGAGCGTGGTCCCCGTTCCGTGCGCCTCCACGACATCCACATCGGACAGACCCAACCCCGCCGCGGCGACGGCCTGGCGGATCACCCGTTGCTGCGAAGGACCGTTCGGCGCCGTCAGGCCATTCGACGCACCATCGGAATTCACCGCCGAACCCCGCACCACCGCCAACACCCGATGCCCCCTCGCCACCGCATCCGACAACCGCTCCACCAACAACACCCCGACGCCTTCGGCGAACCCGGTGCCGTCCGCGGCCGCGGCGAACGCCTTGCACCGGCCATCCGGCGAAAGACCGCGCTGCCTGCTGAACTCGATCAGCGATCCGGGATTCGCCATCACCGTGACGCCACCGGCGAGCGCGAGGGTGCAGTCCCCCGAACGAAGCGCCTGCACCGCCCAGTGCAGAGCCACCAGGGACGAGGAGCAGGCCGTGTCCACGGTCACCGCCGGGCCTTCCAACCCCAGCGCGTAGGCGACCCGGCCGGACGCGACACTGCCCGAGGTGCCGGTGCTCATGAAGCCCTCGACCTCGTCCGGCAGCGTGCCGAGCTGCGTCCCGTAGTCGTGGTACATCACGCCGGCGAACACACCGGTCCGGCTGCCGCGCAGCGAATCGGGGTCGATCCCCGCCCGCTCAAGCGCCTCCCACGAGGTTTCCAGCAGCAGCCGCTGCTGCGGGTCCATCGCCACCGCCTCGCGAGGGCTGATGCCGAAGAACGCCGGGTCGAAAGCCGCTGCTTCCCGCAGGAAGCCGCTTTCCCTGGCGTATACCGTTCCGGCACGATCCGGGTCCGAAGTGGACAAGGCGTCGAGCGACCAGCCGCGGTCGGTCGGGAACGCGGTGATCCCGTCGCCGCCCGCCACCAGCAGCTCCCACAGTTCGTCCGGAGTGGACACTCCGCCGGGATACCGGCACGCCATGCCGACGATCGCGATCGGTTCGGTGCTCGTCGCCACGACCTCGGCAGCCTGGACCGCGACTTCACCGACCAGCTCATCGCGCAGGTACTCCACGAGCGCGGCCGGGGTCGGGTAGTCGAAGATGAGCGTCGCGGGCAGGCGGAGACCGCTCGCCGCGGCGATCCGGTTGCGCAGTTCGACCGCGGTGAGCGAATCGAACCCGAGGTCGTTGAACGACCGGGCCGGCGAAACGTCATCCGCACCGGCGAACCCGAGCACGTCCGCGACCTCACCACGGACGACCGCGGTCAGCTGCTTGGTCTGCTCGGCTGCGGGCAGCGCACGCAACCCGCGGACCAGATCGGAGCTGTCCGGCCGGGCCGCCGCCCTGGCGAGCGGTGCGGGTTTCGCCAGGGCGCGGAGGATCGGCGAAGGCTGCGACGTCGTGATGGTGAGGTGTGCGGGGATGAGGTGGGGTTCGGTGGTGGTGTGGGTGGTGTCGAACAGTTCGAGTGCGTGTCGGGTGGTCAGGGGGTGGAT
>NZ_BAAANN010000109.1:0-2145 GCF_039529815.1 Amycolatopsis minnesotensis | reverse complement strand
GACTCCCCGCGCTGACCGAACAGACCGCACTCGGCCTGTTCGACACCGCACTGCACACCTCACGACCGGTCGTGATCACCACCCAGATCGACACCACCACACTCCGGGAAACGACCACACCACCACTCCTGCACGCCCTCGCCCCACCCAAACCCACCCTGACGCCCGAACCCGCCCACCCCAGCCTCGACGCACTGTCGCAAGAGGACCGTGCGCGGGTCGTGCTGGACATCGTCCGGTCGCACGTGGCGAGGGCGCTCGGACATGGCTCGGGGGCGGATATCGAACCCGATCGTGCCTTCCGGGAACTCGGCTTCGACTCGCTCGCCGCGACCGAACTCCGCAACCAGCTCAACACCGCCACCGGACTCCGGCTCCCGGCCACCCTCGTGTTCGACTGCCCCACCTCCGAAGCGGTCGCGGACCATATCCTGGCCGAGCTGGCGCCCGCGGAGTCTCAAGTGGACGTCCAGGAGGAAGAGCAGGTTCGCGTGGCGCTGCAGGCGATTCCCCTCCACCGCCTTCGTGAAGCCGGTCTGCTGGAGAGTTTGCTCGAACTGGCCGGGGTGGGGGCCGCGGATGAGATAGCTGGTGACGGGTCGATCGACGCGCTGGACGCGGACGAGCTGATCGGCATGGTGATGGGTGGCGACGATTTCGATGGGGGCTCAGGTGTCTGAGGAAAAACTGCTGATCGCGTTGCGCCGCTCGGTCAAAGAGGCCGAAGCGCTGCGGGAGCGGAACCGGAAGCTGTCGGACGGCCTGCGCGAGCCGGTGGCGATCGTGGGCATGGCCTGCCGCTACCCCGGCGGGGTGGTGAGCCCGGACGACCTGTGGCGCCTGGTGAGCGAGGGCCGCGACGCCATCTCCGGTTTCCCCACCGACCGCGGCTGGGACCTGAACGCGCTGCGCGATCCCGACTCCGCGGAACCGGACGCCTACTACACCACCGGTGGGGGATTCCTGCGTGACATAGCGGGATTCGACCCCGCGTTCTTCGGTATCGCCCCGCGCGAAGCGATCGCGCTCGACCCCCAGCAGCGGGTGATGCTGGAACTGTCCTGGGAAGCCTTCGAGAGTGCGGGAATCGTGCCCGCGAGCCTGCGGGGCAGCCGGACCGGGGTCTACACCGGCGTGATGTACCACGACTACCCCGGTAGTGACGGCAACGGAAGCGTGGTACCCGGCCGGATCGCCTACCGCTTCGGTCTCGAAGGCCCTGCGATCACCGTGGACACCGCGTGCTCGTCGTCGCTCGCGGCGGTGCACTGGGCCGTCCAGGGACTGCGCCTCGGCGAGTGTTCGCTGGCGCTGGCCGGCGGGGTCACGGTCATGGCGACCCCTGGCGTGTTCGCGGAATTCGGCCGCCAGGGCGCATTGTCACCCGATGGCCGCTGCCGTTCGTTCGCGGAAACCGCTGACGGCACCGGGTTCGCCGAAGGCGCCGGTGTGCTGCTGCTGGAGCGGTTGTCCGATGCGGTGGCGAACGGGCACGAGGTCTTGGCTGTGGTGCGGGGTTCGGCGGTGAACTCCGACGGCGCGTCGAACGGGATGACCGCGCCGAGCGGACCGGCGCAGCAGCGGGTCATCCGCCAGACGCTGGCGAACGCGCGGTTGGCGGCGGACCAGGTCGATGTGGTGGAGGCGCATGGCACGGGGACGGTGTTGGGGGATCCGATCGAGGCGCAGGCGTTGCTGGCGACCTACGGACAGGACCGGGTGGAGCCGTTGTGGTTGGGGTCGGTGAAGTCGAACCTGGGTCATACGCAGGCGGCGGCGGGGGTGGCCGGTGTGATCAAGATGGTGCTGGCGATGCGGCATGGGGTGTTGCCGGAGACCTTGCACGTGGATGAGCCGACCGGGCATGTGGAGTGGTCCACGGGTGCGGTGGAGTTGCTGACCGAGGCCCGGCCCTGGCCGGAGACGGGACGTCCTCGCCGGGCTGGGGTGTCATCGTTCGGGATCAGTGGCACCAACGCACACGTGATCCTGGAACAAGCCCCACCGGTGACAGAGTCCGTTGCGGAGTCCATTGCGGAGTCCGGTGTGGAGTCTGGTGTGGAGTCTGAGGGCGGGGATGTTGCGGTGTCGGGTGGGGTGGTGCCGTGGGTGCTGTCGGCGGCGTCGGGGTCGGGGTTGTCGGCG
>NZ_BAAANN010000108.1:0-2169 GCF_039529815.1 Amycolatopsis minnesotensis | reverse complement strand
CACCGGCTGCACCACATCCACCCGGTCCAGCCCCGGCGCACCCTCGACCCCGGTGAGCACCTCGGTCAGCGACCAGTCCACAAACGACGCCAACGCCACCTCACAGTCCCTAATGGACTCCGCGAACACCGGCGAAGACGCCAGCAACCCCGTCGCCATACCCGCCCACTGCGAACCCTGACCGGGGAACACGAACACCGTCCTGCCGCGAACTCGCGCGACCCCGGAAACGGTCTCGGTCAGCTCTCCGCCCGCGATCGATTCCAGTCCGGCGACGAGGTCCGCGCGGCCGGCGCCCACCACCACGGCGCGGTGGTCGAACCGGGCCCGCCGGGTGCCGAGGAACCGCGCCACCCCGGCCACGTCCGCCGCACCGGTCAGCACGGGCAGCAGCGCGGCCGCCTGCTTCGTCAACGCCTGCGGGTCCCGTGCCGACAGCGGCACCAGGACCGGGCCGGTCGGCTCGGAAACCTCGGGCTCGGGCTCGACGGGGGCCTGCTCCAGGATCACGTGCGAGTTGGTGCCCGAGATCCCGAACGCCGACACGCCCGCCCGGCGGGCACGACCCGTTTCCGGCCATTCACGCGCCTCGGTGAGCAGCCGCACGTCACCGGCGGACCAGTCCACATGCGACGACGGTGCGTCCACGTGCAACGTCGCGGCCAGCACCCCGCGCCGCAACGACTCCACCATCTTGATCAGCCCGGCCATGCCCGCGGCGGCCTGCGTGTGCCCGATGTTCGACTTGATCGAGCCCAGCCACAGCGGCCGGTCCCGGTCCTGGCCGTACGTCGCGAGCAACGCCTGCGCCTCGATCGGGTCGCCCAGTTTCGTGCCCGTCCCGTGCGCCTCGACAGCGTCCACATCGGACACGGTGAGCCCGGCGTCCGCCAAGGCCGCACGGATCACCCGCTGCTGCGACGGACCGTTCGGCGCCGTCAAACCATTCGACGCGCCGTCGGAGTTCACCGCCGAACCCCGCACGATCGCGAACACCCGGTGCCCGTTGGCGCGGGCGTCGGACAGCCGCTCCAGTACGACCGTGCCCGCGCCTTCGGCCCAGCCGGTGCCGTCGGCGGCCTCCGCGAACGCCTTGCACCGGCCGTTGCTCGACGAAGCGCTCTGCCGGTCGAACTCGCCGTACAGCGCCGGGGTCGCCATGATCGCGGCGCCGCCGACCAGTGCCATCGAGCACTCGCCGTGCCGCAGCGCCTTCGCGGCGAGGTGCAGGGACACCAGCGAGGACGAGCACGCCGTGTCCACCGACACCGACGGCCCTTCGAGGCCGAGGAAGTAGGAGATCCGGCCCGAGGCCACGCTCGGGCTGGTGCCGGTGACCACGAAGCCCTGCGAACCTTCGTCGAGCCCCGAAGTCCCCCGCTGGTAGGCGGAGTAGGACACGCCGAGGTACACCCCGGTGTCGCTCTTGCGCAGCCCGCGCGGGTCGATGCCGGCGCGTTCCAGCGCTTCCCACGAGGTTTCCAGGAGGATCCGCTGTTCGGGGTCCATCGCGACCGCTTCCTTCGGTGAGATCCCGAAGAAGTCGGCGTCGAAGTTCGCGGCGTCGTAGATGAAGCCGCCGACCCGATCCGATACCGCCCAGCCGCGGTCGGCCGGGAACGGGCCGAGCACGTCCGAGCCCGATTCGACCAGGCCCCACAGGTCTTCCGGCGCGGTGACCCCGCCGGGGAACCGGCAGGCCATGCCCACGATCACGACCGGGTCGTCCTCCGCGACGTCCCGCACGGCAACCGGTGCGGTGACCGGTGCCGGTGCCAGCTCGCCGATCAGGAACTCGGCGAGGGGCTCCACTCCGGGGTAGTCGAAGACGAGCGTCGAAGGCAGCCTGCGGCCGAACAGGCCCGCGAGGCGGTTGCGCAGTTCGACCGCGGTCAGCGAGTCGAAGCCGAGTTCCTTGAAGGTCCGGCGGAGGTCGACGTCCTTTCCGGACTCGAAGCCGAGCACCGCGGCGACCTCGCCCCGGATGGCGTCGGCCGCGAGCGGGAGTCGCTCCGCCGCCGGTGCCGAAGACAGCCGGTCCACGAACGCTTCCGCGGGTTTGGCGGTGGCTCGGGCGGGGACGAGTGCGCGGTAGATCGGGGGCAGGCTCGCCCCGCGACCGCGCAGCGCGGGCAGGTTCAGGCGGGTCGCGAAGATCAACGACGTGCC
>NZ_BAAANN010000107.1:0-2278 GCF_039529815.1 Amycolatopsis minnesotensis | reverse complement strand
TGTCAACGGTCATCGGGAACTCCGGGTGGGCGGACAGATGGTCTCCAGGTTGGCGGACGGTACTTTTCCGGGTGGGTGGACAGCGGTTCTCCGGGATGGTCGGCTAGTTCAAGGCGATCACTCCCTTGCCGGCGATGGCTTCGGCGAGACGGTGGCTCTCGCCCTTGGTGAGGACGAGGTGTGCGTGGTGCAGCAATCTGTCCACGGTCGCGGTGGCCAAGGTCTTCGGCATGATCGAGTCGAATCCGCTGGGGTGGATGTTGCTGGTCACTGCGATCGAACGGCGCTCGTAAGCGGCGTCGATGATGCGGTAGAACGCCTCGGCGGCTTCCTGTCCCGCGGGGAGCATCCCGATATCGTCGACCACGATCAGGTCGCACCCGCAGATCCGGGAGATTGTGCGGGCCACCGACCCGTCGACCTTGGCTTTGCCGACCGCGGCGGTCAGGGTTTCCAGGGTGAACCAGGACACCCGCATGTCGTTCTCGATCGCCGCGTGTGCCAACGCTTCCACGAAGTGTGACTTTCCGGTGCCCGAAGGCCCCGCGACAGCCAGGTTCTCGTGCCGCCCGATCCATTCCAATGTGGACAGTGAGTTCTGGGTCGCTTCGGTAATCGAGGACTCCTCCGCGCGCCACGACGAAAAGGTCTTGCCGGTGGGGAAGTTCGCGGTCTTGCGCCGCATCCGCCGGGTCGCGGAGTTGCGGCCGGTGACCTCCTCGCCGAGCAGGACCCGCAGCACCTCGGCGGGGTCCCAGCGTTGTGCTCGCGCGGTCGCGAGGACGTCGGGTGCGGCTTTGCGCAGGTAGGGCAGCCGCATCCGGCGCAGCACCAGATCCAGCTCGTCGGGCAGGGCGGGGGCTTTGGGGCTGCTCACTGGCCGAACACCTCCCAGCCGCCGGTGCCGGGTTGCGCGGAGTGGGTCTCATCGGCCACCACCACGTCGCTGGGCGGCCCGGAGGAGGTCAGGTGGTCCAGGATGGAGGCGAGGTCGTCCTCGGCGAACCGGCCCGCGATCGCTGCCAAGCCCAGCGCGTCGTCGACCCGGCTCGCGTCCAGGATCGCGGCGAGTTCCACCGCTCGGGCCATCTTGACCCGGATTCGGGTCACTCCGGTCGCGGCGGCTTCGACCAACCACCGGCGGGCGCCCTCGCCCAAGGCGAGGAACGCGACCTCTTCCGGGGTGCGGGCCCTGATTTTCGGTGGGCGGGGCAGGTTCCCGCCCGGGTGGTGCGGGTAGTGCGCGTCGTCGATGCGCGGGGTTCCCGGGGTGGACAGCACGTGCCGGGCGATCTCGGCGAGCCCGGCGGTGGTGTCGCCGACGATGACCAGTTCGTCGCCGGTGACGCGGGCCCAGACTTTGCTGCCCTGGTGCCCGTCGGGGGTGGAGTAGCGCACCGACCCGAACCGGATCGTCTGGTCGTCGTCGACGAGGCGTTCCTCGCCGAGCGCGATCGCGTGCGGCTCGGCGGGCAGGACGTGCAAGTGCTGACGTTCGGCGCCCAGCCGGGTGGCCGGCGCGGCCCCGGTCTCGCGGTGGGGCCGGGCGTTGACCCGCTCGCACCACTCGACGCAGGCGTCGGCCAGGTCGGTGAACGAGGAGTAGACCGGCAGCAGGTTCGCCGTGGTGGGCACCAGGTCCGCTTTGGCGATCTTGACGGTGTGCTCGGCGCCGCCCTTGGATTCGGGGTCGAACGGCTCACACGTCTCCACTTTGCAGCCGTAGTGCCGGCCTGCGGCGACGATCTCGGGGTGGCGGACCGGGACTCCCGCGACCCGGTCCATCGTTACTGTCCTGGCATTGTCAGTCAGCAAATACGTTGGTGCGCCACCGATCCGGCGCAGTGTAGCGTCCACACAGGACACTAGAGTGCCCAGTGTCTGATCCCATGTCGGGAGCACGACGCGGAACCTCGACCAGGACAGCCACGCGCAGAACAACTGCGTGCGCCGCCCGCCGACACGGGGGCCTTCGCCCCAGTCGAACTGCATCCACATCCCCGGATCCGGGGTCCACGGCCGGTATTTCCGGCGGTGCCCGGCGTTCCACGCGGATTTCGCTTCGGCGACCGCGCGCCGGGTCGTGCGGTCGGTGCCGGTGAACCCCATCGCGACCAGCCGCTGGTGCACGACGTCGGCCCGGATCCGGCCTTGGGAGTTCGCCACCAGTTCCTCGATCTTGCCCAGGAACGGGTCGATCCCGCGAGCACGGCGCGTCGGGGTGAACGGGTCGCCTCCGGCGTCGCGGATCGCGACGTAACGGGCCACGGTCTTCTCG
>NZ_BAAANN010000106.1:0-2532 GCF_039529815.1 Amycolatopsis minnesotensis | reverse complement strand
GGGTGGTTTTCCAGAAGGCGAGGTCCTCGGCGAGTGCGGTGGGGGGTTGTTGACGTTGCCAGTGGGCGTAGTCGGTGTATTGCACCGCGAGCGGGGGTAGCTCGACCGGGGTGCCGTGGACGTGCCCGGTGTAGAACTCCCCGAACTCCTTCGCCAGCAGTCGCATCGACCAGCCGTCCGTCGCGATGTGGTGGATGACGAACGCGAGGACGTGCTCGCGCGCGTTCAGCTTCACCAGGTTCACGCGGACCACGGGACCGGTGCGGAGGTCGAACGGTTCGGACACCACTTCGTGGAGACGGCTTTGCAGCCGCTCCTCGCGGACCGATATGTCTATTGTGGACAAATCGGTTTCGGTGACCGCGATGTTCTCGCCGGAGCCGACGATCTGGACGCCGCGCCCGTCGACGGTGTCGAACGTCGTCCGCAACTGTTCGTGGCGCGCCACCAGATCGGCGACGGAACGGTGCGTCGCACCGGTGTCGAGTTCTCCGCGCATGCGGAGCACCAGGGCCGAGTTGTATTCGGTGGTGTTGGGGGTGAATTGGTGGAGGAACCAGAGGCGTTGTTGTGCGTGGGAGAGGGGTGTGGTGGGGGTGGTGGGGTGGGGGGTGATGGTGGTGGCGGTGGGTGTGGTGGTGATGGTGGGGGCGAGGGTGGTGATGGTGGGGGTGTCGAAGAGCTGGCGGGGGTTGATGGTGTGGCCGAGTTGGGTGCGGATGCGGGAGGTGATGCGGAGGCTGAGGATGGAGTCCCCGCCCAGGGTGAAGAAGTTGTCGGTGACGCTGATGGAGCCGGGGGGCAGGGACAGTACGTCGGCCCAGATGTGGACCAGGGTGGTTTCGGTCGGGGTGGCGGGGGCGATCCGGGGGGCGGCGGTGCCGGGGGTGTGGTGGGTGTGGGGTGCGGGCAGGGCTTTGCGGTTGATCTTCCCGGTGGGTCCCAGGGGGAGCCGGTCGAGGACCATCCATCCGGTCGGGACCGCGTGCGCGGGCAGCGACCGCGCCACATGCACCCGTACCTGTTCCACGTCCACCTCGACACGGTCGGTGGTGGGGGTGAGGTAGGCGATGAGGCGGGTGTGTCCGGTGGGGTCGGTGTGGGTGGTGACCGCCGCGGTGGCGATGTGGGGGTGGGTGGTGAGTGCGGTTTCGATCGCGGCGGGCTCGACCCGGAACCCGCGGATCTTGACCTGGTCATCGGCGCGCCCGAGGAATTCCAGGGTGCCATCGGGGCGCCAGCGGGCCCGGTCCCCGGTCCGGTACCACCGCTGCCCGGCGGGCAGAACATGGTGGGGGTCGGCGATGAAACGGGCCGCGGTCAAGTCCGGGCGGCGCCAATAGCCCTGGGCCACACCACCCCCGCCGACCCACACCTCACCCGGCACCCCCGCCGGGACCGGACGCGCCCACCGGTCCACCACCACGACCCGGGTGTTGCCCAGCGCACGGCCCAGCGACACGAACACCCCCGCCTCATCCCGCCCGTCACGGACCTGGTGCACCGTGGCATCCACCGTGGTCTCGGTCGCCCCATAGGCGTTGAACACCCGCACCCCACCCCCACCACCAGCACCAGGTTGGGTTCCGGCACCGGCACCGGGTTGGGTTTCGGGTTGGGTTCCGGTTTGGGTGGTGAGGGTGGTGGCGTCGTGGGTGCGCCAGCCCTCGGAGCCGACGATGAGCAGGTCGAGCCCGCCGAGCCCGCGGGTGCCGGTGGCGTGGTAGTGCTCGGCCAGCGCGGTGGCCATCGAGGGCACCGTCACCATCATCGATCCCGAATGCTCGTCGATCACCTCGGCGAGTGCGGCGGGGTCCCCGACCGCCTCGTCCGGGGCGATGATCATCTGCCCGCCGAAGAGCACCGAGACCAGGAAATCAGCGAAGAACAGATCCACCCCCACCCCCGACACCGACACACACCGCGCCCGCGACCCCGCCAGCCCGTACCGGGTGTCCCACACCGACACGATGTGCTCCACATTCGCGTGATCGACCACCACACCCTTCGCCCGCCCCGTCGACCCCGACGTGAACATCACATACACCACCCCGCCACCCCCACCAGGACCCGCGCTTGTCCCGGTCACGGGAAGCTCATCCACCTCCACCACACCGGTATCCACCGTGGTGGTTTCCAGCTCGGCCAGATCCAGCACCGGCACCCCGCCCGGGATCCGGTCCGCCCACCGCGGGCTGGTGATCACACACGAGGGAGCCGCGTCCGCGACCATGCCCGCCAGCATCACCCCCGGATACCCCGGATCCAACGGCACGAACCCCGCACCCGCCCGCACCACACCCACCATCGCCACCACCGCATCCACCCCACGACCCAACCCCAACCCCACCAGCACACCCGCACCCACACCCCGCGCCCGCAACCCCGACGCCACCACCCGCGACCGCCACTCCAACCCCGCGAACGACAACACCCCACCCCCATCCCGCACCGCAACCCCACCAGGACACACCCCCACCCACCACAACAACCGCTCCACCACACCACACCCCACCGACACCACCGGACCGG
>NZ_BAAANN010000105.1:0-2707 GCF_039529815.1 Amycolatopsis minnesotensis | reverse complement strand
CCCCGCACCACAGCCAAGACCTCGTGCCCGTTCGCCACCGCATCCGACAACCGCTCCACCAGGAGCACGCCCACGCCCTCGCCCCACCCGGTGCCGTCGGCACCCGCGCCGAACGCGCGGCACCGGCCATCCGCCGACAACCCACCCTGCCGCGAAAACTCCACGAACCCTTCCGGGGTCGACATCACGGTCACGCCCCCGGCGACCGCGAGCGAACACTCCCCGGTGCGCAGGGCCTGCATCGCCCAGTGCAGCGCGACCAGCGAGGACGAACACGCGGTATCCACCGTCACCGCGGGCCCCTCGAACCCGAACGCGTAAGCCACCCGCCCGGAGAGCACGCTTCCCGCGTTGCCGATCCCCGCGTGCCCCTCCAGCGCCTCACCCGCGCCGCGCACGGTGAGCCCGTAGTCGGCGCCGCTGGTGCCGATGAAGACACCCGTGCGGCTGCCACGCACCGAGTCCGGCCTGATGCCCGCCCGTTCGAACAGCTCCCACGAGGTTTCGAGCAGGATCCGCTGCTGCGGGTCCATCGCGACCGCCTCGCGCGGGCTGATCCCGAAGAACTCCGCGTCGAACCCGCCGACGTCGTGCAGGAAACCACCGGCGCGCGTGCTGCTGGCCGCGATCCGGTCTTCCCGCCAGCCGCGGTCGGCCGGGAACTCCGACACGACCTCGGTGCCCGTCGAGACGATGCGCCACAGGTCATCCGGGCCTGCCACCCCGCCTGGCAACCGGCACGCCATCCCCACGATGGCGATGGCATCTTCGGCGGCCACCGCGCTCTCGGCGGGTTCCTCCACCGGAGAGGTCTCGCCGCCGAACTCCGCGTCGATGAGCCGGGCGAGATCCGCCGGTGTCGGGTAGTCGAACACGAGCGTCGACGGGAGCCGCAAGCCGGTCGCCGCGTTGACCCTGTTGCGCAGTTCGACTGCGGTGAGCGAATCGAAACCGAGGTCGCGGAAGGCCAGCCCGCCGGTGATCGCGTCGGCTGAGGCGTGGCCGAGCACGTCGGCGGCGTGCTCGGCCACGAACCCGACGATCGCCCGCTCACGATCGGGCCCGGTCTTGCCTGCCAGCGCGGCCGCGAAGGAAGGCTGAGTCGTCTCGCCCCGCTCGCGCTCGGGTTGGGCGGCTTCGGGCAGCAGGTCAAGAAGCCTGCGTCGCCTCGTCGCACGGTAGACCGGCGCGAAACGGGCCCAGTCGAAGTCGGCGACCACGAGGGTCGGGTCGGGTTGTGCCACCGCATGGCGCAGCACCTCGAAGGCGGCCTCCGGCCGCAAGGGCGCCACACCACCGTGTTCCAGCCGACCCGCCAAGGTCTCGTTGCCGTCGGCCATCCCCGGGCCCTGCCACGGACCCCACGCCACCGACAAGGCAGGGAGACCGCTTTCGCGGCGCATGCGGGCCAAGGCGTCCAGGCAGGCGTTCGCCGCCGCGTAGTTGGCCTGGCCGGGGTTCCCCACGGTTCCCGCGGTCGAGGAGTACAGCACGAACGCGGCGAGGTCCAGGTCCTTTGTGCACTCGTGGAGGTTCGACGCGGCGGTGGCCTTCGCCCGGAGCACGGTGGCGAACTTCGCCACGTCCTGCGCGGCGATCATGCCGTCGTCGAGCACCCCGGCGGCGTGGAACACCGCGGTCAGCGCACTACCCTCGCCGGTGAGGCGTTCGAACAGATCGGCCACGGCGGCGCGCTCGGCCACGTCGCAGGCAACCACGGTCGCCCGGACGCCGAGCCCGGTCAGGTCTGCGACCAGCTCGGCCGCTCCCGGCGCGGCTTCACCGCTGCGGCTGGTCAGCACCACGTGCTCGGCGCCGTTGACAGCGAGCCATTTCGCGAGGCTTCCGCCGAGCGCGCCGGTGCCGCCGGTGATCAGGACGGTGCCCGACGGCTGCCACGCGTCACCACTTCCCGGCGCGCGGACGAGCCTGCGCGCGAAGGTGCCCGAAGGCCGTAACGCGATCTCGTCCTCGCCGTCCGCCGCGGCCAGCACCCCGGCGAGCCGCCGCTGGGCGCTTTCGTCCAGTACTGCGGGCAGATCGATCAGCCCGCCCCAGCGCTCCGGCGATTCGGCCGCCGCGACCCTGCCGAATCCCCAGACCATCGCCTGGTCCGGGTCGTGCGCCGCGCCGGAGGTCACCGCCCAGACCGGTGCGTCGACCTCGGCGGCCACGAGTTCGGCGGTCGCGGCCAAGCCCGCCGGGACCGCACTCGAACCGGGATGCGGTGACACGTCCAGTGCCAGTAGGGAAAGCACACCGGCAATCGGGGAGTCGCCCACTGCCAAGCGAAGCCGTCCGAGGATCTCCTCGCCGGGTTCTACGCTGAGGATGATCGTTCGTGCGCCGTACTGTTCGAGTGCGGCAATGCAAGCCTCTTCGTGACGGCTCGCGGGCGAGGTCATCACGAGCCAGGTACCGGACAACACGGGTGCGCCACCCGGTTCGATCGAGACCCAGGTTTCGCGGTACCGCAAGGGATCGGTCACCGTCTCGGGCCTGCTCTTGGCCCAGTAGTGGCGGTGTTGGAAGGGGTAGGTGGGGAGGTTGAGGTGGTTTCCGGTGGTGGTGGTCCAGGTGATGGGGGTGCCGTGGGTGTGCAGGGTGGCGAGTGCGGTGGCGAGGGTGTGGTTCTCGTTGGTGTGGGGTCGGTGGGTGGGGATGGTGGTGGTGTCGGGGTGGCTGGTGGTGATGGCTGTGCTCAGGC
>NZ_BAAANN010000104.1:0-3047 GCF_039529815.1 Amycolatopsis minnesotensis | reverse complement strand
GTCCCGGAGGAATCATGTCCATCAACCCGGAGATCTCATGTCCGCCTACCCGGACCAAACTGTCCGCCCACCCGGACTTTTCCACGTCCGCTGGCAGGGGGTCATCCAGGTGTGGCAGGTTCGACCCAAGCTCGGTCAGATCACTTGCGGAGTGCGCCGCCAGATGCGAGCAACCTTCTCCTTGTCCACCGGAGCGTAGAACATTGAGGGTTCTTACCACGGTTAACCCGATCAGACGATTCGCCAGGGCACGCCACGTGTTAAGATGGGCCATTGCCTAGCGTGACAACAACCTGAATTATCGGATTCGATTCCGTCACATATTCGACCTGCAACCGACTCATAGTGAAAACTGCCGTCGAGTTGATAAATGATCTCATTTGATACATATCGCTTTCGGTTCGAGAGGCACAGGAAGGCGCGGAGGGAACCGGAATGAGTGATGACCCTATTATTGCCGACGCACAGGGGTGGCCGTTGCCTAGGTTCGGCCACCTACCTGTTCCCCTTGCGTTGCAACACTTTTACCGAGGCGGCTGAGAAGCACAATCGTGAGTGGCTCAAGAATTACGAGTTCAGTGAGAGCGATTGAATTGGGTTGTTGGGCTGACATCATGAGCCGAGTTGGGGCGTTGCGGGTGATGACTGTGTAGGGGGCCGATGTCGGCGTGTGTGAAGCGCGGTGAAGCGGCTATTCTCCAAAGCACGCACGAGTGCGCCGGGGTCGCTGATCCCGGCCCAGTTCCGGAGTTCGGCATCGCGGCCGGCGAAATCGGCGAGCGGGTTGGCCCAGCCTGCGATCAACCGATCGGTGGCTGCCTGGGTGCGTCGCATCCAGGCAGCCACCGGCAGCGCATCAGATGATTCGCTCGATCCGCAGCACTGGGATCCGCCGCCGCGTCTTCGCCTTGTACTCGCCGAAGCCCGGTTGGCTGGCCACGGCCTTGGCGAACAGTCGGGTTCGCTCCTGCCCCTCGGTGGAGGTGGCCACGGCCTGATAGGCATCGGTGCCCACCTCCACAGTGAGTTTCGGATTGGCGAGCAGGTTGTGGTACCAGGCCGGATGCCGGTCGGAGCCGGCGGCCGAGGCGATGACGAAGATGGCGGCGCCGTCGGTGAAGTAGACAACGGGTGTGGTGCGCGGCAGGCCGGTCCGAGCACCGATGGTGGTCAACAACGCCAGGTCCATTGTGGCGAACCTGCCGCCGACCCGCCCGCCGTTGGCGCGGAACTCGGCGATGATCTCGGGATTGTACTCGAACATGCCACTCCGATCAGTGATCTCAGCCGTGCCCGGCACGGGTTGCGCCAACACTAGCGAGCAAATGTTCTTCCTGGGCGACCGTTGTCGCCCAAGGCGGTTATGCCGATCGGTGGACCACGACGGGGAGAGCGCCCGCATCGTGGCCGCGAGCACTCCCGATACCGCAACGGGGCTGCCCTCCTAGCCGCCGACCCTGCACCCAATGCACGTTACTACCGGGCGGGAGTGATGAGCGCCGCGGTGACGCGGTGCAGGGCGTCCGCCAGCGCCGGCACGGCCTCGGCCGGGACGTGATCGAGCACGCGTCGGCCGTGGGGCGCGGCGGAGTGCATCGCGGCGAGATCGACGCCGTTGAGGACGGCGATGTTGCCGCGAGCGCCGGCGGGGACACCGTCCTTGGTGACCAGGGCGCGGGCGCGCAGGCTGTCGACGACACGAGTGATCCGGCTGGGCGTCGGGCCGACGAACCGGGTGTGATCGGTTGCCACGAAGAAAAACGCGGTCGCATATCGCGAACAAATCACCTCAACAAGGTGAACCCTGCCCCGATAGATCGATGACCACGACGAGGGCAGCGGCCGGTCCATAGTTCTTGATCACAGGAAGCTGTGTTGCCTGCTTGTACGGCTCGTCGCGCAGCTCCGCTGCGACCATCGGCCTGGTGCGCGCCTGACTGTCGCGATCGGAGCGTTTCAGCGTGCGGTTGCCGTTGGTGGCGGTCCAGGTCGCGGCGCCAGAGCTGATCACCGCGGCGGCGCCAGCGATCCAAGCGGGGTCCATCCGATTCCTCTCGATGCTGGTGGTCGGTCAGCGCGATGGCATCGAGGCCCTGTCGCACGGCTTCCTCGACCAGCTCTTCGGGATGGCTGGCGCCGTCGAGGAAGCTGAAATTGGAGTGGACGTGCAGTTCGGCGTAGGGGGTGCGCACCTCGCCGATCGCATACTCGTCCAGGTGACGGTCGCGGTCACGCAGATCGGGCGGCGGGCCCGCCTGCCCGTCACGATGCCGGGTTCAGGCCGGGGCGTAGTTGCCATCGCCCGGCGCGGCAGGCCGCCCCGACAGCGTCCTTTCCAGACGGTCCCACGACACGGTCGGTTTGTTGCTGAACGACACCGGAGCTCCCTGTGACTGCCAGCGCAGCTGCCCTCCCCGCCTCGACGCCCGGCAGCTCGAATACCGCGCGCTCGTCGTGCCGTCCGTGTGACAGTCCACCGGAACAAACGTCATAGTCAAACATGTGTTCGATAACGTCAAGATGGACTCGGGTGGCACGTCGCGACCGCGCGTTGGCGCAGTTCGGGGTCGGGGGGCTGGTCGCGTCGTCGAGAGTCGGTCACGTCGCCGTCACTTCCTGGTTTCCGCGTGTCGGTTCGCCCTCGGGTACCCGGCACACGTCCCTCCATTCCCCGGGCGAGCGCCCCGGTGCGAACGACCGGGCCGTCTCGGCGCGGGGTACGGGCAGTGCGGTGTGCTGATCAGTGGTGGAGAGCGTCGGCCAGGGTGGGACGGACTTTGAGCTCGGTGTCCAAGCCGGTGAGTTCCAGGGGGCGGCGTGTGACGCGTTCGGCGGCGACGACCCGGACCTCAGTCTTCGTGTGAGCGCGGTAGTGGATCTCGACCAGTGTGTTCAGCCCTGCCGAGTGCAGGAAGCTCACCTCCGTCAGATCCGGGACCAAGCGGGGTGGCGGCCTGGTCCAGGCGCGTGACGGTGGTCAGATCGATATCCCCTGTGGCGTGTACCACGACGGTGCCGTCCTGCAAGGTCTCCGCCGTGACACGCGG
>NZ_BAAANN010000103.1:0-3904 GCF_039529815.1 Amycolatopsis minnesotensis | reverse complement strand
TTGGCTTTGTCGGTGATGATGAGGGTGGTGTTGGTGGTGTGGAGGAGGTGGTGGAGTCGGGGGGGGGGGTGGGTGGTGTGGAGGGGGAGGTAGGTGTTGCCGGTTTTGAGGGTGGCGAGTTGGGCGGTGATGGTGTGGTGGGTGCGGGTGAGGAGGTGGGCGATGGGGTGTTCGGGGTGGGTGGTGGTGTTGGGGTGGTGGAGGGTGTGGTGGTGGGCGAGTTGGTTGGCGGTGGTGTTGAGGTGGTGGTAGGTGAGGGTGTGGGTGGGTGTGGTGATGGCGGTGTGGTGGGGGGTGTGGTGGGCGTGGTGTTCGATTTGCTGGTGCAGGGTGGGTGCCCAGTGCGGTGGGACCCCGCTGGCCGCGCTGGTGTTCGCCGTGTTTTGGGTGGTGTTGGGGTGGTGGAGGGTGTGGTGGTCGTGGGGGGTGAGGAGTCGGTGGTGGGTGTGGGGTGTGGTGTCGGGGGTGTGGGGGGGGTGGGTGAGCAGGGTGGTGAGGCGGTGGGTGAGGTGGTGTGCGGTGGTGGGGTGGAACAGGTCGGTGTTGTAGTGCAGGGTGAGGTGGAGTTGGTGGTGGTGGTGGGTGAATTCGAGGGTGAGGTCGGTGATGGAGGTGTGGGTGGGCAGGGGGTGGGGTTGGGTGTGCAGGCCGGGCAGGTGCAGGGTGGGGTCGGGTCCGTTTTGCAGGACCATGATGGCTTGGGTGAGGGGGGTTCGGGCGGGGTCGCGGTCGGGTTGGAGTTCCTCGACGAGGTCCTGGAACGGGGTGTGGCGGTGGGCGAGTGCGGCCAGGACGGTGTCGCGGGTGGTGGCGAGCAGGTCGGGGAAGGTCATCGCGGGGGTGCTGCGGGTGCGCAGCACGACGGTGTTGATGAAACACCCGATCACGGGTTCGAAGTCGGGGTGCTCGCGTCCGGAGGTCGCGGTGCCCAGCGCGATGTCGTGCTGCCCGCTGTGGCGGGCCAGCCAGCTGTGGCAGGCCGCGGCCAAAACCATGAACAGGGTCGCGCCCCGCGCCTGGCCGTACCGCTGCAGTTCGGTGGTGGTGGCGGTGTCGAGCACCGCCCGCACGGTCGCCCCCACCCCGCGGCGCTGGCGCGGGCGGGGGAAATCGGCGGGGATCTGCAACGGCACGACCTCCGCGAGCTGCCGGCGCCAGTAGGCCAGCTCCCGCTCCCGCACCCCGGTGCCGAGTAGCTTGTGGTGCCAGCCGGGATAGTCGGCATACCGGGCGGGCAGGGCCGGCAGGGTGGCGTGGCGGCCGGTGGTGATCGCGGTGTAGAGGGCCGAGACCTCACCGGTGAACAACCCCAGCGACCACCCGTCGATCACCGCGTGATGCGCGCTGAACACCCACACCCACTCCCGCGCCGCCACCCGCACCAGCAACGACCGCAGCACCGGGCCCGTGCCCACGTCGAACGGCGCGTTCACCTCACCCGCCAGCTCCCGCTGCACCTGTGCCTCCCGCACGCCACGATCAGCGATCCCGGACACATCCCGCACCACGAACGGCACCACCGCCTCCTCGGCCGCCACCACCACCGGCACCGGCACATCACCAGCCCCCACCCTGATCACCGTCCGCAACGGCTCATGCCGCGCCACCACCCGCGCCACCGCCACCCGCAACGCCTCCACATCCACCACACCCCGCACCGCGAACCCCCGCGACACCGTGTACTCCGCACTCCCCGGCTCATACCGGAACGCGAACCAGAACCGCTCCTGCGCCCCCGACAACCCCACCACCCCCGACACCGGCACCACCGGCCCACCACCCACACCAGCCTCGACACCAGCGGCAGCACCGGAACCAGCATCAGCCGCGGCATCGGTATCGGTGGTGGCGGCGGTGCCGATACCGGCCTCACCCACCACACCCGGAACACCACCCCCGCGGGCGGCGCGGGCGGCGCGGAGGGTGTGCAGGTGGCGGGCCAGGGCCAGCGGCGTCGGATAGTCGAACAGCACCCGCGACGCCGGCACCACCCCGAACTCCGCCCGCAACCGCGACAACACCCGCAACCCCAGCAGCGAATCCCCACCCAGCTCGAAAAAGTCCCCCTCCACCGGCACCGCGGACACCGCAACCCCCAGCACCTCCGCCCACACCGACACCACAACCCCCACCACCACCGGATCCACACCCTCCACAACAGACCCACCGGTGGCAGCGGTACTGGCGGATGCGTTCGAGACGACCAGATTGTCCACAGCAGACTCAGCAGACTCAGCAGAGGCAGTGGAGTCAGTGGACGGGGTGGTGCCGGTCGTGGTGTCTGTTGTGGACTTTTCGGGTGTGGTGGCTTCGGTGGTGATGGTGGGTGTGGTGGTGAGCTGGGTGTGGTCGGTTTTGCCGTTGGGGGTGGTGGGCAGGTGGGTGAGCCAGGTGATGGTGTGGGGCAGGGCGTGTGGGGGCAGGGTGGTGGCGAGGTGGGTGCGGATGTCGGTGTCGGTGGGCAGGGTGGTGGCGGTGGTGGCGGGCACGGTGTAGGCGGTGAGGTGGCCGTGGTGGTGGGTGGTGGCGGCGTGGGTGATCGCGGGGTGGGTGGTCAGGGCGTTGCTGATCTCGTCCAGCTCGATCCGCGCGCCCCGGATCTTGACCTGGTTGTCGGTCCGCCCCAGATACTCCACCGCACCGTCTTCAAGACGCCGCGCCAGATCCCCCGTCCGATACAACCGACCACCACCACCGGTGCCAGCACCGTTGCCAGCGCCGGTGCCTGCGTCAGGATCAGAGCCGGAATCGGTGCCGGTGGTGGTTTCGGTGGTGGGGGTGGCGATGAAGCGGGTGGCGGTGAGGGCGGGGTGGTTGTGGTAGCCGCGGGCGAGCTGGATGCCGCCGAGGTAGAGCTCGCCGGTCTCGCCGTCGGGGACGGGGGTCAGGTCCGGGCCGAGGATGTGGGTGGTGGTGTTCCACACCGGGTGCCCGATCGGGACCCGGGACAGGCCGGGGCGGGTCTGGAAGTGGGTGACATCGACCGCGGTCTCGGTCGGGCCGTAGAGGTTGTGCAACCGCGGTACCGGGCTGCCCGGTGCCAGCGCGGCACGGGCGACATCGTAAAACCGGTCCACCAGCCCGGCCGGTAACGCCTCACCCGAGCAGAACACCTGCCGCAGCACCCCCATCGCCGCCGCCGCGTCGGGATGCTCGAGGAACTCCGCCAGCATCGAGGGCACGAAATGGACCGTGCTCACCCGCTCCCGCACGATCAACCCGGCCAGATAGTCCGGCTCCCGATGACCCCCGGGACGTGCCATCACCACACCCGCGCCCGCCAGCAACGGCCACAGCAACTCCCACACCGACACATCGAACCCGATCGGTGTCTTGTGCAGCACCCGATCACCCGGCCCCAGCCGATACCGGTCCTGCATCCACACCAACCGGTTCACGATCGCCGAATGCGGCACCAGCACCCCCTTCGGCCGCCCCGTCGACCCCGACGTATAGATCCCATACGCCACATTCGACGACACCACACCCGAGGACACCGGACCATCCCCACCCGCGGCCACCACCTCATCCCACCCCGAATCCACACACACCACCCGATCCGCACCCAACCCCGACACCCACGACACCAACCCCTCCTGCGTCACCACCACCGACACACCCGAATCCGCCACCACCCACCCCAACCGCTCCACCGGATACCCCGGATCCAACGGCACATACCCCGCACCCGCCTTCAACACACCCAGCACCACCACCAGCAAATCCACCCCACGCTCACAACACACCCCCACCAACGACTCCGGCCCCACCCCCAACCCCCGCAAAAACCACGCCACCCGATCCGACAACCACCCCAACCGCCCCAACGACACACCCACCCCACCCCACACCACACCCACACCCGAACCCCCGCCCACCAACTCATGCACACACAACCCACCGG
>NZ_BAAANN010000102.1:0-3960 GCF_039529815.1 Amycolatopsis minnesotensis | reverse complement strand
CACGAGGAATCACCACGTTCCTGGAAGCCGGACCCGGAACCAGCCTGAGCACAGCCATCACCACCAGCCACCCCGACACCACCACCATCCCCACCCACCGACCCCACACCAACGAGAACCACACCCTCGCCACCGCACTGGCCACCCTGCACACCCACGGCACCCCCATCACCTGGACCACCACCACCGGAAACCACCTCAACCTCCCCACCTACCCCTTCCAACGCGAGCGCTACTGGCCGGACACACCCGTCAAGAGTGCGGCCTCCGAGCCTGCGGACGAGCGGTTCTGGGAGGTCGTGGCGAACCAGGACGTGGCCGGGTTCGCGGCGGCACTGGAGATCGGCGCCGACGCCGGGCTGGCCGATCTGCTGCCCGCATTGTCCGACTGGCGCAGGCGTTCGCAGGAACAGTCCACTGTGGATGGATGGCGGTACCGGGAGCGCTGGACTCCGCTCGGTGACATCGTGGCCGCGCTGGACGGCCGCTGGGTCCTCGTGGTGCCGGATTCGCACCGCGACGACCCGCTGGTCGCCGACTGCGTGCTGGCCCTGGCCGCCGGTGGCGGCGATCCGCACCGGATCGACGTCGGCGCGGACGACGCCGATCGGCTGACCCTGATCACCCGCCTCGCCGAGGCGGGCCCGGTTCGCGGCGTGCTTTCCCTGTGGGGACTGGACACCCGGATCCGCCGGGGGAGCGTCACGAACGGCATTGCGGGAACGTTGGCGCTGACCCAGGCCGTGGCCGACGCGAGCGACCTGACGTTGTGGTGCGCCACGTCCGGCGCCGTCTCGACCGGTGTCGCCGACCGACTTGCCAGCCCGGAGCAGGCCATGCTGTGGGGCTTCGGCCGCGTCGCCGCCCGTGAACAGCCGGAAGTCTGGGGTGGTCTCGTCGACCTGCCCGCGCGGCTGGACGACCGGGCGCGGACACGGCTCGTCGCGGCACTGGCCGGGATGGGCGAGGACCAGGTGGCCATCCGGGAGCCGGGATCGTGCGGCCACCGGATCGTCCCGGCACCGGTCACCGGTACCGAACGAGACGGCTGGCGGCCCAGCGGCACCGTGCTGATCACCGGTGGTACCGGCGCGCTCGGTGGTCTGCTCGCGAAGTGGCTGGTGGCAGGCGGTGCCGAGCACGTGGTGCTGACGACCCGCCGCGACCGGGACGAACCCGCGACCACCGCGCTGACCGAGGAACTGGCCGCGCTGGGCGCCCGCGTCACGATCGCCAGGGGTGACGTGACCGATCGGACCGCGATGACCGGGCTGTTCGAGCGGCTCTCGGCGGATGCCGCGCCGCTGACCGCGGTCTTCCACGCGGCGGGCGTGCTCGATGACGGGATGCTGGCGTCGCTGACGGCGGAGCGGTTCGACGCCGTGCTCGCCGCCAAGGTGACCGCCGTGCGGCTGCTGCAGGAACTCGGCGCGGGATTCGACCTGTCGGCGTTCGTCTGCTACTCCTCGATCGCGAGTGTCCTGGGTGGTGCCGGTCAGGCGAACTACGCGGCGGCCAACGCCTATCTCGACGCCCTGGTCGCGCAGCGCCGGTTCGACGGCTTGCCCGGGCTGTCGGTCGTGTGGGGACCGTGGGCCGAAGCGGGCATGGCGGCGGAGACGGAAGCGGTCGCGGAACGCCTTCGGCGCAGCGGCATCTCGGCGCTCCCGTCCGACGGCGCGCTCACCGCACTGGGCCGGGCGCTGTCCCTTGGCGACTCCGTCGTCGTGCTGGCGGACCTGCCCGGCGTGGCAAGCGCGCCGGAAGCACCGCGGGAGGCCGGATTCCGGGACCGGCTCGAAGGCACCGGTCCGCTGGAACGCCGCGACGCCGTGCTGGAAATGGTGCGGGTGAACGTCGCCGCGGTGCTGGGCCACCGCGGCCCGGACGCGGTCGTGGTGGACCGGGGATTCCTGGACGCGGGTTTCGACTCACTGAGCGCGGTCGAACTGCGCAACCGCATCAACGCCGAGACCGGGCTGCGGTTCCCGAGCACGTTCCTCTACGACTACCCGAACCCGGCACTGATGGCGGCGAAGATCGACGCCGACCTGTTCGGTGAGGACGCCGCGACGGTGGACGACGCGCCCGGCGCACTGGAGATCGACGCGCTTGATGACGAAACACTGGTGAAGTTGGCGCTGGAGGGCTCCGGCTCCTCCGGGCCGGAAACGTGGAGTGCATGATGGCCCTGCCCGCTGACAAGGTTCTCGAAGCCCTTCGCGCCTCCATGAAGGAAGCCGACCGGCTGCGCAGGCAGAACCACGAACTCACCACCGCGAACAGCGAGCCGATCGCGATCGTCGCGATGAGCTGCCGCCTGCCCGGCGGGGTGCGATCCCCGGAGGACTTCTGGCGCCTGCTGGTCGAGGAGCGGGACGCGATCTCGGAGTTCCCGGCGAACCGAGGCTGGGACCTTGGCTCGCTGCTCAGCGACGGCGACGAGGAAGGCACGACCTACTGCCACGAGGGCGGCTTCCTGCACGACGCCGGGGCGTTCGATCCGGAGCTGTTCGGGATCAGCCCCCGCGAGGCGCTCGCGATGGACTCGCAGCAGCGGCTGCTGCTCGAAATGTCGTGGGAGACCTTCGAGCGGGCCGGGATCGACCCGTATTCGTTGCGCGGCAGGAAGTACGGCGTCTTCGTCGGACTGTCCTATCACGACTACGCGATGCAGGCGCACTCCGTCGCGGAGGGCGTCGAGGGCCACCTGCTGACCGGGAACGCGGGAAGTGTCGCGTCGGGACGGGTGGCTTACACCTTCGGGCTGGAGGGGCCGGCGGTCACGCTGGACACCGCGTGCTCGTCCTCGCTGGTCTCGCTGCACCTGGCCTGCCAGGCACTGCGCCAGGGCGATTGCACGATGGCGCTGGCCGGTGGGGTCACCGTGATGGCCAGCCCGTCGGCGTTCGTGTCGTTCAGCAGGCAGGGTGGGCTCGCGCCGGATGGCCGGTGCAAGGCGTTCTCCGCGGACGCGGACGGCACCGGCTGGGGCGAGGGTGTCGGCATGCTGCTGGTGGAGCGCCTCTCCGACGCGCGCCGCAACGGTCATCCCGTGCTCGCGCTGGTACGGGGCAGCGGGGTCAACCAGGACGGTGCGAGCAGTGGCCTGACCGCGCCGAACGGGCCGTCGCAGCAGCGGGTGATCCGGCAGGCGCTCAGTGGTGCGGGGTTGTCACCGTCCGATGTGGACGTGGTGGAGGCACACGGCACGGGTACGACGCTGGGTGATCCGATCGAGGCGCACGCGCTGCTGGCCACCTACGGCCAGGACCGGCCGTCGGACAGTCCACTGTGGATCGGATCGGTGAAGTCGAACATCGGGCACCCGCAGGCCGCCGCCGGGGTGGCAGGCGTGATCAAGGTGGTGCTCGCCGCGCGCCACGGGCTCATGCCGAAGACGCTGCACGTGACCGAGCCGACGACCGAAGTGGAGTGGACGGCGGGCGCGGTGCGCCTGCTCACCGACGCCCGCCCGTGGCCGGAGCACGGCAGGCCCCGGCGGGCCGGGGTCTCGTCGTTCGGGGTCAGCGGTACCAACGCGCACGTCATCATCGAGGAGGCGCCGGAGCAACCGGTGACCGACGCGGAACCGGTGACCGTGGCGCCGCCGGTGGTGGCACTCCCGGTGTCCGCGCAGACCGAGCCCGCGCTGCGCGCGCAGGCCGCGCGCCTGGCGGCGTACTTCGAGGAGCACCCGGACACCTCGCCGCTGGATGTGGGGTTCTCGCTGGCGACCAGCAGGGCGATGCTGCGCAACCGCGCGGTCGTGACCGGTTCGGACGCCGCGGAGTTCGCGCGTGAACTGCGCGCGGTGGCCGAGGGCGAGTTCTCCGGTGCGGTCGCGCGCGGTGTGGTGGGGCCGTCTCGGCTTGCGGTGGTGTTTTCGGGGCAGGGGTCTCAGCGGGTGGGGATGGGGTGGGGTTTGTCTGGGGTGTTTCCGGTGTTCGCGGCGGTGTT
>NZ_BAAANN010000101.1:0-4323 GCF_039529815.1 Amycolatopsis minnesotensis | reverse complement strand
AACACCGCCGCGAACACCGGAAACACCCCAGACAAACCCCACCCCATCCCCACCCGCTGAGACCCCTGCCCCGAAAACACCACCGCAAGCCGAGACGACCCCACCACACCCGTCACCACTCCCGGCGCCCGGTTCCCCGCGGCCAGCGCGCGCAGTCCGGCGAGCAGCTCGCCGGTGTCCGCGCCGGTCACGACGGCACGGTGTTCGAGCGCGGCGCGCGTCGTCGCCAGCGACACGCCGACGTCGAGCGGCGAAGCGCCTGATTCCTCCACAAAGGACACAACGCGGCCGGCCTGTGCGCGCAGCGCGGCCTCGTCCGCGGCGGAAAGCAACCAGGGCAGCACCGGCGTCTCACGGTCTCCGTCGCGGCGGACCCGCGCCGGTTCCGGCGCTTGCTCCAAGACGACGTGCGCGTTGGTCCCGCTGATCCCGAACGAGGAAACCCCGGCGCGCATCGGCCGGTCTCCAGCGGGCCACGGCATCGGCTCGGTCAGCAGTTCCACGGCACCGGAGGACCAGTCGATGTGCGGGGACGGCTCGGACACGTGCAGCGTCTTGGGCAACCTCCGGTGCCGCATCGCCTGCACCATCTTGATCACCCCGGCCACGCCGGCGGCGGCCTGGCTGTGCCCGATGTTCGACTTGATCGAGCCCAGCCGCAGCGGCCGCTCCGGCGACCGGTCCTGGCCGTAGGTGGCCAGCAGCGCGTGCGCCTCGATCGGATCACCCAGCGTCGTACCCGTGCCGTGCGCCTCCACCACGTCCACATCGGACGGTGACAACCCCGCACCACTGAGCGCCTGCCGGATCACCCGCTGCTGCGACGGCCCGTTCGGCGCGGTCAGGCCGTTCGACGCGCCGTCGGAGTTCACCGCGGTGCCACTGACCAGCGCCAGCACCGGGTGGCCGTGCTTGCGCGCGTCGGAAAGCCGTTCCACCAGCAGGACGCCGGCGCCCTCGGCCCAGCCGGTGCCGTCGGCGGCCGCCGAGAACGATTTGCACCGGCCATCCCTGGCGAGTCCGCGCTGCCTGCTGAAGTCGACGAAGGTGCCAGGGGAGGCCATGACCGTGACCCCGCCGGCGAGCGCCATCGCGCATTCGCCCTGCCGCAGCGCCTGGATCGCCCAGTGCAGCGCCACCAGTGAGGACGAGCACGCCGTGTCGACCGTCACCGCGGGACCTTCCAGGCCCAGCGCGTAGGCCACCCGGCCTGAGACCACGCTGCCCGCGTTGCCGGTGCCGAGGTAACCCTCGACGCCCTGCGGGAAGGCCCGCAGCCGGGCCGCGTAGTCGTGGTACATCACGCCGGTGAAGACTCCGGCGCGGGTGCCGCGCGCGGACCGGGGGTCGATCCCCGCGCGTTCGAAGACCTCCCACGACAGTTCGAGCAGGAGCCGCTGCTGCGGGTCCATCGCGAGCGCTTCGCGGGGGCTGATCCCGAAGAAGTCCGCGTCGAACTCGTCCGCGTCGTGCAGGAAACCGCCTTCACGCGTGTAGGAAGTCCCCTCCCGGTGCTCGTCCGGGTCGTAGAGCGCGTCGAGGTCCCAGCCCCGGTTCTCCGGGAATCCGGTCACTCCGTCGCGCCCTTCGGCCACGAGGTCCCACAGTTCCTCGGGCGTGGTCACGCCGCCCGGGTAGCGGCACGCCATCCCGACGATCGCGATCGGCTCGCCGTCGACGGGTCGCGTCGTCACCGGGGTGCCGGACTCGCCGTCGTCTCCGGTGCCGAGCCCGGACACCAGGAACGCGGTCAGCGCCGCCGGGTTCGGGTAGTCGAACACCAGGGTCGCGGGCAGGCGCAGGCCGGTCACCGCGCCCAGCCGGTTGCGGAGGTCCACCGCGGTCAGGGAATCGATGCCGATGTCGCTGAACGCCCGGTCCTCGGCAACGGACGCCGCGCCCCCGAAACCCAGCACCTTGGCCGCTTCGGCGCGCACCACGGTCAGCACGGCTTCGGTCCGCGCGGCTTCGCCCAGCCCGCGCAGTCCGTCGAGGAACGCGGACGCCGAGCCGGCCCGTGAAGCGGACACCGCGCGGCGCACCGGTGCCGCGATCAGCTTCCGGAACAGAGGCGGCACCACGCCATCCGACGCGGCGCGCATCGCGGGAAGATCCAGACCGGCGGGCACCAGCAGCGGCATCTCCGAGCGCAGCCCGGCATCGAACAACGCCAGGCCCTTCTCGGCGGACAGCGGCACGATACCGTCGCGCGCCATCCGTTCCAGTCCCGCGTCGCTCAGGCGGCCAGCCATTCCGCCGCGGTGATCCCAGAGACCCCACGCCAGCGAAGTAGCCACCAGGCCGTTCGCCCGCCGGTGGGCGGCGAGCGCGTCCAGGAACGAGTTCGCTGCCGCGTAGTTGGCCTGCCCGGCGCCGCCGAACACCCCGGCGCCCGAGGAGAACAGCACGAACGCGGCCAGGTCCGCGCCCTCGGTCAGCTCGTGCAGGTTGCGCGCGCCGTCGACCTTCGGCCGCAGCACCGCCGCGAGGCGGTCTTCGGTCAGCGACTCCACCAGGCCGTCGTCCAGCACGCCCGCCGCGTGCACCACGGCGGTGAGCGGGCGATCGGCCGGAACGGCGGCGAGCACACCGGCCAGTGCGTCGCGGTCCGCCGCGTCGCAAGCGGTCCACACCACTTCGGCACCGAGCGCGGTGAGCTTCGCGGTGAGGTCCGCCGCGCCCGGCGCCGCGTCACCGCGCCTGCTCAGCAGTACCAGGCGCCGAGCACCGTGCCCCGAGACCAGGTGCTCGGCGACGAGGCCGCCGATTCCGCTGCCCGCACCGGTCACCAGTACCGTTCCGCGAGGGGCGATGCCGCTCGGGGCGGCGCCCCGCTCGGGAACGCGCGTGAGCCGCGGCGCCAGCACCCTGCCATCCCGGATCGCCAGCTGCGGCTCTCCGGTGGCGACCGCGCGCGACGGCAGCTCGTCCGATCCTGCACCGAGGTCGACCAGCGTCAGCCGTTCCGGGTGTTCCGCCTGCGCCGAGCGAACGAGCCCCCAGACCGGTGCCGCGCCCAGGTCCGGCACCGCCTCGCCTTCGGCGGCGGCGATCGCGCCCCGCGTCACCAGCACCAGCCGGGTCGCCTCGAAACCCTCGGCCGTGACCAGCGCCCGCACGAGCGCCAGCACCCGGCCGGTCGTGGCAGCGGGACCGCCCTCACCCGTCACCTCGACCGCGACCAGCTCCGGCAGCGAGCCGCCGCTCTCGATCTCGGCCGCGACGTCGTCGAGCCGCCCGATCGGCAGACTGTCCTTTGTGGAGTCCGTGGCAACGACGTCCCAGCTCACCCCGAACAGATCGCGGTGAACGCTCGCCGTGCTCAACCGGTCGGCGGCGACGCGCCGCAGTACGAGCGCGTCCACCGAAGCGACCGGGGCGCCTGTTTCGTCAGCGGCCACAATGGACACACCGTCGCCCACCGGGGAGAGCCGGACTCGCAGTGCGGACGCCCCGGTGGCGTGCAGGCGCACGCCGGTCCAGGAGAACGGAACCAGCCCGGAGCCGCCGGAGGTCCCCTCCGTCCCGAGGCCCAGCGCGTGCAGCGCCGCGTCGAGCAGCGCGGGGTGCAGCCCGAACTCCGTGGCGTCCGCTTCCACCTCGGCCGGGAGAGCGACTTCGGCGTACAGATCGTCGCCCCGCCGCCATGCGGCCCGGAGGCCCTGGAAGGCCGGGCCATAACCGAACCCGGCCTCGGCGAGGCGGTCGTAATGGCCTTCGAGCGAGATCGGATCGGCGGCGCGAGGCGGCCACTCGGCAAGGTCGAAGCCGGGAGCCCGGCCGCCCGCGGCGAGGAACCCGGTCGCGTGCCGGGTCCACTCGCCTTCAAGCCGGTCGTCTCCGGTGGGACGGGAGTACACGGTCACGGCCCGACGGCCGTCTTCTTCCGGCGTCGACACGGAAAGCTGCACCTCGACCGCGCCGGTCCGGTCCAGCACGAGAGGCGCTTCGATGGTGAGTTCGTCGAGCCGGTCGCAGCCGACGTGATCGCCCGCGCGGATCGCCAGTTCCACGAAAGCGGTCCCCGGCAACAGGATCGCATCCATGATCGCGTGGTCGGCGAGCCACGGGCGGGCGGCCACCGAGATCCGGCCGAGCAGCACCACGCCCCCGGCGTCGGCGAGCGACACGGCCGCGCCGAGCAGCGGGTGGCCGGCGGCGGTCAGCCCGGCCGCCGAGAGGTCGCCCGGCGCCGAGGACGGGCCGAGCCACAGTTCCATGTGGTCGAAGGCGTAGGTGGGGAGGTCGGTTCGGTGTGCGCCGGTGCCTGAATACCAGGCGGGCCAGTCGATGGGGGTGCCGTGGGCGTGGAGGGTGGCGAGC
>NZ_BAAANN010000100.1:0-4588 GCF_039529815.1 Amycolatopsis minnesotensis | reverse complement strand
ACAACCGCCCCATCCCCACCCACTGCGAACCCTGACCAGGGAACACGAACACCACACCACCACCAGCACCCACGGACCCGGCCACCACGTTCTCCGCCAGCGCCTCGTCCGAGCCCCGCGCCAGCGATTCCAGCCCCGTCACCAGTCCGGCGCGGGCACCGACCACGACCGCGCGCTCGTCCAGCGCGGCACGCCCGGTCGCCAGGCTCCACGCCGCGTCCGCAGTGGACACTCCGGCGTCCGCGGCGACCCCGGCCAGCCGCGCCGCCTGCCGCGCCACCGAACCCGCGCCCCGGCCGGAAAGCACCCAAGCCACCACCGGATCGCTGTCCGGGACCTCGGGGACGGAAACCTCGGGAGCCTGCTCCAGGATCACGTGCGCGTTCGTGCCCGAGATCCCGAACGCCGAGACCCCGGCCCGGCGCGGACGCCCCGCCTCCGGCCACTCCCGCGTCTCGGTCAGCAGCTCGACGCCACCGGCGGACCAGTCCACATGCGACGACGGCGCGTCCACGTGCAACGTCGCGGGCAGCACACCGCGTCGCAGCGCCTCCACCATCTTGATCACGCCCGCCACCCCGGCGGCCGCCTGCGTGTGCCCGATGTTCGACTTCACCGACCCCAGCAACAGCGGACGTTCCCGATCCTGCCCATAGGTCGCGAGCAACGCCTGCGCCTCGATCGGATCACCCAGCTTCGTACCCGTCCCATGCGCCTCCACCGCATCCACATCAGACACCTCAAGACCAGCGTCCGCCAAAGCCGCACGGATCACCCGCTGCTGCGACGGACCATTAGGCGCCGTCAACCCATTCGACGCACCATCGGAGTTCACCGCCGAACCCCGCACCACCGCCAAGATCCGATGCCCCTTGGCCCGCGCGTCCGACAAGCGCTCCACCACCAGCACACCGACACCCTCACCCCACGCCGTGCCATCCGCGCCGTCCGCGAACGCCTTGCACCGGCCGTCCGCGGCGAGACCGCCCTGCCTGCCGAACTCGGTGAACATGTCCTCGGTCGTCATGACCGTCGCGCCACCGGCGAGCGCGAGCGAGCAGTCACCTCGCCGCAGCGCCTGCATCGCGAGGTGCAGCCCCACCAACGCCGACGAGCACGCCGTGTCGACGGTCAGCACCGGTCCTTCGGCGCCGAGCACGTAGGCGACCCGGCCGGACAGCACCGACGCGGCGTTGCCGGTCGCCAGGAGACCTTCCAGCTCCGGCACGCCGCGGACGTGCCGGGCGTAGTCGTGCAGGCTGGACCCGAGGAAGACACCGGTATCGGATCCCTTGAGCGACAACGGATCCACGTGCGCGCCTTCGAGGGCCTCCCACACGCATTCGAGCATCAGCCGCTGCTGCGGGTCCATCGCGGTGGCCTCGCGCGGCGAGATCCCGAAGAACTCCGCGTCGAACCCGGCGGCACCGTCGAGGAAGGCGCCCGCCCCTTCGGTTCGCGCGCTCCAGCCGCGATCGGTCGGCATCGAGGTGACCGCGTCGGTCCCACTCGCGACGAGATCCCACAGCCCGGCAGGCGACGTGACGCCACCGGCGAACCGGCAGCCGATGCCGACGATCACCACGGCGTCCGCCGCGGCGGAGGACGCGGCGGTCAGTTCGTCGTTGGCCTTGCGAAGCCGGTCATTCTCGCGCAACGACGAGCGCAGGGCCTCGACGAGCTTCGCCGACTTGCCGTCGCCGGAAGCGGTCGGTCCGGTCATGATTCGTGCTCCCTCATCGGTCTTCTCCGAGCGCCAGGCGGATCAGCTCGTCCGCGTCCAGGTCGGCGAACTCGTCCTCGTCTGGCGCCTCCCCGGCGAGCGCGCGGTCCAGGTGCTCCGCGAGGTGCCCGGGGGTGGGCAGGTCGAACACCAGCGTCGCGGGCAGGTCCAGGCCGGTGGCCGCGATGAGCTGGTTGCGCAGTTCCACCGCGGTCAGCGAGTCGAACCCGAGATCGGCGAACCGCTGGTCGGCGCGGACGGCCTCGGCCGAGCGGTGCCCGAGGACCGCGGCCACCGCGGCGCGCACCGCGGTCAGCACCGCCCGCGCGCGCTCGGCGGGCTTCAGGCCAGCGAGATCGGCCCACGGCCCCTCTTCGGCGGGCACGGCCTCCTCGTCGGCCGTCGCGAACGCGCTCAGCAGCGCGTTCGGCCGGATCGCGGTGAGGTGCGGGAGGAACCGGTCCCAGTCGACGTCGACGACCGTGACCGCGGTGGCGTCCGCGCCGAGGACCCGGCCGAGAACGTCCAGTGCCTGCACGGGCCGCAGCCCGGTCAGCCCCGCCCGCGCCATGCGCTGCGACACGGCTTCGCTGGCCGCCATCCCACCCTCGCCCCACGGGCCCCACGCGATCGTCGTCGCGGTCAGCCCGCGCGCCCGCCGGTAGCCGGCGAGCGCGTCGAGGTAGGCGTTCGCCGCCGCGTAGTTGGCCTGCCCGGCGTTGCCCCAGGTCGAAGCGACCGAAGAGAACAGCACGAACCGGTCGAGCGCGTGCTTCTCGGTCAGGCGGTGCAGGTTGAGCGCGCCGACGGCCTTGGGCGCCAGCGGCACCGCGAGCTGCTCGGGGGTCATCACCTCGAACATGCCGTCGTCGAGCACGCCCGCCGCGTGGATCACCGCGGTCAGCGGATACGCCTCGGGGATCTCGTCGATCACCTCGGCTAGCCGGTCGTAATCGGACACGTCGCACGCCGCGACCGTGATCTCCGTGCCGTGTTCCTTGCGGAGCCGGGCGATCCAGTCCTGTTCGGTGCCGCCGCGGCTGAGCAGCAGCACGTGCTCGGCGCCGTTGGCTGCCAGCCAGCCGGTCACCTCGGCGCCGAGCGCGCCGGTGCCGCCCGATACCAGCACTGTCCCCTTTGGACGCCAGGTCGCCTCGGGCGTGCGGTATCGGGCGAGGCGGCGCGCGAACACCGAATGCGCGCGGATCGCCAGTTCGCTGTCCGCTCCCCCGCCGGACAGGATGTCGGCGAGCCGCGCCACCTCGTAGGCGGCGGGTGCGGCGGGAAGGTCGACGAGACCGCCCCAGCGACGGGGGTTTTCCAGCGCGGCCGAGCGGCCGAGGCCCCACAGCGGCGCCTGGCGCGGGTCCCCGGTGGGACCGCCCGCCGCGAGGGTCACCGCGTTCCTGGTCGCGCACCAGAACTTCGCCGTGCTCCCGGCGTCGCCGAGTGCCTGGAACAGCAGCATCGTCGCGGTGGTGAGGCGGAGATCGGGCTCCTCCTCCCCGGCGGGTGCGAGCAGCGACACCACCCAGTCGAACCGGTCGCCGAGCGCGGTCAGCCGTCCGGCGAGCGCGGCACGATCGCAGGCGTCTTCGTCGAGTTCCATCGTCTCGACCTCGACGCCGCGCGCGGTCAGCGCCGAGGTCACCGTTTCGGTGAGCGGGCGCCGGTCGCCGGTCGCGGTGACCACGAGCAGCCGCCGCCCGGACGGTGCCCCGCTGACCTCCACCGGCCCCCAGCTCGCCTGGTAGCACAGGTCGTCCTGGGCGAGCAGGTCGTCCTGACGCCGCCGCCACGAGGACAGGGCGGGCACCAGCGCGTCGAGCGCGGCCCGGTCGGTGACGCCGAGTTCCCCGGCGAGCAGGTCGATGTCCAGCCGCCCCACGGCGTCCCAGAACCGCTTTCCCGCCGGGTCCGCCTGAACCTCGGGCGCCGCCTTCTTCGGCGAAAGCCAGTAGTGGGTGTGGGTGAAGGCGCGGGTGGGCAGGTCGGTGTGGCGGGGGTGGAGGCCGGTGTAGGCGGGTGTCCAGTCGATGGGGGTGCCGTGGACCCACAGGTTCGCGAGCGCGGTGAGCACGGCGGTGGGTTCGTCGACACCCTTGCGGCCGGTCGCGGTGACCGGGATCGCGGTGGTGCGGGCGACCATTCCCGCCAGTGCGGCCTTGGGCCCGATCTCCAGCACCAGGTCGGCGTCGAGTGCGCGCACGCCGTCGGCGAACCGGACGGCTTCCCGGACGTGGCGGACCCAGTAGCCGGGATCGGTCACCAGGCCAGGGGTCACCAGCGTGCCGGTCAGGTTGGAGATCAGCGGCATCGTCGGCTCGCTCAGCCGTAGCCCGGCGATCGCGCGCGCGAACTCGTCGAGCATCGGCTCCATCAACGGCGAATGGAACGCATGCGACACCGCGAGCCGCGTGGTCTTACGATCCCACCCGGCCACGGTCGCCGCGATCCGCTCCACCGCCTCGACGTCACCGGAGATCACCACAGCGTCGGCGGCGTTCACGGCCGCGATGGAGACCATGCTGTCCAGCAACGGTTCCACTTCGTCCACCGTGGCCTGAAGCGACACCATCGCCCCACCGCTGGGTAGAGCCTGCATCAAACTCGCCCGCGCCGACACCAGCATGCACGCATCCCCCAGCGACACCACCCCAGCCACATGCGCCGCGACGATCTCCCCCACCGAATGGCCCATCACCACCGCCGGGGTGATCCCGAAGGACTCCAGCAGCCGGTAGAGCGCGACCTCGAACGCGAACAGCACCGGCTGAGTCACCCCGGTCTCATCCAGCGAATCGCCGGAGAACATCACCTCCCGCACCGGCATGACCGCGTCGATCTCCTCGATCACAGCAGCGA
>NZ_BAAANN010000099.1:0-5288 GCF_039529815.1 Amycolatopsis minnesotensis | reverse complement strand
CGTGTTGCTTGAGAACTCAACAGTGTGCTAGTGAACTAAGCCAGTAGAGCTTATGTATTAGAACCTCGTATGAGGTTCCTTTGAGATACTGTTCTTAATTGGACAGAGTATAGTCTCGATCAAATTCATTGTTGGAGAGTTTGATCCTGGCTCAGGACGAACGCTGGCGGCGTGCTTAACACATGCAAGTCGAACGATGAAGCCCTTCGGGGTGGATTAGTGGCGAACGGGTGAGTAACACGTGGGCAATCTGCCCTGTACTTTGGGATAAGCCCGGGAAACTGGGTCTAATACCGGATATCACTTCTCTGGGCATCCAGGGTTGTTGAAAGTTCTGGCGGTACAGGATGAGCCCGCGGCCTATCAGCTTGTTGGTGGGGTAATGGCCTACCAAGGCGACGACGGGTAGCCGGCCTGAGAGGGCGACCGGCCACACTGGGACTGAGACACGGCCCAGACTCCTACGGGAGGCAGCAGTGGGGAATATTGCACAATGGGCGAAAGCCTGATGCAGCGACGCCGCGTGAGGGATGACGGCCTTCGGGTTGTAAACCTCTTTCGCCAGGGACGAAGCGCAAGTGACGGTACCTGGATAAGAAGCACCGGCTAACTACGTGCCAGCAGCCGCGGTAATACGTAGGGTGCGAGCGTTGTCCGGAATTATTGGGCGTAAAGAGCTCGTAGGCGGTTTGTCACGTCGGCCGTGAAAACTGGAGGCTTAACCTTCAGCTTGCGGTCGATACGGGCAGACTTGAGTTCGGTAGGGGAGACTGGAATTCCTGGTGTAGCGGTGAAATGCGCAGATATCAGGAGGAACACCGGTGGCGAAGGCGGGTCTCTGGGCCGATACTGACGCTGAGGAGCGAAAGCGTGGGGAGCGAACAGGATTAGATACCCTGGTAGTCCACGCTGTAAACGTTGGGCGCTAGGTGTGGGCGACATTCCACGTTGTCCGTGCCGTAGCTAACGCATTAAGCGCCCCGCCTGGGGAGTACGGCCGCAAGGCTAAAACTCAAAGGAATTGACGGGGGCCCGCACAAGCGGCGGAGCATGTGGATTAATTCGATGCAACGCGAAGAACCTTACCTGGGCTTGACATGCGCCAGACATCCCTAGAGATAGGGCTTCCCTTGTGGTTGGTGTACAGGTGGTGCATGGCTGTCGTCAGCTCGTGTCGTGAGATGTTGGGTTAAGTCCCGCAACGAGCGCAACCCTTATCCTGTGTTGCCAGCGCGTAATGGCGGGGACTCGCGGGAGACTGCCGGGGTCAACTCGGAGGAAGGTGGGGATGACGTCAAGTCATCATGCCCCTTATGTCCAGGGCTTCACACATGCTACAATGGCTGGTACAGAGGGCTGCGATACCGCGAGGTGGAGCGAATCCCTTAAAGCCAGTCTCAGTTCGGATCGCAGTCTGCAACTCGACTGCGTGAAGTCGGAGTCGCTAGTAATCGCAGATCAGCAACGCTGCGGTGAATACGTTCCCGGGCCTTGTACACACCGCCCGTCACGTCATGAAAGTCGGTAACACCCGAAGCCCACGGCCCAACCCGCAAGGGAGGGAGTGGTCGAAGGTGGGACTGGCGATTGGGACGAAGTCGTAACAAGGTAGCCGTACCGGAAGGTGCGGCTGGATCACCTCCTTTCTAAGGAGCAACACATCCACAGTCCTCGGGATACCCGGGATCAGCACTGTGGAGTGGCCACGGTTTAATCCTCGAACGCAGGGTTGCTGTGGTTGCTCAAGGAATTGTGGAACTACTGGTGTAGCTTGGTTTCTGGTATGCCCGCACGGGTTAGTACGGCTCTTCGGAGTGTGGAACGTGTGTTGCGGGGTGCTGGGGGTTTCAATGTTCGCTGGCATGCTGTTGGGTCCTGAGGCAACACGGTTGTGTTGTTTCTGGGTGTGGTGTTTGAGAACTGTAGAGTGGATGCGAGCATCTTTGTGGTCAAGTTGTTAAGGGCACATGGTGGATGTCTAGGCTTCAGGAGCCGATGAAGGACGTGGGAGGCCGCGATAGGCCTCGGGGAGCTGTCAACCGAGCTGAGATCCGAGGATGTCCGAATGGGGAAACCCAGCACCCGTGATGGGGTGTTACCCGCACCTGAATATATAGGGTGTGTGGAGGGAACGCGGGGAAGTGAAACATCTCAGTACCCGTAGGAAGAGAAAACAAAAGTGATTCCGTGAGTAGTGGCGAGCGAAAGCGGAAGAGGCTAAACCGTGCACATGTGATAGTTGTCAGGCGTTGTGTGTGCGGTGTTGTGGGACCTAGCGTGAAGATTCTGACAGGTCTTCGGATGCGCGCGTGAGTTAGTGGAACGCCTTGGGATGGGCGACCGGAGAGGGTGAGAGTCCCGTACGCGAAAGCTTGCGTTGTGTGTTTTGCTGGTGTTCCCGAGTAGCAGCGAGCTCGTGGAATTTGCTGTGAATCTGCCGGGACCACCCGGTAAGCCTAAATACTTCCTGAAGACCGATAGCGGACTAGTACCGTGAGGGAAAGATGAAAAGTACCCCGGGAGGGGAGTGAAAGAGTACCTGAAACCGTGTGCCTACAAGCCGTCAGAGCACCCGTGTGGTGTGATGGCGTGCCTTTTGAAGAATGAGCCTGCGAGTTAGTGCTACGTGGCGAGGTTAACCCGTGTGGGGTAGCCGTAGCGAAAGCGAGTCTGAACAGGGCGAATGTAGTCGCGTGGTCTAGACCCGAAGCGGAGTGATCTACCCATGGCCAGGGTGAAGCGCCGGTAAGACGGCGTGGAGGCCCGAACCCACTTAGGTTGAAAACTGAGGGGATGAGCTGTGGGTAGGGGTGAAAGGCCAATCAAACTCCGTGATAGCTGGTTCTCCCCGAAATGCATTTAGGTGCAGCGTCGCATGTTTCACATCTGGGGTAGAGCTACTGGATGGTCTAGGGGCCTTACCGGGTTACCGAAATCAACCAAACTCCGAATACAGATGTGTGAGAGTGCGGCAGTGAGACGGCGGGGGATAAGCTTCGTCGTCGAGAGGGAAACAGCCCAGAACACCAGCTAAGGCCCCTAAGTGTGTGCTCAGTGGGAAAGGATGTGGGATTGCCCAGACAACCAGGAGGTTGGCTTAGAAGCAGCCACCCTTGAAAGAGTGCGTAATAGCTCACTGGTCAAGTGGTCCTGCGCCGACAATGTAGCGGGGCTTAAGCACACCGCCGAAGCTGTGTCATTCACACAATACATCCGCTTCAACCCTCGGGTTGTTGTGTAGTGGTGTGGATGGGTAGGGGAGCGTCCTGCACCCAGGGAAGCGGCCGCGTAAGCGAGCCGTGGAGGGTGTGGGAGTGAGAATGCAGGCATGAGTAGCGAAAGCAGAGTGAGAAACTCTGCCGCCGGATGACCAAGGGTTCCTGGGCCAGGCTAATCCGCCCAGGGTAAGTCGGGACCTAAGGCGAGGCCGACAGGCGTAGTCGATGGATAACGGGTTGATATTCCCGTACCCGTGTTTGTTCGCCCCTGGCGAGGCAGTTGACACTAACCACCCAAAGCCACACGCGGAAGTCTTCGGACGGAAGTGTGTGGTGGAGCGTGGGACCTGATTCTGTAGTAGCCAAGCGATGGGGTGACGCAGGAAGGTAGCTCCGCCAGTGAATGGTAGTACTGGTGTAAGCGTGTAGGCCGGAACATAGGCAAATCCGTGTTCCACGAGGCTGAGACGTGATGCGTAGCCGATTGAGGTGAAGTAGAGTGATCCTATGCTGCCGAGAAAAGCCTCTAGCGAGAACAGACACGGCCCGTACCCCAAACCAACACAGGTGGTCAGGTAGAGAATACTAAGGCGATCGGGTGAACTGTGGTTAAGGAACTCGGCAAAATGCCCCCGTAACTTCGGGAGAAGGGGGGCCAAAGCACCTGAAGCCCCGTGCGGGCTAGGGTGAGTTGGCCGCAGAGACCAGCGGAAAGCGACTGTTTACTAAAAACACAGGTCCGTGCGAAGAAGCAATTCGATGTATACGGACTGACGCCTGCCCGGTGCTGGAACGTTAAGAGGACCGGTTAGCCTTTCGGGGCGAAGCTGAGAATTTAAGCGCCAGTAAACGGCGGTGGTAACTATAACCATCCTAAGGTAGCGAAATTCCTTGTCGGGTAAGTTCCGACCTGCACGAATGGCGTAACGACTTTCCGGCTGTCTCAACCACAGGCCCGGCGAAATTGCACTACGAGTAAAGATGCTCGTTACGCGCGGCAGGACGGAAAGACCCCGGGACCTTTACTATAGTTTGGTATTGGTTTTCGGTTCGGCTTGTGTAGGATAGGTGGGAGACTGGGAAGTGATCACGCTAGTGGTCATGGAGTCAATCTTGAAATACCACTCTGGTCGAATTGGGAATCTCAACCTCGGACCATGATCTGGTTCAGGGACAGTGCCTGATGGGTAGTTTAACTGGGGCGGTTGCCTCCCAAAGAGTAACGGAGGCGCCCAAAGGTTCCCTCAGCCTGGTTGGCAATCAGGTGTTGAGTGCAAGTGCACAAGGGAGCTTGACTGTGAGACAGACATGTCGAGCAGGGACGAAAGTCGGGACTAGTGATCCGGCACCACCTGGTGGAAGGGGTGTCGCTCAACGGATAAAAGGTACCCCGGGGATAACAGGCTGATCTTGCCCAAGAGTCCATATCGACGGCATGGTTTGGCACCTCGATGTCGGCTCGTCGCATCCTGGGGCCGGAGTAGGTCCCAAGGGTTGGGCTGTTCGCCCATTAAAGCGGCACGCGAGCTGGGTTTAGAACGTCGTGAGACAGTTCGGTCCCTATCCGCCGCGCGCGCAGGAGACTTGAGGAAGGCTGTCCCTAGTACGAGAGGACCGGGACGGACGAACCTCTGGTATGCCAGTTGTCACGCCAGTGGCATGGCTGGTTAGCCACGTTCGGAAGGGATAACCGCTGAAGGCATCTAAGCGGGAAGCCTGTTCCAAGATGAGGTCTCCCACCCCCCGTGGGTTAAGGCCCCCAACAGACCATTGGGTTGATAGGCCAGAAATGGACGCACAGTAATGTGTTATCGAGTTGACTGGTACTAATAGGCCGAGGACTTGCCACAAAGACGCTACGCATCCGCTCTACAGCTCTGAAACACCACACCACCACACCCCTCACACCGAGGGAAACGTGGACAGTGTGCAGTTGTTTCACAGAGTTACGGTGGTCATAGCACCAGGGAAACGCCCGGTCCCATCCCGAACCCGGAAGCTAAGCCTGGTAGCGCCGATGGTACTGCAGCCGAAGGGCTGTGGGAGAGTAGGACGCCGCCGAACACCCTT
>NZ_BAAANN010000098.1:0-5408 GCF_039529815.1 Amycolatopsis minnesotensis | reverse complement strand
TGTCCCGGAGGAATCATGTCCATCAACCCGGAGATCTCATGTCCGCCTACCCGGACCAAACTGTCCGCCCACCCGGACTTTTCCACGTCCGCTGGCAGTTCCCCTCTCCGGGCCGCGCTCGCCACCCCCAGAAGAGCGTGGCCCGGACTCATACAACACCCACCGGTCGTTCTTCCCCGCCCGGAGACAGGCCAGCTCACGGACAGGGGCCAGCGATCCGCCTCCCTCGCAACCCCTGTTAGACCGGCCTGCGCGCGACACTCGAATACGCCCGCAGCCGGTCCACCTAACCGTCCCAACAGAATCGAGATACCCACATGAGCGAACCACACGAGGATCTAGACGATCCAGTCGAAGTCACTCACATCAGAACGATCAAGGCACCAACGTTCTCCTTCTATGCTGACAGCGAGAACGTGTACCTCAACTGCGGCGAACGCAGCGGACCCGACGGCGACACCTCCGAGATCAGGATGAGCCGCACCAGATTCCGGGCCTTCGCCCAAGCCGTCAAGGACACGGAGAAGGCTCTCGATCACGACCCACCGTCGGCGTCCCGACGGCTCTGGCCCCGCAACACCCACGACTCATGGCCCACCGCGGACGCGCCTGTTACACCAGCTGCTGGTGGGTGTTGTTCAAGGTGCGGATGAGCCGGTGCGGGCTGCCGGTCGTGACCGCGATGTAGTCGTCACCGGTCATGTAGGTCAAGATGCGGCCTTGGCCGGTCAAGTCCAAGGCGCTGATCGGGAGACTGCGTTCCCGCTCGCCGTCGACGGTGCGAGTAGCGGTGTAGAGCTGGTGGATCGCATCCCGCGGAGCCCGCATCAACCCGGACAGGTACTCGACATCACGGGTATCGATCGGTTCCGCGAGCGGATCGGCCGGCGCAGCATCCGAATCCTCGAGCAGCCCCTCCGGGATCGCCACCGTCCGCACCGCGGCACCCGGCACGTCGGGCAGCGCTTCCAACAGATGCGTCGCCAGAAACTTCGGCTCGACAGGATCAATCATCACCGCATCCTCACCCACCACCACCCGCACCGCGTCGCGATCACGAGCCGCCACCAAGATCGAGGTCGCGGTGCCGTCGCTGAAGTGATTCCAGGCGTAGAACTCCCGGTCCGAACGACCGATCACAGCCAGCGTGTTCTTCCATCCCGGATGCAGCCGGTCACCACGCGCTAAACCCTGCTCCCGCAACGCTTCCATCGTGTCCACCACCAACGTGCGGCGGCTGTCCTCGGCCATCCAGTAATGGGTGTTGGTGCCGATCACCGCCGGAAGATCCCCACCAGTAGTAGTCATCTCCCACGCGGTCACGAACATCATCTTCGGCAGCACCACCGGATGATCAATCACCGAACTCTCCCACTTCAGGCAAGCGATACCAACAGACCGCACGGGACGGGAATCAGCGGTTAGCCGCCGATCGTGGGAGGAACCACCGGCAACCCGGTCACCGGATCGATCAACTTCCCGGTGGCCTCATCCACCTCGGCGACGCTCTCATCGACCTCCGGCACACCGTATTTACGCTTGTGCTCGCGATCGTCCTCTTTCCCACGACCACCAGGAGCCAAACCGCCCATCCCAGAAACGCCCCGAGTACCCGCGCCACCCCGCGCGCTCACACCACCAGCCTCGCTCGGAACACCACCCGACCGAGGAGCCGCACCAGTCATCCGTCCCTCTCCCGGTTTGCCACCGGTAGCGCCACCTAAGCCGCCGCCGGGCACTGGACTCCCAGGCGAAGCGATCATGCCCGCACCGAACCCGCTGCCCGTACCGCTGCCCGATCCCGCACCAGTGCCGATGTTGATCGTTGAGCCAGACACACCCGAGCCGGGCGGGACAGCCGTTGATCCTCCCACCGCGGTCTCGGGCGACACATAACTCGCCGAGCTGGTACCTCCGCCGCTGTCATGACCACCGCCCGTCATAGCGCCGCCACTCGAACCACTCGGGGGCACGACACCACCGCCGATGCCAGGGCCGCCGCCGGGAACCACCACCGGCCCACCACCAGGCCCAGCGGGACCACCCGGACCAGCAGAACCGCCGGGAGCATGGCCAGGCTCATGAGGATGCTTCACCACCGGACCATGCCCACCATGACTACCCAGACCACCGGGGCCGGTAGGTGGGGGAGCGACGGCGAAGTCTCTTCCGCCATAGGCGCCAAGGACGCCGTAGTCACCACTCAAGCCGCTCTTACTGGCTTGCGCCGCAGAAGCGTACGTGTTGTAGCGTTCCAAATTGCGCGAGGCAGTTGCGTTATAGGCGTCGATCTGCGATTCCACGTCGGTCTTCCACGGCACCAGCGTGTCCCAGAAATTTTTCTCAGGTGGCATGGGTGGCATGGGCTCCAGATTCCGTTGCGCATGATCAAACCCACCAGCGGTCGTTTCCAAGTTGCTGGCATTCGCGCCAAACCGCTCCGCCGCCGACGACGCCACCGCCCGAAACTTGTCGATGCGCGCGTCTGCCGCCTCGGCGCTCCGTCCCGTCCACGACGCCCGTAATCGCGTCAACAGCCTATTGACATCGTCACTGACCTGGTGATGCTCATCCGCCAAACCCCGCGCCGCCACAGCGCCGTCATGCCACTCTTGTGAACGGCCGTTACGCAGCTTCTCCACAACCTCCGGTAACGGCGCTGCCTGAATCGGAACACCTGCCATCGTGCTCAACCTCAAGCCCTCACCCAACATGTCCCCAAAACCGCGTGCGACCTCTCCCAACCCGTGCGCAACCCCGCGCGCCACCTCACCAAGCTGGTCAAACGGAAACATCACGCACCGGCCTTCTGTCGCAACGTCGATATTGCGGCATCCGCGACGTGAGGCGTCACCGAACACGGATCGGTTTTCCCTTTTTTGCTATCACTGAGGATAAGACTCGCGTCCACAGTCGCGGTATCACTGATTCCGACGTTAACCTCGCAAAACTCCTTCGGATTACCCCCGGACGGGCTGACATTGGCCACTGCCGGAAACCCTTGGATGGCAGGCAGCTCTTTCCAGACCTGAGCTTTGGGTTTCACGTTCGCGTACTGACCACTCAAGCCATCTTTGGAACTCACGGTAAAAAACACGGAAATAACCGCACCGTTATCGAGATTGGACCACGAACACATAGGGCCAATTCCCGCTAACGTATCCGCCTTGGCGGGAACCTCGCTGCCGAGGGCGTCTCTTACCTGAGCCGGAGTCAATGCATCACACGGACTACCCGACAGTACCGAGTCGGGTAACGGGTTTGCAACCTTTGGGGCGCCCGCATACGGCAGCTGCCGCGCGCTGGACGACGTGTTCGACGGCGGCGCGGGAGGCGCGCTAGGAGACGGGCCCCCCGAACACCCCGCCATCACGGTAGTCACCGCGTAAGCCGCCGCGATAATCGTGATCATGCGGTACCTCATCAGGCGTACCCTCCACCCTTGCCGACCTGAGGCACATTCTGCTTGTCAGCATTCTGTGCGCTCTGCAACCTCTGCTTGTTTTGTTCCTCGGTCTCATCTTTTATCCCCAAGGATTTCCGCAACCGGCCTATTAACTCAGTAAGGTAGTTGACCTCGATAGTCACATGCCCTGCACCAAAAGCAAAAGCCCCGGGACGACCCCTGATCTCTTCCGATTTCGCGCGCACGAACTCGGCGGACTTCGAAGTCAACACATCGTTGTAGTCCAGACTTGCCGGATCATCGGCAGGCGGACTCAAGTGCTCCAGGCGGTTCGCCTTCATTTGCAGAAGATTTAACTGATTACGAATCCGCGTTGCTTCGTTCAAGATCTCGTGCGCCTCGTCGCGGTCGAGGGTGAACCCATCGGAGCGACCAGTGAAGGCGGCAAACTTGTCGAACGTCGCGATCTTATCGTTGATCACGTTGATCTCCGAGTCGCCCAGCCATGGATCAAACCAGTTCACCCCGACCCCTCCCTCGTCCCTGCCCGGCGTCGTTACGTAGCCGTGTCCCTCCGCGGCACGGCGCACCGGCCAGCCCCCGATGGGTCGAGCTGTTCCGCTGCGCCTATCACCGTAGCGGATCGATCACCCTCTGAGACCCGAAACTGGGAAACACCCGATCAAAGACCGCCCGCTCGTCGTCAACGGCTACTCAGCGAAACCAACGCCCACCGGGTCCACGAGGGTGGAGTCGGCGGGAATCACCAGGGCCGATCCTTGTCGATTGTGGGCACCGGCAGACCCGAGACGAGTTTCCCCGCGTCGAGTTGCAAGCCGTACGCCAGCTTGATCAGATTCGCGGTCGAAGGGTTGCGCTGACCACGTTCAACCTGGCCGACATAGGTCCAGTGCACCCCAGCCCGCGCCGCTAACCGTTCCTGGGAAATCTCCAACTCAGCCCGCCGAGCACGGATACGACTACCCAGCTCACGCAGCATCTTCGCCAGTTCAGGATCCGGTGTCTTCGCCATGATCGGCCCAGTACACGGGTCTCAACCATGTTCGACCAGAGACCATATACCACAACTGAATACGTCTGACGTATCTACGACTCAACTGTATACGTATAAGCTCCCAGCTACACCCCACTCCGGGGTGTACCAGGACGCACCATACGCAGTTCTGGTGAGGCCAGCGACCACCCGGAAGGGAGGGACACCCATGAGGGAGAGCCAGCGTCCGAGCGGCGGAAGCATCGGAGCGGGCAACGGTAACGGCGGCACCAAGAAATAGCCGCACCACCTAACAGAGACAGGGACCCCGGCGGAAGGATCGTCGGGGTCCCCGCTTACGCAGTATGCCAGTTTTCGTCACCTCAACGAATGCGTATTGTGTTTTCTTGTGAACAGAGGTCGCCGCGCTCTCGAGCACCGCGTATTCCTATTGCAGTCCCAGTTGTTTTCGCTGTGGGCTGTCGCGGTCGGAATAGGCATGGTCGCAGTGTCGCAAATCCCCGCGATCCGGCACCTCGACTGGCTACCGTTACGCGAGCTGGGCGTCACCGCGATCGGTTCCGGTGTCGTGGCAGCCTGGTTTGAATACCGCGCCCGCCGCGACTGGATCACCCGCATTACCGACGCCATTCTGGAAGGCTTCGCCGCCGACCCACATGATCTAGCGCGCCGCTTATCCCCAGCCACCGTGGACAAAATCGCCGAAAACAGCCTGGCTCTCCGCCTAGGCAACGACTCACTCGCGGCGTATATGGTCACCGATTTCACCGCCCAAGTGCAAGCGTCACAGGGCAGACTCCGCTACGACGCGCACATCGCTGCCACCGTGTCCCGCTGGAACCGTTCCTTATACCTCTGTTCTGTCCGATGCTCGCATCGGACAGAAGCTCCCCTAGTAGTGCTTTGTTAGGTCTTGGCGTGTCGTGAGGACGTGGGGCAGGCTGGGCGGTTTCATGTCCTGGTGACCCCTGATGAGCTTGTCCATGT
>NZ_BAAANN010000097.1:0-5718 GCF_039529815.1 Amycolatopsis minnesotensis | reverse complement strand
GCGAACACCCCATACACACCACCCACATCCACCACCTCCGCACCCACCGGAGGCCACACCCCCAACCCCTCCCACACCACCGACTCCACCACAGCGAGGACACCTTCGGCGTGGGCGATCCACTGCGCGGCGCCGTCGGCGCGGGAGAAGACGCGCAGCGAACGCCTGCCCGTCTCGTCGGTCGCGCCGACCACGACCTGTACGGCGAGCCCGCCCGTTTCGGGGATCAGCATCGGGGAGTGCAGGGTCAGTTCCTCCACCTGCGCCGCCCCTGCTTCGGCCGCCGCGCGCAGCGCGAGTTCGACCAGGCCGGTACCGGGCATCAGCACCTGGCCCAGTACCGCATGGTCGGTGAGCCAGGGATGGGTGTGCCGCGAAAGCCTTCCGGTGAGCACGAGCGCGTCCGAATCGGGGGCCTGCACCACCGCGCTCAGCAGCGGGTGGTCGACCGTCGCCAGCCCGGCCGAGGACGCGTCCACGGGCACCGGCCCGGCTTCGAGCCAGTACGCGCGCCGCTGGAAGGCGTAGGTCGGCAGGTCCACCACGCGCTCGCCGGTACCGGCGAAGAACCGGGACCACTCGACCGCGGCACCGCGCAGGTGCAGCCCGGCCACGGCGGCGACCGCCGCGACGGGTTCCGGCGCGGATTTCCTCGCCATCGGCAGCGCCACCACGGCATCGGTGACGCATTCGGGCACCAGTGCGGACAGCACACCGGCCGGTCCGGCCTCGACGAACGTACGGACGCCCGCGTCGCGGGCCGCGGTGACCCCGTCCGCGAAGCGCACCGTCCGGCGCACCTGCTCGGTCCAGTAGTCCGGCGAGCACAGTTCATCCGCCGTGGCCAGGCGTCCGTACACAGTGGACACGATCGGGACCAGCGGCGCGGCGAACGCCAGCGCGCCGATCCTGGCCCGGAACTCCTCGAGCATCGGTTCCATCAGGGCCGAGTGGAACGCGTGCGACACCCGAAGCCGCTTCGTTTCGCGGCCGTCCGCTTCGAGCCGATCGGTCAGCGCCCGCACCGCGTCCTCGGTGCCGGAGACCACGACCGACGACGGACCGTTGACCGCCGCGATCGCCACACCGTCGCCGAGCAGTGCGGCGACCTCGGCCTCGGTCGCGCGCACCGAGGCCATCGCGCCACCCGGCGGAAGCGCCTGCATGAGGCTCCCGCGCGCAGCCACCAGCGCGCACGCGTTCTCCAGGGAGAGCACGCCCGCGACGTGCGCCGCGGCCACCTCTCCGATCGAGTGCCCCAGCAGCACGCCGGGGCGCACACCCCAGGATTCGAGCAGCCGGTAGGACGCCACCTCGAAGGCGAACAACCCGGCCTGCGCGTACCGCGTCTGATCAACGGCGTCGGCGTCGGATCCCCACACGACCTCGCGCACCGGCTGATCGAGGTGTTCGTCGAGTCCGGCGCACACGGCGTCGAACGTCACCGCGAAGACCGGGAACGCGGTGTGGAGTTCCTTGCCCATCCCCGGCCGCTGTGCGCCCTGCCCGCTGAACAACACCGCGACCCGCGCCGCGGCACGCGCGTTCCCAGTGCTCACCGACGAAGCGGGCACACCCGAGCCCAGCGCGGACAACCCGGCCAGCAGCTCGGCCCGATCGACGCCGACGACGGCGGCGCGAACCTCCATCGCGGCCCTGGACCGCACGAGGGTGCGGGCGACGGCGGTCGGCTCCAGCCCGGGTTCGGCGACCATGAACTCGTGCAGCCGCTTCGCTTGCGCATGCAGCGCGTCGTCCGTCTTGGCCGACAGCAGCAGCGGCACCACGGGGCTCGGACGCTGGTCCTCGACCGGCGCGGTCTCGTCCGCCTGTTCCAGTACGACGTGGGCGTTGGTCCCGCTGATCCCGAACGCGGACACCGCCGCGCGGCGCGGGCCGGTGCGCTCCGGCCACGCACGGCTGCCGGTCAGCAGGCGCACCGCCCCGGCGGACCAGTCCACGTGCGGCGACGGCTCGTCGACGTGCAGCGTCTTCGGCAGCACGCCGTGCCGCATGGCGAGCACCATCTTCAGCACCCCGGCGACCCCGGCCGCGGCCTGGGTGTGCCCGATGTTCGATTTCAGCGAGCCGAGCCACAGCGGCCGCTCCGGCGACCGGTCCTTGCCGTAGGTCGCCAGCAAGGCCTGCGCCTCGATCGGGTCGCCCAGCGTGGTTCCCGTCCCGTGCGCCTCGACAGCGTCCACATCGGACAGATCGAGCCCCGCCGCGGTGACGGCCTGCCGGATCACGCGTTGCTGCGACGGGCCGTTCGGTGCGGTCAGGCCGTTGGAGGCGCCGTCGGAGTTGATCGCGGTGCCCCGGACGACGGCCAGCACCTGGTGCCCGTTGCGCCGCGCGTCGGAGAGCCGCTCGACGAGGACGACGCCCGCGCCTTCGGACCAGCCGACCCCGTCCGCGGCCGCCGCGAAGGAGCGGCAACGGCCGTCCTTCGCCAGCCCGCGCTGCCTGCTGAACTCCACGAACGCGCCCGGGGTCGCCATCACGGTCACCCCACCGGCCAGCGCCAGCGAGCACTCGCCGGACCGCAGCGCCTGCACGGCGAGGTGCAGCGCCACCAGCGACGAGGAGCACGCGGTGTCGACGGTGACGGCGGGTCCTTCCAGCCCGAACACGTACGACACGCGGCCCGACAGCACGCTGGCCGACGTCCCGGTGCCGAGGTAGCCCTCGACTCCGGCAGGCACCCTGGTGAGCCTCGCGCTGTAGTCGGAGTACATGACGCCCGCGAACACACCGGTCCGGCTGCCCTTGACCGACCAGGGGTCCAGCCCGGCCCGTTCGAACGCCTCCCACGACACCTCCAGCAGCAACCGCTGCTGCGGGTCCATCGCGAGGGCTTCACGCGGGCTGATGCCGAACACCGCCGGGTCGAATTCGGCCGCGTCGTGGAGGAAACCGCCTTCGCGCGTGTACGACGTGCCCGGCGTTTCGCCGTCCGGGTCGTACAGGGCGTCGAGGTCCCAGCCCCGGTTCACCGGGAATTCGGTGATCCCGTCCTGTCCCCCGGCCACCAGGTTCCACAGGTCCTCTGGCGAGCTGACCCCACCCGGGTACCGGCACGCCATCCCCACGATGGCGATCGGCTCGTCGGTGCTCAGCACCGCGGTCCCCGCGGTCGTGCGTTCCGGTGCCTCGCCTGCCAGGCCGGTCGAGATGAACTTGGCGAGCGCCAGCGGGGTCGGGTAGTCGAAGACGAGCGTCGCGGGCAGCCGCAGCCCGGTCAGCGCGCCGAGCCGGTTCCGCAGCTCGACCGCGGTGAGCGAATCGAACCCGATGTCGGTGAAGGCCCTGGTGGGCGACACGGTTCCGGCATCGGCCCTGCCCAGTACGGCGGCCGTTTCGGTGACGACGGTGGCGAGCGCGAACTCGTGCCGCTCGTCGTCGCCCATCGCGGCGAGCCCCTCGGCCACCGGCGTTCCCGCGGCCGAAACCCGGCGGGCGGGCCGCATCAGGTCGCGCAGCAGCGGCGGCACGGCGCCGCCGTCGAACTGGCCGGCGAGCGTGCCCAGATCCAGGCCGACCGGCACGAGGTGCGGTTCGGCGGATCGCCACGCGGCGTCGAACAGGGCCAGCCCCTGGGCGGGCTCCAGCGCGCGCACCCCTTCACGGGCCATCCGGTCCAGGTCGGGCTTCCCGAGCGCACCGCCCATTCCGGCGGATTCGTGCCACAGCCCCCAGGACAGCGCCGTCGCGGGCAGCCCGAGTGCGTGCCGCCGATGCGCCAGTGCGTCCAGGAAGGTGTTTGCCGCCGCGTAGTTCGCCTGACCGGCGCTGCCGAACACGCCCGACGCCGATGAGAAGAGCACGAACGCGGCGAGGTCGTGGCCGGTAGTCAGCTCGTGCAGGTTGAGCGCGCCCACCGCCTTCGGCCGCAGGACCGCGTCGAGCCGCTCCGGGGTGAGGGCGGCGACGAGTCCGTCGTCGAGCACCCCGGCCGCGTGGACCACGGCGACGAGCGGGTGCTCGGCCGGGATCGACGCCAGCACCCCGGCGAGTGCCGCGCGATCGGCGACATCGCAGGCGGCCCAGATGACTTCGGCTCCGAGATCGCCGAGTTCGGCCGTGAGTTCGGCCGCCCTCGGCGCGTCCCCGCCGCGCCTGCTGATCAGCAGCAGCCGCCGCACCCCGTGCTCGGTCACCAGGTGCCGGGCGACGAGTGCGCCCAGCCCGCCCGCCGCACCGGTGACCAGAACCGTGCCCCGCGCGACGGAAACCGGCTCCCGTTCGGCGAGCCCGCTCACCGCGGTGAGCCGCGGCACCAGCACTTCGCCGTCGCGGACCGCGATCTGCGGCTCGCCCGCGCCCAGCGCGTACCCGAGTTCGCGTGATCCGTCCGTGTCGATCAGCACGAACCGGTCCGGGTGCTCCGACTGCGCCGTCCGGACCAGGCCCCACACACCCGCGGCGGACAGGCCGTCGACTTCGTCGCCGGCGGTCGCGCCGATCGCGCCCGTCGTGACGAACGCCAGCTTCGACGAAACCGCCTGCTCCGAACCGAGCCAGGCGTTCAGCAAGATGAGCACGCCCGGCAGCGGATCGGCTCCGGTCACCTCCACCACGACGAGTCCCGGCAGATCGGCGCCGCCTTCGACGGCGGCGAGCGCGGCGGGCACGGCCACCGGCGAAGTCGTGTCCTTTGTGGACTCCGTGGCGATCGGACGCCACTCGACCCGGTAGAGGTCGCGTACCCGTGCCGCGGCCTTGATCCGATCCGCCGACACCGGCAGCAGCCGCAGTCCCTCGACGCTCGCGACCGGGCTTCCCGCGCTGTCGGCCAGTTCCACCGCGACCGATCCCGCCGGATCGAAGCTGAGCTTGGCGCGCAGGGCCGCTGCCCCGGTCGCGTGCACGCTCACACCGGTCCACGAGAACGGGACCTGGCCGGCCTCGCCGTCCTCCCCGGGCAACGCGGCGAGCGCGTGGAGTGCGGAGTCCATCAGGGCGGGGTGGATCCCGAAACCGGTCACATCCCCGGCGTACTGCTCGGCCAGCGACACTTCGGCGTAGACATCGTCTCCCCGGCGCCAAGCCGCGCGCAGGCACGCGAAGACGGGGCCGTAGACAAGGCCCGCTTCGGCGGAGCGCTGGTAGACCTCGCCGATCGGCAACGCCCGCGCGCCATCGGGTGGCCAGGACACCAGATCCGCGGCGGGCTTCACCGCGCCACCCGACACCGTTCCGGTGGCGTGCCGGGTCCACGGCCGGCCGGCACCGTCGTCGAGCCGCGAGTACAACGTCAGCTCACGCGTCCCGGACCCGTCCGGCGGGCCGATCACGAGCTGGAGCTGGACGGCACCGCGCTCGGGCACCACGAGCGGCAGGTGCAGGGTCAGTTCGCCGACCCGGTCAAGGCCCACCCGGTCCGCGGCGTGCACGGCGAGGTCGAGCATCGCGGTACCGGGCAGGAGCACCGCGCCCGCGACCACGTGATCGGCCAGCCACGGGTGGGTGCTCACCGAGATCTTCCCGGCCAGCACCATCGTGTCGGCGTCGGCGAGCGGCACCGCGGCGCCGAGCAGCGGGTGCCCGGTCGCGGTCAGCCCCGCGGCACCGACGTCGACGGCACCGGCGGGTTCGGTCAGCCAGTACCGGCGGCGCTGGAAGGCGTAGGTGGGGAGGTCGGTTCGGTGTGCGCCGGTGCCTGAATACCAGGCGGGCCAGTCGATGGGGGTGCCGTGGGCGTGCAGGGTGGCGAGC
>NZ_BAAANN010000096.1:0-6034 GCF_039529815.1 Amycolatopsis minnesotensis | reverse complement strand
CACGAACTTCTCCTGCAACAGCCCAGCGGCCTCACGCGCACTGCACCGCCACAGCTCCCGCTGCGACACAAGGGAAGAAGTCTCCGACACCCCACCATTCTACCGCGACCACACCCCGGAATCGAACACACGATCGAGTGAACAGAGGCAACAAGTCCATAATGGACATTCAAAGAAACGGCGCCACGCCACCGAAATCAGCACCCGCGATCGAACCGGACCGCAGCCCAACACGACGAACCAACCACAACCAGCATGCCGTGGTCAGCGAACCACCCCGTAACCTGACGCGGAAAGCATCAGCGAACGTCAAAGGAGCGGTTCGTGGCGAAAGGCACAAAGGTGTCCATTGTGGAGCAGAAGATCGCCGGGCCGGATTCTGCGCCGTACGGGATAGCGACCGGCTCCGACGGCGCACTGTGGTTCACACAGGTCAAGCAGGGCCGAGTCGGGCGGCTGATTCCGGGCGGGGGCGACACCTCCTACCAGCTCGACCCGGCGACGGGCCAGCCGACGGTCATCGTGGCCGGGCCCGACGGGGCACTGTGGTTCACCGAGTACCAGGGCCATCGCATCGGCCGGATCACCACCGACGGCAGCGTGACGGCGTTCGACGTGCCCACGCCCGAGGCGGGGCCGTACGGGCTCGCCGTGGGTCCCGACGACGCCTTGTGGTTCACCGAGATCCAGGCCGACCAGATCGGCCGGATCACCGTGGACGGGACGGTGACCGAGTTTCCGCTGCCCTCGAAGGGCGCCTTCCCGTCGATCATCACCGCCGGGCCGGACGGCGCGCTGTGGTTCACCATGAACCAGGCCAACGCGATCGGGCGCATCACCACCGAGGGCGCCATCACCACCTGGACGCTGCCGACCGAGCAGGCGGCGCCGGTCGGTATCACCGCCGGGGCCGACGGCACGCTGTGGTTCGTCGAGATCGCGGCAGGGCAGATCGGCCGGATCACCGTGGACGGTGCGGTCACCGAGTTCCCGTTGCCGGACCGGGCCGCGCGTCCGCACGCGATCGTCGCGGGCGAGGACGGGGCCTGCTGGTTCACCGAGTGGGGCGGCAACCGCGTCGGACGCGTTGGCAGGGACGGCGAGATCGAAACCTTCGCCCTCCCGACACCGAATTCGGAACCGCACGGGATCACCGTCGGCCCCGACGGCGCGCTGTGGGTCGCACTCGAGATCGGGTCGCTCGCCCGCGTGTCACGGAGCTGACCGGAAGGGCCCGGCGGGACGAGGTGTCCCACCGGGCCGTTCCGTCATGCGAAGATCAGCGCAGACCACCGTCCACTGCGGACATGAGAGTGCCGGTGTCGCCGGTCATCTCCCAGATCATCGCGCCGAGCAGACCGTGTTCCTTCAGCCACGCGGTCTTCTTGCCGATGGACCACACGTCGTCGAACGTCCACCACTGGCCGCCCTCGCCGGTGTAGCAGGACGTGGCGACCGCCTTTTCGTCGTGCTGCACGGTGCAGTTCGGCACACTCGCCATCAGGTTGCTGTACCCGCGCGTGCCCGCCTCCTCGGCGAACTGCCCCGGTGCGGCGCCCTTCGCCGATTGCCATTCGCCCTTGCGGCCGCCGTCCGCGACGCCCTGCCAGCCACGCCCGTAGAACGCCAGCCCCAGCGTCAGCTTGCGGGGGTTGATGCCTGCCGAAGTGTAGGCGTTGACCGTGTCCTGAACACTGAAGTGGAACGGGTACGGATCATCGGGGTCGGGGTAGAGGTTGCCCTGGTGCCCGGTCCGGTTCGGCTCCCACGAGTTGTCGCTGCCCGAACCGTGGAAGTCGTACCCCTGGACGTTGAAGATGTCCAGCGACTGCGCCACCTTCGGCAGGTCCCAGCCCGCGGTGATCTTCGCCGGGTCGGCAGGGGTGAAGGCGGTCAGCTGGTACCGCTTCCCGTTCTGCGCGCCCAGTTCGTCGATCTGGCGGCGGAACTCGCTCATCAGCAGCGCGAGGTTCGCCTTGTCCGCCGCGTTCACGTGGTTGCCCGCGTGCCCTTCGGCGCCCGGCCATTCCCAGTCGAGGTCGATACCGTCGAAGATGCCCGCCGCGGTACCCGGTCCGCCCGCGCCGTTGTACACCGGGATGTTCCCCTTGAGGTACATGTCCACACAGGAACTGACGAACTTGCGGCGCGATGCGTCCGATGCGGCGACATCGGAGAAGTACTTCGAATACGTCCAACCGCCGAGCGAGATCAGCACCTTGAGGTTGGGGTGCTTGGCCTTGAGCTTCTTCAGCTGGTTGTAGTTCCCACGCAGGTTTTCCCAGCCGGTGTCGGCGACCCCGTCCACGGACTGCGCCGAGGACATCGGCCTGCTGTAGTCCGCCTCCGCGTCACCGGCACCGTCCCCTTGCGACGGATCCTGCGGATCGGCCGTGGTCCCCTTGGTGACACCGCCGAGGCAGGTCAGGTTGACCGGGTCGATGTTGCCGAAGGCGTAGTTGACATGCGTCAGCTTCGAGGCCGCGCCGGTGGTTTCCAGGTTCCGCACGAAGTACTGGCGGCCGTAGATGCCCCACTGCACGAAGTAGCCGACCTTCGCGTACCCGTTCACGATGTCGGTCGTCGTGACCGGCAGCGCGGCACTCGCGGGTGAAGCGTTGTCGTAGCCATCGCGGGCGCGGACGGTGAAACTGTAGCGAGTGGACGGTGCGAGACCGGTGACCTTGGCCGAGGTGCCGGTCACGGTAGTCGCGAGCGTGCCGTCGCGGTAGACGTCGTAGGCGACCACACCGGTGTTGTCGGTCGAGGCCGTCCACGCGAGCGAAGCGCTTCCCGAGTCCACCGCGGTCGAGCGGAGCCCGCCCGGCGCGGTCGGTGGCTGCGTGTCGTCGCCGGGGTTGTTGGTACGCACCACCACCGGTGCGCTGAGCGGGGACGACGTCCCCTTGCGGTCCTTGGCCGCCACGGTGAACGTGTACTCGGTGTTCGCGGTCAGGCCGGTGAGGGTGGCCGTGGTGCCGGTGACCGAAGTGGCCAGCTTGCCGTCGCGGAACACGTCGTACCCGACGACCGGCAACGCGCCGGGGGCAGCGGCGTCCCAGGCCAGCGAGATCGTCGTGGTGGTGCGCACGGTGGCCCTCGCGTTGCCCGGCGCGGACGGCGGGGTGTCGGCGGAACCGTCGCAGTTCGCGTCGTCGACGCGACAGCGCACCGGGTTCGCGGCCGAACTGAGCCGGAACGTCGGGTTGTACGGGTAGGTCGACCGGCCAGGCTGCAGGGTGGAAATGTAGTACGCCGGGGTGAGCGTGACCTGGTTGCCGGTCTGGCTGACCGTGGCGTTCTCGCCGGAGGTGGCGGTCACGCCGGCGGGCAGCTCGAAGGTGACGGCCCAGCCGCTGACCGCGGCGCCACCGGTGTTGGACACCGTGTACTGACCGGTGGTCCCGGACAGCGAGAACGCGGCGGTGAGGCTGCCGGCCGCTTGCGCCTGGCCGGACACCGCGACGGTCCCGGTGACCGCGAGCAGTGCCACGGCGATGGCTCTGAGTAGTCGATGCGGGGCGGATTTCATGCTTGCTCCCGAAGCGCGACAAGGAAAGGAGAAGGACGGTGCGGCCTAGTGGATGTTGTGGTCTAGACCACAAGGGGAAACGGTAGTCCCGTGCACACCTGAAGGTCTAGACCACTTGATCGAGGAAGAGCGAACGGGTCCCGGCGAAGGCTCGGCCGAACGGCCGAACGGCCCCTGCGCCCGCCGGCTCAGATCAGCACGAGTGGAAGCACGGCGGTGTCGACGATGTCGGCCAGCACGTCCTCGGCGATCGGCGCGCCGTTCAGGAAGAAGTGCTCCCGCAGCAGGGCTGGGCCGACCATGACCACCCTCGGGTGCACCGCGGACGGCCGCGCCTGCCCGCGTTCGACCGCGCGCCGCAGCACCTCGTCCACCGGCAGCGGGCGCGCGGCGAAAATGTGCTCGCGGAAGGCGTCACGCAGTTCGAAGTCCCGGATCGACTCGGCGAGCAGCCCCGGCATGACCTTGCCGATCGGACTGGCCAGCCGCGACGCGAAGTACCGCAGCACCTCGATCAGGTCCTCGCGAAGGTCGCCGGTGTCGGGAACGTCCATCCGGTCGGGAAGCTCGCGCAGCACCGCGGCGATGACGATCTCCGGCCGGGTCGGCCAGCGCTTGTACACCGAAGTCTTGCCGGTGCGCGCGCGTTCGGCGACACGGTCGAGGCTGAACGCGCCGTAGCCGTGTTCGGTCAGCTCCGCGTATGCCGCGTCGAGGATGGCGTCGTGGAGTTCCTTTCCGCGACGCCTGCTGAGAGTGCGGTGATCGACAGCACGCTGCGAGTACACCATGGCGTCCTTGCGCACTCCCCTCGACTACTCGTAGTGTAGAGGTCGCTACGTCCTCTAACTTGCCCTGCCGACGGTATGTAAACCGATCGGCGCCGCCAGCGCAAGCCAGGCCCGAGCCAGGAAAGGCGCCATGAGCAAGCACTTCGCCGTCATCAGCCCACCCGCACACGGTCACGTCAACCCGACGCTCCCGCTGGTACGGGAGCTGACGAACCGCGGTCACCGGGTGACCTACCCGATCGCGGAGGAGTTCCGCAACGCCGTCACCACGGCAGGCGCGGACTTCCTCGAACTCACGCCGTGGGAACGCCCCCGCCCGCAGGGGAAGGTCCAGTTCACCCCCGAAATGGTCGGCATGATGATGGAACTGATCGCGAGGGAGCTGGAACGGAACCTGCCGACGCTGCTGGCCCGGTTCGAAGACGACCGGCCCGACGTCGTCTGCTACGACATGATGATGTCCGCGGGGCCGATACTGGCCGAGCGCCTGGGCGTTCCCGCGATCCAGCTCGTCCCCAGTTTCGCTTCCGGGGAGGGGTTTTCCCTGCGCGACGAACTCTTTTCCGATTTCGACATGGACCACCCCGCCATCACCGCGGCGCTGGACCACTTCCGCGAGGCAACCGAGGCATGGGGCGTCACCCGTCCCGTTGGCGGGATGCTGACCCCTGTCATCGAAGACCTCAACCTCGTGTTCGTGCCGAGGGAATTCCAGTACGCCGGCGAAACCTTCGACGACCGCTTCGCCTTCATCGGCCCTTCGCTCAGTGGCCGCGAGGACTACGGCGACTGGCAGCCGCCGGAACCGGGCACCCGGCTCCTGTTCGTTTCGCTCGGCACGGCCATCAACAACAACCCCGACTTCTTCAAGACCTGCGTCGAGGCGTTCGGGGGCACCGGATGGCGGGTCGCCATGGCCACCGGTGACCAGGTCGACCGCGACCAGCTCGGCACCGTGCCGCCGAACTTCGAGGTGCGCCAGTACTTCCCGCAGCCAGCGGTGCTCAAGCACGCCACCGTGTTCGCCACCCACGCGGGGATGAACTCCACAATGGAGTCGTTGTACTACGAGGTGCCGACGGTGAGCGCACCCCAGATGGGCGAGCAGGCCGCCAACGCCCGCCGGGCCGAGGAACTGGGGCTGGGGCGGCGCCTGCCGGAGGAGCTGACCCCCGCCGCCCTGCGCGACGCCGTGGAGGCGGTCGCCGACGATCCCGGCATCAGGGCGAACCTGGCCGACATGGCCAGGGTGCTCAGCAAGGCCGGCGGCGCCTCCGCAGGCGCGGACGCCGTCGAAGCGATGCTGGCGGACAGGGCGCGGACAACCGGCTAGGCCATGGCACTTCTTCGAAGCCGTTATGCCCGGCGGCTTCGAAGAAGTGCGTAACCTCAGCGCTCAGGAGCTGGCTGCCCGAGGATTTCGTCCACATCGACCCGCCGGAGCGCATCGGAGCGGACGGCGACATCACCTGGCAGGACTGGCTAGCCTGCCGCGTACCTCGTGACCACGGCCGCATGCTACTGGGGGCCACGAATGAATGACGAGAAGAGCGAGAGACCAAGCCTCTTTGGTGGTTGAACCGGAAGTACGGCGTACCCGACTGACGGCTCCGGCTAAGAGCGTGTCTCGTATGGATGTTGTGGCTGATGATGCATGATCGTTGCCATGGCTGATGCGTTGTCCCGGCGGCTGGTGCCGGATGAGTTGTGG
>NZ_BAAANN010000095.1:0-6787 GCF_039529815.1 Amycolatopsis minnesotensis | reverse complement strand
CCACAACTCATCCGGCACCAGCCGCCGGGACAACGCATCAGCCATGGCAACGATCATGCATCATCAGCCACAACATCCATACGAGACACGCTCTAAGCTGTCCTCGCGGGCCGCTAGCTCAGTTGGTAGAGCAAGGGACTTTTAATCCCCGGGTTGACCGTGTCAACGAGTGTCACATAGTGCCGTCGACTGCTGATCTGTGCAGGTCAGGCGGCGTTTTTCGTCGGCGCTAATGTCGGGCAGTGTCGCGGCGTGTCGTGTGCGCTGGGAGCAACGGAGCCCAATCGGAGACCGACATCAGCCCGCGGGCGTCGATCGCAGGCCGCCGTAGGTGCGGGGTCTGCCGCGTCACGGGTCGCCGCTACCCGCGCTCTTGTGAATCAGTTCTGCCTCGAATTTCGGTATTATCTGCTGTTTCACAATTTTATGATTAACCGTGTCAGTTAATGGTTACTCGATTATTTCGATGCGGACGTTTTCGACTATCGCGCATTCGCCGGGGCTTGAGTCTCTCGGCACTGAGATCGCGCGGCGGACCGCGGGTGCCTTCGGGACGCGGGGTCGGGCCCGCGCCGCACGGGTGGCCGCCGTGTTGGACTTGGGCGCGGGGAGCCGTTGTCCAGATGACGGCTTGTGGGACGTCCGCAAAGTTTCGGGCGCCGAGTTCAACGTTGGACCGGGATCCGACGACGGATCTTGAGCAGCCCCGTACGGCCGAGCCTGCCGAGCAACTGGGGAATGCCCCGTCCGGGCGCGGGCGCACGGATGAACCGGCGGTTCATGACGGCCTCCGTCGTTGCACCGGGGTTCTGGGTCGCGGTCGGTGAGACGTCCGGTTCGCTCGCCATGCCGCTGGCGGGTTAATACGGTGGCTCGTCTCCGTGCCGCACTACCGTCGAGGGTGAGCAGAGAATCGAGAGCGAGCGGTCGCCGGTGCTGGTCTCCCTGATGGCCGGGTGCGAGGTGAGAAGGTGGTGTCCGGTCTGGATGAATCAAGGCAGCGCGATCGGAACCACGAGTACCCCCATATGCGCACCCATCCGGAGAAACGATGTCCGCCGGCCAGAAGTCCAAAGCCTGCCCATCCGGATATCACTACGACCATTGACAGTGCGGGCGGGGTGGGCTCCCGTTGCGGGGAACGAAACTCTAGGACACTGCCTTGGTTGGGTGGGATGTGCGTAGCGGTGCGCCGATGGCGTGCAGGTGTACCAGGACTTGGCGGTAGGAGTCGACAAGGCTGGTCTGGGTGTAGGGGATGCGATGGGTGTCGCAGAAGCGTTGGACGATGGGTTGCGCGTGGCGGAGGTGGGGTCTGGGCATGCTCGGGAAGAGGTGGTGCTCGATCTGGTAGTTGAGCCCACCGAGGACGAAGTCGGTGACGCGTCCGCCGCGGACGTTGCGGGCGGTCCGGACTTGCTTGCGGAGGAAGTCGATCTTGGACTCGGTCATGGTCGGCATGCCCTTGTGGTTGGGCGCGAACGAGCAGCCCATGTAGACGCCCCACAGCGCTTGGTGCACGACGATGAACACGACCGCGAGACCGGGTGAGAGCACGAGGAACACCGCGGCGAGGTAGGCCACGATGTGCAGGCACAGCAGCGCCCCTTCGAGCCGTCGTGCGGGGGTTTCGCCGCGGATGACGGCTCTGATCCCGGAGACGTGCAGGTTCAGCCCTTCCAGGGTAAGTAGCGGGAAGAACAGCACGGCCTGGTGTTGGCCATCCACCGGAGGAACCCGGTTTTCAACCGTGCCTGGGTGCTGGTGAAGGCGAGGGCGGGGATGTCGAGGTCTGGGTCGTGGCGTTCGTGGTTGGGGTTGGAGTGGTGCTGGTTGTGTCCGTGGATCCACCACTGGTAGCTCATGCCCGCGAGTCCGCCATGGACTGTGCCGAGCAGGTCGTTGGGGCGGCGGGTGCGGAAGATCTGCTTGTGGCCGGCGTCGTGGCCGATGAAGGCGAGTTGCGCGAAGACGATCGCGAGCGCGGCGGCGATGAACAGCTGCCACCAGGTGTCGCCGAGGAACGCGAACCCGACCCACGCTCCGGCGAACACGGCGAGGTTGCCGCCGATTTTCGCCGCGTAGTAGCCGTAGCGACGCCGCAGCAGCCCCGCGCTCCGGATCTGCTGGGACAGGGCCGCGTACTCGCCGCCGGGCTGCGCGGGGGTCGTCGTCATCGCGACCGCGGGGCGGGGGCCGGTGCCGAGAACGCGACCCGGCGAGCGGGATGGGCTCCGCCGATGACGCGGGCGGGCATGGGGTCGGCCTCGGGGTGGCTGAACAGCACCGGCGGCACGGCATGCGGCCTTGGTGGGTGAATGGTGGTCCTCATGTGAGATCTCCTCAAGAAAAGTAGTGGTGGTGACCCTGTGGGCGCGCGGCGATGGGATCGCTCGGCGCGGTGCCGGTAGTCGTCGTGGTCGGGCCAACGCACGGTGGTGTGTGGCCTCGGGCGAAAGTCGCTCTGTTCCGCGGGGCAACGGAGCGACACGCTCCCCGTCGGTAAATGTGGCTTGATGGTCCGGTATTCGCCGTTCGGTGCTCCTCGCAACCGACATTCACGGCGTCCGGGACGCTCAGCCCTGCTGCTGACGGTACGCGATCCCGGCTCGCGCCACCCGGCAGGGGCGCGGGTTGACAGGCTCGCGGACCACGTGCTCCACTGAGGCTGGTTGAAGGTTTTTGTGTTCGTCATTTCGCTCGCAAGAATTCTGAGCGAGCGTATCTGGATTTCTTCCTGTTTCTTGATCCGCGAGCTTACGGCCCCGGCTGCCTCGCCGAGGTGGTCCTCGAAAGGTTTGACGTGATCAAGGAGATCTCCGCATGACTCAGGGCACTGTGAAGTGGTTCAACTCGGACAAGGGCTTCGGTTTCATCAGCCCCGACGACGGCGGCAGCGACGTTTTCGTCCACTTCTCCGAGATCACAGGCGATGGTTTCCGCAGCCTCGATGAGAACACGCGCGTCGAGTTCGAAACCGGCCAGAGCAACCGCGGCCCGCAGGCTACCGGCGTATCCGTCCTCTGACGTCCGCCGATCCTCGATGAAGGGCGTTCGCGATTCCGCGGGCGCCCTTCAGCATGTCCACCTCGACGCTCGTGCGCTCGTAGCCGCGCCCAGCACCCAGCGCCCGGCGCGACCACATCGTGCTGCTCCAGTTCAGCCGTCAGAGGGGCTGGGTGGATCTGCTTGCGGTTTCCGGCTGGCAGGGCGGCCGTGCCGACGCAGCGGGTGATCTCGGTGCCGTCCTTGTTCGGTGGCACCAGGGCCGGTGCGCACACGGTGTCGTCGTCAGCGCAGCAGGGCGAGCCAGATACTGATGTGGTGACAGATCGCGGCGACGGAGACCGCGGAGTGGAAGAACTCGTGGTAGCCGAAGGTGCGTGGCCAGGGGGCTGGCCAGCGAGTGGCGTAGAAGAGTGCGCCGAGAGTGTAGAGCAGACCGCCGGCCAGCAATAAGACGAGCGCCGCCGCTCCGGCCCTGTGCAGAAGGTCGCCGAGGACGAAGATCGCGACCCACCCCAGGGCAATGTAGAGCGGAACACCGACCCAGGGGGGTGCGTGGGGCCAGCGAGTCTGAGCAGCACGCCTGCGAAAGCGCCGCACCAGACCACGGTGAGCACGGTCGTCGCGGTGCCCGCGGGCAGGGCCAGCACGGAAATCGGCGTGTAGGTGCCGGCGATCAGCAGGAAGATCATGGAGTGGTCGAGTCGGCGCATCCAGGTCCACGCCGTCGGTGACGCCCACGTCACCAGGTGGTAGAGGGCACTGACCCCGAACAGGCCGAGCACGCTGACCACATACCCCTGGGCGAGGAAGAAGATCAGGCAAAACACCGTAAGCAGGAACTCGGTGAACACCTCGCCAAGGTGGCCGCGGTCGAGAGCGCGCCGGAAGCGATCGAGCCGCGATTCCGGTTCAGGGTGGCGGCCAGCTGGTCGAGCTGGCTCTGGGGCAGGTGGATCGGCCACGTGCGCAGGTCGTCCACGCTGCGCAGGATTTGCTCGATCAGCGCGGGCGTCCCCGCCGTCGCGGTGAGGACCACGAAAGAGATCACCCCACCCACCACCGCGAGGCCGCAGATCAGCACTATCGCGGTGGCCACCCCGCCCGGAACCTTCTTGTCGGCCAGCCACGACATGGACGGCACCAGCAGCCTCGGCCAGCAGCAGCGCCACCGCCACGGGCACCTGCACCGTCGCTAGCTGGACCGCGACGAACTCGATCACCGCCAGAGCGGCGGTGACCACCAGCAACTCCCCCACTCTCCGTCGAAGAAAAACTATGATCGTCGGGGTAGACATTCGACGGCGGGTGTGTGTAGTGTTCTTCTTGTACGGAGAGAGACAACGTCAAGCAGGCGCGGGAGAGGACGTAACTACCCGCGAAGCAAGGCAAGGCGGCCAGGTAGCGCGGAGCCGTTCATGAGCGAGGCTCTGGCTGATGGCCGGGAAAGCACCGGGATCGGGCAAGGAAGACGAAAAGCAGTAACGACGATCCCGGCGAGGTAATGCAGGACGCGGGCGGAGATGGTGCGCCCGCGAAGCAAGTGACAGGTAGTAGGCAGTATTCGAAGTAGGACGGTCAGGTGGCCGGAACCGGTCAGTGGTACGGGGTTCCGGACAGTGACCAGCGGCGTCAGGCGTGCTGGGACCGATCTCGATAAGGGGTTCCAGTCGGTGACGTCCGCGGCAGTACCAGATAGTGGAGTACGAGTCAGTTCAGTACCAGGTAAGTGGAATACACAGGAAAGAAGGGAAGGGTCACGTCATTGGATCGCCCGCCGTGGCTGTAGTTCGCCGGGCGGGTACCGCAGTACCATCGGATTGGAAGGTGGTTCTCGGTTACGCATAAGCGATCCCCGCGATGTCTGCCTTTCGGGCGGATGCGGGTACGGAAAGCCGGTCTCACGATCGGTCGACAACAGTGATGAAACCCAACCCTTGGGACCCCAGCGCCGTACGGCGCTGGGGTCCCTTGTGATGTGGAGGTGTAGTGAGCCCAGACCACCCCGACGACACCGCGGCGCTTTCGAGCGCGGCGGACAAGTTCGATGACGAGGACTACCCCGCCTACACCATGGGCCGGGCCGCGGAAATGCTCGGCACCACCCCCGGGTTCCTGCGCAGCCTCGACGAGGCGAAACTGCTTGCTCCGCAACGCTCCGCCGGTGGGCACCGCCGCTATTCCCGCTACCAGCTGCGCATCGCCGCCCGCGCCCGCGAACTCGTCGACGAGGGCACCCCGCTGCAGGCCGCCTGCCGCATCATCATCCTCGAAGACCAGCTCGCCGAAGCCCAACGACTCAACGCCCAACACGACCCACCGCACTGAACACGCCGCCGTCCCTCCCGTTTCCGGGACGGACGGCGCTTTCGGGCCAGCGAGGGCCCGGCGGTGATCGCTAGCGCGCCCGATGCTGCGCTGCTGAACACCTGGCGGAGCCGTCGTCCCGGCGATCACCTCACGACCCGCGTTTCGTGGCGCGGCCCAGGCCATACCGCCTTACCGCTGCTCGGGAGGCTAATGGCTGGTGGCCGGGGCCGCTGCCCGCCGTTGGTGGGCGGCGAGCGCCGCGACGGCGTCGTCCACCGTGACCGGCACGCGGACAGTTCGATATCTCCGCCCGCACCATCTGGGTCTTCGAGAAACTCGGCTGGGCCACCGACATCCGCTGGCCCAAACCCGAGCGGCTCGCCCGCGAACTCAGCACCACCTGACGTTCCAGAGCCGCCACGGTTCTGGCCACGGCACACCGGCTGACGGGTAATCGAACGATCCGCGGCGCGTCACGACACCATCTGCATCCCGCTGAAAAGCACGACGAGAAGGGCTCCGATGCCGAACCCGATGAGTGCGACCACACCTGCGGACGGTCGCAACCGCACGGTGGCGTACGCCAGACCCAAAGTCAGCATCAACCACGCTCCGACAAGCGCGAAGCTCGTCGTCATCGTGTCGCTCAGCAGCGAAACAGCCTTCGCGCCACCCGCGACTACGAGTGCGTAAGCGAGCACCTGGAGCCATTGAACTGGATGAATTCGAATACGCTTGACCGAGGCGAATCGCCACGAATAATGTTTGTGTGTCATTCTGTTTCTCCTGAGCTAGGGTGACAGCAAGTGGCGCGGGTAATGAGATTGTGCGATCCAGCCTGCTGGCAGGAGACCCGCGGTTGGGTATCGACCTCGGCGCGCCGGGGGTGCACGCGTTCGATGATCACATCGTCGGCGCGGAGCAGGCGCGCCAGCTCCGAGTCAGGTGGCCTCGGGATCGATCTACCGCGGGCGCGGTGCTCGTGCGCGCCGGGGGGGGACTTCCGGTTCGTTCAGATACCGGTTCAGGACGGCTCGCTGGCCGGTCGTGCAGAGGTCGGCCAGGTCCTGGAGTGGTTCGCGCAACTCGTCGAAGTCGGCCCCGAGGTCATTGGCGACCTCGTCGCGTGCCTGCGCGAGCATAGCGCGGGTGCGGCGTATCGCGCGTCCGGCCCACTCCGCGGCGCCGGGGAGGCGTTCTGGGCCGAGGATGAACAGAGCGGCCACGGCCAGCACCAGCAGGTGCTCGATGCTGAGCCCGAACATCGAGATGGCCTCCGTTGTTTCTGTTCCTCGAATTGTCCATTGTGGAGGCCGGGTGCGGGGTGGGCGTCGCGCCGCCCCGCACCCGGGGTCGGTGGGGTCAGGCGTTGTTGGCGCTGGTGTTCACTTCGCCGTTGACGCCCTTGGGGAAGAAGCCGCCGGAGGTGGCGGCCTTGGGGGTCAGGTAGACGATGTTGAGGACCTGTCCC
>NZ_BAAANN010000094.1:0-7616 GCF_039529815.1 Amycolatopsis minnesotensis | reverse complement strand
ACACCTACCTCCCCCTCCACACCACCCACCCCACCCCCCGACTCCACCACCTCCTCCACACCACCAACACCACCCTCATCATCACCGACAAAGCCAACGAGGCCCGCGCACGGGAATTCGGGTTGCCGGTGGTGGTCGTCGACGACGACGCGACGTACGAGGGCATGCCTTCGGACAACCTGGAAACGGTGGTACAGCGGGATTCGCTGGCGTACGTGATGTTCACGTCCGGTTCCACGGGCCAGCCGAAGGGCGTCGCGATCACGCACGGGGACGTGCTGAGCCTTGCCGCGGACCGGCGCTGGCGGGATGCCGGGCACACGACCTTGTTCCACTCGCCGCACGCCTTCGACGCCTCGACGTTCGAGATCTGGGCTCCGTTGCTGACCGGGGGCACGGTGGCGGTGGCACCGGAGGAGGTGAACCCCGGGTCGCTCGGCCGGATGGTCGACCAGCTCGGGGCGACGATCGTCTTCTTGACGACGGCGCTGTTCAACGTGCTGGCCGAGGAGGCGCCGGACTGCTTTTCGGGGCTGAAAGAGGTATGGACCGGTGGGGAGGCGGCATCTCCCGCCGCGTTCCTGCGCGTTCTCGAGCGCTGCCCGGACACCCGCGTGGTGCACGTCTACGGTCCGACCGAGACGACGACGTTCGCGGTGTGCCACCCGATGACGCGGGAACTCGCCGCGGCGGGGTCGGCGCCGATCGGCGGTCCGCTCGACGACACCGGGCTCTACGTGCTGGGGGAGCGGCTCGAACTGGTCCCGCCCGGCGCGCCGGGGGAGCTGTACATCGCGGGTACCGGGCTCGGGCGCGGGTACCTCGGCAGGGCCGATCTCACCTCGGAACGGTTCGTGGCCAACCCCTTCGGCGACGGCGACCGGCTCTACCGCACCGGCGATCTCGTCCGCTGGAACCTCGCCGGCGCGGTGGAGTTCCTCGGCCGCACCGACGAGCAGGTCAAGATCCGCGGCTTCCGCATCGAGCTGGCCGAGATCGAGGCGGTGCTGCTGACGCACGAAGACGTGGCCGAGGCGATCGTGGTCGCGGCGCGGGACGAATCCGGCCGGAAGTGCCTGGCGGCCTACGTCGTGCCGGTATCGGGGTCCGAAGTGGACACTGCGGGGCTGGTGGCGTTCGCGGGGCGTTCGCTGCCGGAGTACATGCTCCCCGCCGCCGTGGTGGCGCTGCCGGTGCTTCCGCTCAACGACAACGGCAAAGTGGATCGTCGCCTGCTGCCCGATCCCGTGTTCGAGAAGGCTTCCTCCACTCGCACGGCGCCGAGAAACCCGACGGAGCGGGCGCTGGCCGAGATCTTCATCGACGTGCTCGGCCTGGCCGAGATCGGCGTCGACGACAACTTCTTCGCGCTCGGCGGGGATTCGATCCTGGCCATCCAGCTGGTCGCCAAGGCGCAGCGCGCGGGGCTGAAACTGACCTCCAAGGACGTCTTCCGGAGCCAGACGATCGCCGCGCTGAGCCCGCTCGTGATCGAAGGCGAAGTGGCGCCGCGGGAGGACGGGCCGGTGACCGGGCCGGTGCCGCTGACCCCCATCCAGCGGTTCCTGTTCGACCGGTTCACCGCGCCCGGCGTGTTCAACCAGTACGCGATGGGCGAGCTTTCCCGCGAAGTCGACGAGAACGCGTTGCGGGAGGCGGTGAACGCACTGCTGGCACATCACGACGCGCTGCGGATGCGGTTCGCCTTCGTCGACGGGCAGTGGGCCCAGCGCAACGCTCCGGTCGAGTGGGCCGATGCGCTCACCGTCGTCGACGTGCTCGCTGAGGACGAGGCGAACGCGGTGGAGGCTGCGCAAACTGCCGTGGACTTCGAGCGAGGCCCATTGCTGCAGGCGGTGCTGCTGACCGGTCCCGAGCGGTCGAAGCTGCTGCTGACCGTGCACCACCTGGTGGTCGACGGCGTTTCGTGGCGAGTTCTGGTGGAAGATCTCGAAACCGCGTACCGGCAGGCGAGGCAGGGCGTGCCCGTGGACCTCGGGCGAAAGTCCACCTCGTTCCGGGACTGGGCGATTCGGCTGGTCGAGCACGCCGGGAACGGTGGCTTCGACGACGAGCTGAGCCACTGGTCGTCGATCGGCGCCGAGCCGGAGCTCCCCGTCGACCGGCGCGGTGCCAACACGGTTGCCAGCACGCGCACCGTGACGGTGGGGCTGGACGCCGAACTGAGCGGCGCGTTGCTGCGCGACGTCCCCGGCGTCTACCGGACCGAGGTCAACGACGTACTCGTCGCCGCGCTGGCCCGGGTGCTTTCCCGCTGGGCCGGACGCGATGACGTGCTCCTCGGCATGGAAGGGCACGGCAGGGAGGAACTGTTCGACGACATCGACCTCGGCAGGACGGTCGGCTGGTTCACCAGTTACTTCCCGGTCGCGGTACGCGTGCCCGCGGGGGACTGGGGTGGCGCGTTGAAGTCGGTCAAGGAGCAGCTCCGAAGCGTTCCCCGGCGCGGCATCGGGTACGGCGCGCTGCGGTACGCGAGCGGTGGCACCGCATTGACCGGCGACGCGCATCCGAAGGTGGGCCTGAACTACCTCGGGCAGTTCGAGCACGGGGGAGCGGGCGGCGGGCTCTACCGGTCCGCGCCGGAGATCGACCTGCATCAGGACCCCGCCGACGTCCGAATGCACGAACTGGAGATCGTCGGCTCGGTGCTCGCGGGTGAATTCACCTTCTCCTGGTCCTATTCGGACAACCTGCACGACGAGGCCACGATCCGCGCGCTGGCCGCGGAGTTCACGACCGCGCTCGCGCAGATCGTGGCGCACTGCGCCGAACCGGGCAGCGGCGGCCGCACCCCGTCCGACTTCCCGCTGGCCGGTCTGGACCAGGCGGCCGTGGACCGGATCGCGAGCAGTGACGCGGTCCAGGAGATCTACCCGCTCACCGCGATGCAGAGCGGCATGCTGTTCCACGCCCTCCTTGATCGCGGCCGGACGGCCTACCTGGAACAGGCGTGGATCACCGCCAACGGGGTCGATGATCCGGAAGCCCTCGGTGAGGCGATGCGCCGGGTGGTCGCCAGAACGCCGGTGCTGCGCACGGTGGTGGCCTGGGAAGGACTGCCACACCCGGTGCAGGTGGTCCGCGACGACGTCGAGGTCCCGGTGACGCTGCTGGATTGGCGCGAACTGGACGAGGACGAGCGACGCGCCGCACTCGACCGGCACCTGGCCGCGGAGCGGGACGCGGGCATGGACCTGGCGGTGGCGCCGCTGGTCCGCATCGCGGCGGCGCGGGTGAGCGCGACGCGGGTCCGTCTGATGTGGACGTTCCACCACCTCCTGCTCGACGGGTGGAGCCTGATGCTCGTGCTCTCGGAGCTGTTCGGCGAGTACGCGGCGCTGACCGGCGGCGGGCAATTCGTACCGGAGCGCAGGAGGTCCTATCAGGACTACGTGCGCTGGCTTCGCGACCAGGACGTCGAATCGGCGGAACGGTACTGGCGTGCCGCACTGGCCGCGGTGGAGGCGCCGACGGCACTGCCGCGGGATCGGAACGGCGTAGGGAGCCATCGAGCGTTCTCTTCGGCCGAGCGGGCGATCCGGTTCACCCCTGAGGTCACCGAACGGCTCTACGCGATGGCACGGGACGCCCGTGTCACGGTGAACACCGTCCTGCAAGGCGTGTGGGCGTTGGCGCTGGCCCGCTACAGCGGGGAGCGGACGGTCTGCTTCGGGGCGACCACGGCGGGCAGGCCCGCCGGGCTCACCGGCGCCGACGCGATGGTCGGGCTGTTCATCAACACGCTGCCGGTGTGCGTCGACGTCGATCCCGCGGACGGGCTGGTGCCCTGGCTCCAGCGCCTTCAGAACGAGCAGGTCGCGGCGCGCCAGCACGAACACGTCGCGCTCGCGCAGGTGAAGGCGTGGAGCGGGCTCGAACGGGGAGTGGAGCTCTTCGAGAGCGTCGTGGTGTTCGAAAACTACCCGGTGGACGCCGAACTGGCCGCGGAGCGGGGGCTGGTGCTGGCCGAGATCGGCAAGACCACCGGCACCAACTATCCGCTGAACGTGGTGGTGTACCCCGGCGAACCGCTGCTGATCGAGCTGTACTACGACCCCGAGGCCTTCGACGTGGCCACGGTCGACCGGATGGCGGGCCACCTGCGCACGATCGTCGAGGCGGTCGCGGCGGAACCGGGCAGGCGGGTGGAGGAGATCTCGATGCTGCCCGCCGCCGAGCGCGCGACGCTCCTCGGGGACTGGGCGGGCACCGAATCCCCAGGACGCGTCGGCAGGCGCCTGCACGAGGTGATCGCCGACCGGGCGCGGCAGTGCCCGGACGAGGTCGCCGTGGCCGGTGACGGGGAACAGGTTTCCTACGGCGAATTGGACCGGCGCGCCAACCAGCTCGCACACCACCTGATCGAACTCGGCGTCGGCCGCGAGGTCCCGGTCGGCATCGCGATGGAACGCTGTCCCGACCTGGTGGTGGCGATACTCGGGGTGCTGAAGGCTGGCGGCGGCTACGTGCCGCTCGATCCCGCCTACCCGCAGGAGCGGCTGAACGCGATGCTCGCCGAGACCAGGCCCCCGGTGGTGGTGACCCAGGAACACCTGGTACCGAGGTTGCCGGCGGGGCAGGCGGAACTGCTGTGCCTCGACCGGGAGCGCTCGCTCGTGGCGAAGTACCCGGAGGAACCGCCGGAGATCGACGGCACGCCTGGCGACCTCGCCTACATCGTGTACACCTCGGGCTCCACCGGGCGGCCGAAGGGCGTGATGGTCGAGCACCGCTCGCTGCACAACCTCGTGCTCGCCGCCTGCGACGCCTACGGTCTGCGCCGGGGAAGCAGGGTGCTGCAGGTCTACTCGATGAGCTTCGACGGTGGCGTGCAGGACGTGTTCATGACACTGGCGGCCGGTGCGACGTTGGTGCTCGCCGATTCCGATCGCCGCCACGACGTGCCCTATTTGGACGCTCTGCTGCGCGACGAGGCCATTACGGTCGCGGTGCTGCCACAGGCCGTGTTGTCCGCTTTGGACACCGGCACGCTTCCCTCGCTGGTGTGCGCAGGGACCGGTGGTGACGTGCTGCCGACCGAGCTGGCCGACACGTGGTCGCGCGGCGGCCGCACGATGATCAACATCTACGGCCCGAGCGAGACTACGATCGCGGTGACCCTGTTCCCGGTGGTGCACGGCGGCGGGTATCGCGCGGTGCCGATCGGCAGGCCGTTGCCCAACAACCGGTTCCACGTGCTCGACGCCAGGATGCGCCCGGTCCCGGTCGGGGTCACCGGCGAGCTCTACATCGGGGGAGCCGGGGTGTCCCGCGGTTACGTCGGACAGCCGGGGCTGACCGCGGAGCGGTTCGTGGCCGATCCGTTCAGCCCGCACGGCGCACGGCTCTACCGCAGCGGTGACCTGATGCGGTGGAACGCATCAGGGATGCTCGAATTCGCCGGACGGGCCGACCACCAGGTGAAGATCCGCGGCTTCCGCGTCGAACTCGGCGAAGTGGAGAACGTCCTCACCCGGCACGAGCGGGTCGCCGAGTCGGCCGCCACCGTCCGAACGGGACCGGCGGGGGACCGCAACCTCGTCGGCTACGTGGTGCCCGTCGACGGCGCCGCACTGAGCACGGCCGAGCTCCGCGCGCACGCCGAGGCGTGGCTGCCGGAGTACATGGTGCCGTCGGCGTTCGTGACCATGCCGAGCCTTCCGTTGAGTCCCAACGGAAAGATCGATCGCAAGGCCCTGCCGGAGCCGGGTCGCGAGCATCGGACCGAGGTGGAGTACGTCGCGCCACGTGAACCGACGGAGCAGGCGCTCGCGGACGTGTGGGTCGAGGTGCTCGGGGTCGGCACCGTCGGCGTCTTCGACGACTTCTTCGCGTTGGGCGGGGATTCGATCACCAGCATCCGGCTCACTTCGCGGATGCGGGAGGCGTTCGGTGTCGCGATTTCACCACGCGACATCTTCGACGCGCCGACGGTCGCCGGGCTGGCGGAGACCGTGCAGGACCTGATTCTGGCGAAGTGGGAGAACGCAGTCGAGGAAGGGGCCGGTGGCCGTGGCTGACAGGGAAGGCATGTCGGGAAGTGCGCCGTCGCGGACGGACCGGCTGGCCGCACTGCCGGAGCACGTGCGGAGGAAGGTGCTCGCGGAGTTGGCGGGGGCCTCCGCGGACGGGGCCGCCGAAAGCGGGATTCCGTGCGTCAGCCGTGCCGGCGCGCTGCCGCTTTCGACCGCGCAGCAACGGCTGTGGTTCCTGTACGAAACGGACCCCCGCAGCGTCGAGTACAACGCGCCGCGAGTGCTGCGGCTGACCGGAACACTGGACGTGCGTGCGCTTCGAGCGGCCGTCGCCACGCTCGTGGCGCGGCACGAACCGCTGCGCACCACGTTCGACACGGTCGACGGTGCCGGGGTGCAGACCGTGCACCCCGGGTGGGAGGTTCCCGTCCAGCTCTCCGATCTGACGGAGCTGTCGCCGGAACTACGCGAGGACGCGCTGGACCGGCTCCTGCGCGAGCAGGTTTCGACGCCGTTCGACCTCCGGAACGGTCCCGTCTTCCGCGTACTGCTGGTGCGCTTGGCCGACGAGGACCACGTGCTCATGCTCGACATGCACCACATCGTCAGCGACGGCTGGTCGATGGGCGTCCTCGTCGACGAGTTGAACAACGTCTACGCGGCCGAACTCGCCGGGGTGGCGGCGGACCTCCCGGAGCTTCCGGTGCAGTACGCCGATTTCGCGAGCTGGGAGCGCGACAAGCTCGCTGGCGAAGGCATCGACGGTCAGCTCGAGTACTGGCGTGCCCAGCTCGCCGACCTGTCGCCGTTGGAGCTCCTGACCGACCGCCCGCGTCCGCCGGTGTGGACCGCCTCGGGCGCGTTGCGGGTCTTCGAGGTACCCGCCGAGGTCGTCTCGGAGTTGAAGGCGCTGGGAAAGCGGCACGGGACGACGTTGTTCATGACGCTCGTCGCGGTCACCCAGCTGCTGTTTTCGCGGCTTTCGGGAAGCCAGGACGTCGCGGTGGGCACCGTGACCTCCGGCCGGGGCAGGCCCGAGCTGGAGAAGCTCGTCGGGATGTTCATCAACACCCTGGTCATCCGGTCCACAGTGGACGAATCGGTGTCGGTGGGCGAACTGCTGGAGTCGGTGCGCACGACCGTCCTCGACGCCTTCGCGAACCCCGATGTCCCGTTCCAGGACCTGGTGAAGGCGCTGACACCGGAGCGGGACCTGAGCAGGCCGCCGTTGGTGCAGGTGATGGTGAACCTGCAGAACGCGCCGGAAACCGCCGCGGCGCTCCCCGGGTTGCGCGTGACGGAGATGGCGCCCCCGGTCTCGGCGGCCAGCCTCGACCTCGGGATCGACTTCCACGAGCGCGACGGCAAGCTCGTGGGTTACGTGGAGTACAACACGGACCTCTTCGACGAGTCCTCGGTGGACGATGTGATTCGGCGGCTGACTTCGTTGCTGTCGGGTGTGTGCGCCGGCGGGCCGGTGTGGCAGGTGCCGATGGAGTCGTCGGCGTCGGTGGTGTCGTCCGGTCCGGTGGTGTCGGTGGGGTGTGGTGTGGTGGAGCGGTTGTTGTGGTGGGTGGGGGTGTGTCCTGGTGGGGTTGCGGTGCGGGATGGGGGTGG
>NZ_BAAANN010000093.1:0-7635 GCF_039529815.1 Amycolatopsis minnesotensis | reverse complement strand
CCACCCCCATCCCGCACCGCAACCCCACCAGGACACACCCCCACCCACCACAACAACCGCTCCACCACACCACACCCCACCGACACCACCGGACCGGTACCGATGCCGGTGCCCGACGCGGTGCGCTCCAGTTCGGCCTGCCACACCTTTTCGGTGGTGCGCAGACCGGACAGCACGACGTCCAGCCGGTCGAGCAGAGTCCGCACCGACGCCTCGTCGAAGAGTTCCGGATCGAAGCCGAGCGCCAATTCGAGCTGCTCGCCCGCGAAAGCGGTCAGCACGAGGGCGTAGTTGGTGTGCTCGTCACCGAGGAACTCGCGGACCGCGATGCCGTGGCGCCCGGCGGCTTCGTCGTCGTAGGGGTAGTTCTCGAAGACCACGACGCTGTCGAACAGGTTGACGCCGCGTTCGATCTCACTCCACGTCTGCACCTGGTGGAGCGGGACGTATTCGTGGCGCCGGGCGTCGAGCTGGGCGTCCTGGAGGTTCCGCAGCCAGGTCGCCACCCGCTCGTCCGTGTCGGTGGTGACCCGGACCGGGAGCATGTTGATGAACAGGCCCACCATCGTGTCCGCGCCGGACAGCTCCGCGGGACGCCCGGACACGGTGGCGCCGAAGCACACATCGCGGTCATCGGCGTGGCGGGACAACAACAACGCCCACGCGCCCTGCACGAGGGTGTTGACCGTCAGCCGCTCCCGCTTGGCGAACTCGTAGAGCGCCTTCGAGTCCGTTGTGGACAATTTAGCCCTGATCTCGCGCGACGAACGTGACACGTGGGCGTGAACGGGCGTGTGGTCGTAGGGCAGGGCCGTGGGTTCGGTGAGCCCAGCCAAGGTGTTCCGCCAGTGCTCCTCGGCCTCGCTCAGGTCCTGTTCGGACAGCCACTGGACGTAGTCCCGGTACGGGCGGCGAACGACGGGGGACGTGGCCGTCCCGCCGGTGAGCGCACCGTATTCCGCGAACACCTCCGAGAGCACCTCGGAAAAGCTCCACCCGTCGGACAGGATGTGGTGGGAGTCCCAGAAGACCTGCACGGATTCGTCGGTCAGACGCGCGAAGGTCATCCGCAGCAGTGGTGGTGCATCGAGCGAAAGCCGTTCGCCACCACGGGATTCCCAGAGTTCACGGGAGTTCTCGCGGCGCTGTTCGTCGGGCAGCGAGCGCCAGTCGAGATGTGTCACCGGCAGCTTCGCCTCGCGGTGCACGATCTGCAGGGGTTCGGCCAGGTCCTGCCAGCGGATCGAGGTGCGCAGCACGGGTGTGCGATCGACGACGCGTTGCCACGCGGTGGCGAGCGCGTGCGGATCGGTCACCCCGTCGAGCGTCATGCCGAAGTGTCCGGTGTAGACGTCGCGGCCGGAGGTGGACAGTGAGTGGAACAGCATGCCGCTCTGCATCGGGGTCAGCGGGTAGACGTCCTCAATGGACTTCCCGTCGCCGGCGATGCGGTCCACCGCGTCCTGGTCGAGGTCCGCGAGCGGGAAATCGGAAGGAGTGCAGCCCCCGGTGCCCTGCTGTGCGCAGTGCTCCACGATCTCGGCCAGCGCGCCCGTGAACTCGTCGGCCAGTCGCTGGATGGTGGCCCGGTCGTGGCGATTCGCCGAATACGTCCAATGGAAGGCGAGCTCGCCGTCTCGGACGGCACCGGTGACCTCGATCAAGTGCTGACGCGGCTGTTCGGGATGGCGCTCCACGCTCTGTTCGGGCAGCAGGGCGCGGACGAGCCCAGAATCCCCGCCCGCGTCGAACCGGCCGTGGTAGTTGAACGCGACACCGGGTTCACTCCGCCCGCCGAGCGGATCGGCGGTGTTCCCGAGGTAGCGCAAGGCACCGTAGCTGATGCCGTGGCCGGGTACCGCGCGTAGCTGTTCTTTGACGGACTTGATCGTCCGGCCCCAGTCCGGGGTCGCGGGCACCTGCAGGGCGACGGGGTAGAGGCTGGTGAACCAGCCGACCGTGCGCGACAGGTCGGTGCCAGCGACCAGGTCGTCGCGACCGTGCCCTTCGAGCGCGATCGGGGCGATGCTGCCGCCCGTCCAAGTGGACAGCACCCTGCTCAACGCACTGAGCAGCACGTCGTTGACGCGCGTCCGATAGCTCTCCGGCACCCGCCGGAGCAAGGAAGTCGTGGTGTCGGCGTCGAGGCGAGCGGAGACGCTGTGCGACGAGCCGACGGTGTTCGGGCCGTCGCCGTCCTGGGGGAGCGGGCCCGCCGCCACGACGGAGTCCTCCTGCCGCGCCCAGTATTCGGCGTCCTGGTCGAGCGCGCCGCTGGCGACCAGTGCGGCGAGCCCGTGCGACCACGCGCGGAACGAGGTGGTCTTGGCGCCGAGGTCGACCTGCTCACCGCGGGCCGCCTGCTGGTACGCCGTGTCCAAATCGGACAGGAGCACGCGCAGGGACACACCGTCCACGACGAGGTGGTGCGCGGTCAAGAAGAGCCGCGGCTTCCCGCCCGCGGCGGCAGGGAAGTAGAGGCCCCTCAGCAGTGGGCCGGTGTCCAGCCGGAAACCCGTTTGGGCGGCCAGAATCGCCGAACGGATCTCCTCCTCCGAGGCCGAGGCCGATTCGAAAGTGGCCAGTACCTCGGCATTTTCGGCCGGGGCGTTGTACTCGCGCCAGGTTCCGTCCACAGTGGTCACACGGAGGCGCAAGGCGTCGTGGTGCGTCACCAGTGCGGACACCGCCGTGCGAAGCGCGCGCTCGTCGACGTCCTCGGCGAGTTCGACGTAGACGGACTGGTTGAACCGGTCGATGCTCTGTTCGAGGTTCTCGAAGAACCAGTGGTGGATCGGGGTGAGGGCGACATCGCCGGTCACCTCGTTCTGCTCGGCCGCGGTCCCACCGTCCTCGAAGTCCGCGACGGCGGCCAGTTCGGCGATCGTCGGGCGGAGGAAGGTCTGCTTCGGCGTGACGCGCACACCGGCGTCGCGGGCGCGCGCGACCACGCGCAGCCCGAGGATCGAATCGCCGCCGAGGTCGAAGAAGTTGTCCAGCACGCTGACGCGGTCGACGCCGAGCAGTTCCGCCCACACCGCGGCCAGGATCCGTTCCGCGCGCGTCCGCGGCGCGACGAACTCCGTTTCGAGGTCGCGGTCGGCGCTGGGGCCCGGCAACGCGCGCCGGTCGACCTTGCCGCTGACCGTCACCGGCAGTTCGTCGAGCACCACGAGCGAGGACGGGACCATGTGCTCGGGCAGGCGCTCGCGGAGGAACGCGCGCAACTCCGCCACACTGGGGCCGTCCGCGCCCGCGGCGAGGTAGCCCATCAGCCGGGGGGTGCCGTGCACATCCGGTTTGACCGCGGCGGCGGCCCCGGCGGCCGCGGGATGAGCCGACAGCGCGGCCTCGACCTCGCCCAGCTCGATGCGGAAGCCCCTGACCTTCACCTGATCATCGGTCCGGCCCAGGATTTCGAGCGTGCCGTCGGCGGACCAGCGCCCGCGGTCACCGGTCCGGTACATCCGCCCGCCCGCGATCGGGTCGGCGACGAACCGGGTCGCGGTGAGGCCCTCCTGACCGAGGTAGCCCCGCGCCAGTCCGTCCCCGGCGAGGTAGAGCTCACCCGGCACGTTGACCGCGGAGGGATGCAGGCGGGAGTCGAGTACGTAGACACCGACACTCGGCAGTGGACGTCCGATGTGGACGGAGGTGCCGCCGCAGTCGGCCGCGGTGAGCGCTTCGCTCATCGACGCGCACACCGTGGACTCGGTCGGCCCGTAGGCGTTGACCATTCGCCTGCCGTCCGACCACGCGCGCACCAGGTTCGGCGGACAGGCTTCACCGGCGAGGACCAGTGTCGTCCCGGTGGGGATCGCGTCGCCGCGGAGGGCGGCCAGCGCGGTGGGGGGCAGCGTGAGATGCGTGATGGCGTGTTCGGCGATCAGCGCGGCCAGCGGATCGCCCGGCAGCACGGCGTCGGCCGGCGCGAGGACGAGCGTGCCCCCGGACAACACCGACATGCCCAGTTCCCAGAAGGCCGCGTCGAAGCTGAGCGACGCGAACTGAAGCACCCGGGTTCCGGCGCCGGCGCCGAGACCGGCCCGCTGCGCGGTCACCATGCCGCTCGCGCCCGCGTGCGTCACCACCACCGCCTTCGGGCGGCCGGTCGACCCCGAGGTGTGGATGACGTACGCCGCGTTCGCGGGATCCAGCGGCACGGCGAACGCGGTATCGGGCAGATCCGCCAGCGCGGCGACGGTGGCGGGTTCGTCGAGCTGGATCGTGGGTGCCTCCGGCGGCAGCCGATCGGCGGTGAGCTGCGTGGTCAGCGTCAGCAGGGGCGTGGCGTCGTCGAGCAGGTACCGGATGCGCGCGGCGGGATAGCCGGCGTCCAGCGGCAGGTAGGCAGCGCCGGACTTCGCCACGGCGAGCACCGCGACGAGCATGTCGAGCGACCGCGGGACCGAGATGGCGACGACCTGTTCGGGGCCCGCGCCATGAGCGGAGAGCAGCCGCGCCAGGCGGTTCGCCCGCTGGTCCAACTCGGCGTAGGTGAGCTGGTGGGTGCCGAAGACCGCGGCGACCGCTGACGGGTTCGCCGCCACCTGGTCCGCGAACAGCGCCGGCACGGTTCGGCGGGCAGGGCCCCGCCCGCGCCCCGGCCATTCTTCGGCGACCGTCTGGTGCTCGGACGGGGTGAGCAGAGAGATTTCTTCGAGACGTCGTGCCGGTTCACTGGCGACGGCCGTCAGAAGGGTGATGAGGTGGTGGGCCAGCCGTTCCGCGGTCGCCGCGGTGAACAGCGTCGTGTTGTAGGTGAGCGCGCCGGCGAGCGCGCCGTCCTGCTCGGTGAAGTCGAAGACGAGGTCGAGGTTCGCGGCCAGTACCGGCGGTGCCACCTCGGTCACTTCCAGCCCGGTCAACCGCACCGGTGCCGTGCCCGCGTTGTGCAGGTTCACCGCGACGTCGACCAGCGGTGGGCGGCTGGGGTCGCGTTCGGGCTGGAGCGTCTCGACCAAGCGCTGGAACGGGACCTCCTGGTTCGAGAACGCCGCGAGCACAGTCGCCTGCACCTCGTCCATGAGGTCCGAAAAGGACTTCCGCTCGTCCACTGTGGAGCGAATGACGAGTGTGTTCACGAAGAAGCCGATCAGGCTCTCCAGCTCGACCCTGGTGCGACCGGAGGTCGCCGTGCCGATGGCCACGTCGTCCTGGCCCGTGTACCTGGCCAGCAGGACCTGGGCGGCGGCCACGAGCGTGGTGAAGACCGTGACGCCGCGCTCCCGGCCGAGTTCCTTCAGCCGCGTCGCCACCGCGGCATCGACGGTGAATTCGTGCACCGCGCCCGCGGCCGAGCGCACCGCGGGACGCGGCCGGTCCGTCGGCAGGTCGAGCGGGGTGAGCTCGGCCAGGTGAGCGCGCCAGTACGCGAGCTGGCGGTCGACGGCGGGCTCGGACAGCCGGGCGCGCTGCCACGAGGCGAAATCGGCGTACTGCGTGAGCAGCGGGAGGAGATCCGCGCGCACACCACGGGTTGCCGCCGAGTACAGGACGTCGAGTTCGCTCGCGAGCACCCCCATCGACCAGCCGTCCGCCACGATGTGGTGCATGCTCAGCACGAGCAGGTGTTCCCGCGGTCCGAGACGGGCGAGACCGGCGCGGAACACCGGCCCGGTGCGGAGATCGAAGGTCCTGGACACTTCGGCTTCGAGATACCGGTGTACCTCGTCTTGTGTCGAGGTCGGCAGGTCGGTTCGCTCGAGCGGGATCGTCACCGCGTCCCGCACGGTCTGGACGCCGTTCCCGTCCTCCGACTCGAACGTGGTCCGCAACGGCTCGTGCCGTTCGACCAGCCAGTTCACCGCGACGGCCAGTGCGGGCTCGTCGACCTCGCCGATCAGCCGCAGCACCCGGGTGGAGTTGTACTCGATGGCGCCGGGCTCGAGCTCGTACATGAACCAAAGGCGTTGCTGAGCGGACGACAGCGGCAGGGCGTGATCGCGCGCGAGTTTCGGGATCTCCTCGCGGGCGGGAGCGGCGGCGGCTTGACCGGCGAGCCGCCGCAGCGCGCGCTCGCGTGCGGTCTCGGAGCCCTGACGTCCAGACGGTGCGTTCATCTTCGTGTCGTTCCCTTGGCTCAGCTCGGGTCGCCGGATTCGGCCAGCGTCAGATCGGCAAGGATGAGGTCCCGGAGACGATCCGAAAGATCGGCGATGGTGGCGGCTTGGAAGAACTCCTTGACCGGGAGCTCCATTTCGAAGTCCCGGTTCAGCCGGGAGATCGCGCGCAGCCCCGAGATCGAATCGCCGCCGAGTGCGAAGAAGTTGTCGTCGACGCCGACTTCGGTCAGGCCGAGCACGTCGGTGAAGATGGCCATGAGCGCGGTGTCGGTCGGGTTCCTGGCGGGGGTGCGCGCGTCGTCGCCGGAGGGCTGCTCGGGGGCGGGCAGCGCGCGCCGGTCGACCTTCCCGTTACCGGTCAAGGGAAACTCGGGCAGCGTGACGATCACCGACGGCACCATGTAGTCCGGGAGGCGTGTCCCGAGGTACGAACGCAGCTCGGTGCCGGTCACCGCGGAGGATTCGGCGGGCACCACGTACCCCACGAGCCGGTTGCGGTCCGCGTTGTCCTTGTCCGCGAACACCACCGCTTCACCGACTTCGGGATTGCCGAGCAGCGCGGCCTCCACCTCGCCGAATTCGACCCGGAAGCCGCGGACCTTCACCTGCTCGTCGGTGCGACTCAGGAACTCCAGCTCCCCGCCCGGCAGCAGGCGGACCAGGTCGCCGGTGCGGTAGAGCCGGTCGCCGTCGCCGAAGGGATTGGCCACGAACCGCTCGGAAGTCAGCTCGGGTCGGCCGAAGTACCCTCGCGCCAGCCCGCTCCCCGCGAGGTACAGCTCGCCGGGCGTGCCGGGAGGGGACAGTGCGAGCCCCTGGTCGAGCACGTACACCTTGGTGCCGTCGGTGGGCACGCCGATCGGGACGACCCCGGTGGGGACGTTGCCCTTCGTGACCCGGTGGCACACCGCCAGGACCGTCGTCTCGGTGGGACCGTAGCCGTTGACGATCGTGAGATCCGGTGCGCGGTCCAGTACCCGTGCCATCGCCGCGGGAGAAGCGGCTTCCCCGCCCGAAAGAACCTGCTTGAGACCGGAAAAGCAGTCGGGCGCTTCGTCGGCGAGCATGTGGAAGAAGCCGGTGGTGATCCCCATCCCGGTGGCGCCGTGTTCGGTGATCAGCTTGCGCAGCAACGGAACCGTGAGCTCCTCGGTCGCGACCACCACCTGGCCGCCGCGCAGCAGCGGGAGCCAGACCTGGTAGGTGCCCGCGTCGAACGCGGCGGAGGCGTGGAAGATGACGCGGTCGCACCCGCCGTCCGCGGTCAGCCGCCGGTCGGCGGCGAAGTCCATCAGGTTCCGGTGGCTGACCGCCACCCCTTTCGGCTCGCCCGTCGAACCGGAGGTGAACATCACGTGGGCCAACTGCCCCGGAGCGACCGGGATGTCGAGGTTCTCCGTGGACTCGTCTGTCCACACGGGATCGGAGTCGATCACGATCACCGGGATGTCGATGCCGCGGAGCCGTTCGCGATTGGCTTTGTCGGTGATGATGAGGGTGGTGTTGGTGGTGTGGAGGAGGTGGTGGAGTCGGGGGGTGGGGTGGGTGGTGTGGAGGGGGAGGTAGGTGT
>NZ_BAAANN010000092.1:0-8061 GCF_039529815.1 Amycolatopsis minnesotensis | reverse complement strand
GCCGAAGGGCTGTGGGAGAGTAGGACGCCGCCGAACACCCTTCACAACCCGGGCCCCGGTCGAGAACACCACGTTCTCCCGGGGCCCGGGTTGCTTTTATATGCACCCACACCCAACCCCACACAAGCCACTCCGACAGACTCCGCTTAGCGCCCCGAAGACCACCTTCGAGGACTCAACTGTGCTGTGACGGCCGGGAACGCGGCATCAGGTGCCGTGAAGGCGTCCTCGGGGGCATGTGCCGGGGTTTCGCGACTCGTTCCCGTTCCCGCGCTCCTGCCTCGCAAGCGGCCTTCATAGACGTGAACGCCGCGGATGTGGCCTTCGCGGGGCCTGCTCTGCTCCGGGGCGCATGCCCTGAAGGGGCCCTTGAGGGAATCTGACGCCGCGAAGGCTGCCTTCAGGGCATAGGCGCCACCATGCCGCCCGCCGCGAGGGGCGAGATCGCGGCGTCAGATTCCCCGAAGGGGTCCTTCAGCGGCGATGGGGCCTGCGGCCGCGGTGGCGGCGGATGAATTTGCGCATGCCGCCCTGGCCCCTTCGGCCGTGAAGCAACGTGAGGACGAGGGCAGCATGCGCACAGGCTCTTCAGTGACCTGCGAGTTCACGCCTGCTCGCGGCCTTTCGGGGCCTAAATACAGCTCGGGGACCAAGCCCCTGACACGGGGCTCCGCGCTTCCGCCACCCACCTCACCAGAATCGACGCGCACGCATCACTATGCGCTCCAGGGCAATGCGCACACCCCTCACCACCCGACACTCATGGGAGCATCGATCAGGCGCTGGGGCGGGCTGTCGCCGAAGAGGTGCTCGAAGAATTCGGCGCCGCGGGTGAACATCGCCCGCGCGAACTCGGCGAGCGCGAACTCGGCGAGCGCGAACTCGGCGAGCGCGGCCTCGACGTCATCGGGATGCCCATTCCGCGACTTCGGCTAAGCCCCGGTACCCGGCTGCTGCGGGCGTGGGGGGAACTGCCCGCGGTCACCGCCCTGCCGGTCGGGGAAGCGGCCGCCTCGCCGGTGGTCGAAGCCGTGGTTCCCACCCCGGTCGTGCGGCGACGACCCGGATTCGATCAGCGCCATCCCGCCTCCGCCGATGAGCAGTCCGATGACACCCACCGCGACCAGTTGTGTCGCGCGGTGCCGGACGAACCGGCCGAACCCGCCCGTCCGCGCCGGGGCGGCGGGTACCTGCGGCGGGACGGCCGCGGACGGTGGCGCGGGCGCGGTGGACTCGGCCGGTTCCGCAGGGGTGGCGGAACCGGCGGGCGCGGGCTGCTCGAGCGGGCGGGTTGTCTCGTCCGGGCGCTCTTCCGGCTTGTCTGACATGACGTGCTCCAGTTCCCTGACGGCGGTGGTCGCCGTTCCTGGTTCCAGCGTGCATGTCCTTGCTGTGCGGCCCCTGTGCGCAGGCTGTCGATATCCGGTCGCCGCGCCGGAAACCCGCCCGGTGCGGCGTCAGGAGACGGCGGCCAGCGTCTCGAGGATCTGCTCGCCGTACTTGGCCAGCTTGTTCTCCCCGACCCCGCTCACGCCGCCGAGCTCGGCGAGCGTGCCTGGCGATTCGGTCGCGATCTGGCGGAGGGTCGCGTCGTGGAAGATGACGTACGCGGGCACGCCCTGCTCCTTCGCGGCCGCCGCGCGCCACGCGCGCAGCCGTTCGAACACCGGCACGGCCTCGTCGGCTAGTTCGACCGGAGCCGCCTTCTTCGATTTCGCAACGGCTTTCGCGGCGCGTTCCGGTTCGCGGCGCAACCGGACCTGCCGTCCTTTGTAGAGCACTTCCTCACTGCCGGGGGTGAGCACGAGCGTGCCGTAGTCGCCTTCGACCGAAAGCAGGCCCTGCGCCAGCAACTGCCGGACCACGCCCCGCCACTCGGTGTCCTTCAGCTCGGTCCCGATGCCGAACACCTTGAGCTGGTCGTGCCGGTGCTGCGTGATCTTCGGCGTGCTCCGCCCGAGGAGGATGTCGATCACCTGCCCGGCACCGAACTTCTGGTTCCGCTCGTTGAGCAGGCGGACCACAGTCGACAGCAGTTTCTGCGCCGGAACGGTGCCTTCCCACGACTCCGGCGGGGTGAGGCAGGTGTCGCAGTTCCCGCACCGCTCGCCTTGCTGCCCGAAGTAGTTCAGCAACTGCACTCGACGGCATTCGACGGTCTCGCACAGTGCGAGCATCGCGTCGAGGTGCGCCGACAGCCTGCGCCGGTGCGCCTGGTCGCCCTCGGAGGTGTCGATCATCTTCCGCTGCTGCACCACGTCCTGCAGCCCGTAGGCGAGCCACGCGGTCGAGGGCTGCCCGTCCCGGCCGGCGCGGCCGGTCTCCTGGTAGTAGCCCTCGACGGACTTCGGCAGGTCGAGGTGCGCGACGAAGCGGACATCCGGTTTGTCGATGCCCATGCCGAACGCGATCGTCGCGACGACCACGAGGCCGTCCTCGCGCAGGAACCGCGACTGGTTCTCCGCACGGGTGCGCGCGTCGAGCCCGGCGTGGTACGGCACCGCCGGGATCCCGTTCTGCACCAGGAACTCCGCGGTCTTTTCGACCGAGGCGCGGGACAGGCAGTAGACGATCCCGGCGTCACCCGCGTGCTCGGTGCGCAGCAGCTGCAGGAGCTGGCGCTTCGGCTCGTTCTTGCCGACGATCCGGTACTGGATGTTGGGCCGGTCGAAGCTCGCCACGAAGTGCCGGGCCTCGCCGAGGTTGAGCCTGCTCGCGATCTCGGTGTGGGTGGCCTCCGTCGCGGTCGCGGTCAACGCGATCCTGGGCACCGACGGCCACCGCTCGTGCAACTCGGACAGCGCGAGGTAGTCGGGCCGGAAGTCGTGGCCCCACTGGGAAACGCAGTGCGCCTCGTCGATCGCGAACAGCGCGATGGTGCCGCGGTCGAGCAGCTGCACCGTCGACTCCACCCGCAGCCGTTCGGGGGCCAGGTAGAGCAGGTCCAGCTCGCCGGAGAGGAACGCGGCCTCGGTTTCCCGCCGCTCGTCGAATCCCTGCGTGGAGTTGAGGAACCCGGCGCGGACACCGAGGTTGCGCAGCGCGTCCACCTGGTCCTGCATGAGCGCGATGAGCGGTGAGATCACCACGCCGGTGCCCTCGCGGACGAGCGAGGGGATCTGGTAGCACAGCGACTTCCCGCCGCCGGTCGGCATCAGGACGAGCGCGTCACCGCCGTCGACGACCTGACCGATGATCTGCTCCTGCTCGCCGCGGAACGAGTCGTATCCGAAGACGCGGCGCAGGACGTCGAGTGCGGTGGGGGTTTCGGTTTCGGCGGAAGCCATTGGGCGATTCTAGGAGGACTCCGGGGCGGGGTGGCGGGCGACTCTCGGCGGCCTCGGGAGCGACCAGGCAACGCTGTCCGGGAATTCACCTTTCGCGGCACCGGGAACGGTCAACGGACGCCACGGGGCCGGAACTGGACGCTGATCCGCGGGCCCGCGTTCGCCGCCTTCGGCACCGCGTGCTCCCACGTGCGCTGGCACGAACCGCCCATCACGATGAGGTCGCCGTGCCCGAGCGCGCGCCGCACCGTGGCGCCGCCGCCACGAGGGCGCAGCGCCAGCGTGCGCGGCGCGCCCACCGAGACGATCGCGATCATGGTGTCCTCCGACGAGCCGCGCCCGATGGTGTCGCCGTGCCACGCCACGCTGTCGCGCCCGTCGCGGTAGTAGCAGAGCCCCGCGGTCCGGAACGGTTCCCCGAGTTCGCCCGCGTAGTGCTCGCTCAGCGCTGTCTTCGCGTCGGCGAGCACGCGGTCGGGCAGCGGGTCCCGCTCGTCGTAGAAGCACAGCAGCCTGGGCACCTCGACCGTGCGGTCGTACATCCGGCGCCGCTCGCCCCGCCACGGGACGACGTCGGCCAGGCGCTGGAACAGGGCGTCCGCACCGGTGAGCCAGCCGGGCAGCACGTCGATCCAGGCGCCACGGCCCAGGTCGGTGCGGTGCAGCCCGGTGAGCGGCCCGAGGCCTGCCTGGTCCGCTTCGGCGAAGAGCGACTCCTGCAGTTCGACGGCCATGCCACGACTGTACCGCACGCTCGAACTGGTGTTCGACAGCTCGTCGCGGCCCGGAAAGTGTCGGTGCGGTGGGTTACCTTCGCGTCATGTCGTTATCCGTGCACGAACGCGAACAGTTCCTCGCCGAGCCGCACATCGCCGCGCTGTCCGTCTCGGCCGGTCCGGACCGCGGCCCGCTGACCGTGCCGATCTGGTACGCCTACCAACCGGGCGGCGAGCTGTGGCTGCTCACCGGCGTCGAATCGCGCAAGGCCAAGCTCATCGAGGCGGCGGGGCGGTTCACCATGATGGTGGAGCGCCTCGAACCGTCCATCCGGTACGTCGCGGTGGAGGGGCCGGTCACCAGGACGGCGCGAGGCACGCACGAGATGCTGTGGGAGATGAGCGCGCGCTATCTCCCGGAGGAGAAGCTGGCGGGCTACGTCAAGATGGCCGAGGCGGAGCACGGGGAGCAGCTCGCGGTCTACCTGCGCCCGGAGCGCTGGATCTCGGCGGATCTCGGCGCGGTCTGAACCGTCACGGCTTCGGCGCCGCGAAGAGCCGGCCGAGGCAGGCGCCGCACGCGGTTCGCGTCGCGACGACGAGCCACGCTGTCTCGCGATCGCGCTGAAACCCTCGGAAACCTGAGCTCGGTGTCCATCGGGGTGGGCGGGTGCCCGCCCACCCCGATGGCCTAAACCAGGTACGACTCCACCGCGTCGGCCGCCTTGTCCGCGCCGCCGTGCGCGCGCACCTCCCGCTGGATTTCGGCGAGCCGCGCGGCGATCTCCGGCGACCCGGCGACGGCGTCCACGGCCGAGCGCAGCGTCGCCGCCGTGACCTCGTCCGAGGGCAGGTGCCTGCCGGCACCGAGCTGCTCCAGCACCGCGGCGTTGCCGAACTGGTCGACGGCCTGCGGGATCGCGACGGTCGGCACGCCGAACCAGAGCGACTCCGTGCACCCGCCCATCCCGGCGTGCGTGATGAACGCCGACGCGGCGGCGAGCACCGCGAGCTGCGGCACGGTTTCGTGCAGCTCGAACCCGTCCGGGACGGGGCCGAGCGAGGCGCGGTCGACCTTGTCGCCGATCGACATCACGACATGCCACCCCGACCCGGCGAACGCCTCGAAGCAGGCGCGGAACACCTCGGGCTGGTCGTTGAAGGCGGTGCCGAACGAGACCAGCAGTACGGGTTCGCCACCCGGCGGCGGCGTCCAGCTCCGGTCGGCCAGCCGGACCGGGTCGAGGCACGGGCCGACGAACCGGACCCGGTCGGGCACCCGGTCCGCGTTCGGCTGCATGGCGCGCGGGATGAGCGACAGCACGTGCTCCGGGTGTGACTGCCAGTCCGAAGCCGGCCGGTCGATGCCGTTTTCCCGCAGCCACGCGTCGAACGTCGCGTAGTAGCTCTTCCCCGAGTCCGAAATGGCGATCGCTTCGAGCGTTTCGGCCAGGTCCGCCTCGTAGCCGTCCCAGGCGACGTAGGTGGGGGAGAGCTGCACGGCGGGCACGCCGTAGCGCGCGCCGAGCACGGGACCGGGCAGGCCGCCGATGTCGTAGAGCACCAGATCGGGCCGGTCGTCGTCGAACCGCTCGGTGAGCCGGGGCAGCACCCCGATGCCCTCGTCGAGGAAGACGCGCATCGCCGACGCCGGGTCCTCCGGCCACGCGGCGGCGTCGCCGAGCGGGAGGATCGACGGGTGCGTGACCGGTTCGGCGCCGGTCGGTTCGACGAGTCCGGTGAGCGCTTCGCCGACGGCGTAGCTGACCCGGTGTCCCCTCGACACGAGTTCCCTGATCACGGCGAGCGAGGGGTAGACGTGGCTCGGCGCGGTGCAGCCGACCATGAGGATGTGGTGGCGGTTTCGCATGATTTTCCTGTCGCATTCTCGGAAAGGCGTTCGACGGCGCGCAGGAGTGCGCCCGGTTCGGGCCGGGAGCAGCTCAGAAGGGGCGGCCCGGTGGCGGGCCTGCCCTGCGGTCGCGCCGGATCAGCAGGAGCGCAAGCGAGGAAACATGATCATGTGCGGGACCCTACGGATGCCCTTGGCCCGCGGCAACCGGGTTTTCCGGGACGTGCGCCGCGGTGAGCGGCGTGTCCACCGCCCAGCCGAGCGCGGTGTAGAGGCCGTGCCCGTCCTCGCTCGCGACGAGCACCGCGTGCGTGGCCCCGCGAGCCGCGGCGGCGGAACCGAGCGCGCCCATCACGAGCCGCCCGAGGCCGCGCCTTCGGTGGGCGGGTTCGGTGACCACCTGGTCGATCGTGGCCGACGAGTCCCACAGCGCGACACGTCCCGAAGCCGCCTTGCCGCCGTCGCCCGCGCGAACGAGGACGTCGAGCGTCGCTTCGCCTTCCCGGATCTCGACGGTGTACCCGCGCGGCGGTTCCTCCGTGCGGGCCGCGCCGAGGCCGGTGGACATCAGGTACTCGGGCGCGCCCGCCCGCCACGCGAGCCCAGCGCGGCGACGGTGTCCGCCCGCGGCCCGCAGACCTTCAACCAGGTACCCGGCGAGGCGACCGACCGCGCCCGGTCACCCGCCGTGCCCGTCCCGGTGAGCACGTAGCGGACCCGGTGCCCGTGGCGCCCCACGTCGATGCGGAACCCGTCCGGCTCCGGCGTGGGCGCGGCGGTCCCGCGAGAGCGCGCCCATCCGTGCACCCACTCGGTCACCAGGGCCCGCGGGTCGTGCGCGGTCCGAAAAGGCGCGTCGGCGGCGGAGTCCATGCGATCATCCTGGCACCGCGCGGCCGGACGGGTGAGGGGACGGGACGGTGGACTTCGACACGGTGGCCGACGAGCTGTACGCGCTTCCGCGTGCCGAGTTCGTGGCGGCCCGCGACCGGCGGCAGGCCGAGGCCCGCAAGGCGGGCGACCGCGAGCTCGCCGCCCGGATCAAGAAGCTGCCGAAGCCGACGGTCGCGGCAGACGTGGTGAACCGGCTGGTCAGGGAGCACCGGGAAGACGTCGAGGCGCTCGCGGCGCTGGGGGAGGAGCTGCGGGAAACGCATCGGACCGGAACCGGCCGCCCGCTGCCGGAGCTGACGAAGGAACGGCACCGGCGGGTGCGGGAACTGGCCGGCGGCATCCGCGACGAGTCCTTTTCGGACAGTGCGGCGATCGCGGTCGAGGAGACGCTCAACGCGGTCGTCGCCGACGCGGAGTCCGCGGCCGCGGTGCTGTCCGGGCGGCTGGACCGGGAGCGGAGCACGTCCGCGGATTCGGCGACCACGTGGCTGCTGTCCGGGCCGGAACCGGGAACGCGGCCGTCGCTCAGGGTGATCCGGTCGCCCGAGCCCCCGCCCGCGTCGAAGGGGACGGGCAGACCCGGCAGGGCGCGGCAACGTGACGTGGCGAAGGCGAAGAAGGCCGTCGAAGAGGCGGAGGGCAGGGTGTCGGAGGCCGTGCGCGCGCTGGAGAAGGGGCAGCGCGTCGTCGAACGCGCGCAGAACCGCGTGGTGAAGCTGCGGGCGCAACTGCGCGAGGCAGAGGACGCGGTGGTCGAAGCGAAGGAGTCCGTGACCGAGCTGGGGCGCGAGCAGCGGAGTGCGCTCGCCGAACAGGCCGGGGCCAGGGAACGGCTCCAGGCGCTGGAAGGCGGTTAGCCATCTCCTTGCTTCGATGAAACAGGTGGCCCGAGCTGGTGCGCACCACCGGCCGGTTCGCTGGGGCGCCGCGCAGGGACTGGAGCGCGCGTTCGACCCGGTCCGGGTCGGGGCTTCGCGGGGTTGAGAACTTCTGACCGCGCGTGACCGGCGGCCATTGCCTGGCCAAATCGCTGAGCTGCGCGGATGTGGGGAAATGGCCACAGATCGTGTTCAGGCTCCCACTGGGCGCGATGATCTTCTATGGTGCTGGGTACTGGGGGTCGGCGCGGGCCCGTACCGCGTACCCGCTGCGGGCGCGCGCCGATTCTGGGCTGTCGTGACACCGGTCGGTTTGCTCGGCGCCGCGAGACGTGGTCTAGGTGTATTGCCCTGTGAGGTTGGGGACGCGGCTGGCGGGTGGTTTGCCGGTGAGTGCGGTGTGGCCGCGGTGGTGATTGTAGGTGTGTAGCCAG
>NZ_BAAANN010000091.1:0-8068 GCF_039529815.1 Amycolatopsis minnesotensis | reverse complement strand
TGCCCGCAGGGTCGTGCGGCTCACCCTCCGGTGTCGGGCGCCACGGCAACGCACGGCCCTCGTCCAGCGATGCGAACGACTGGTTTTCCCGCAGGGACGGCATTTCCATGGCCCTCTCTCTTTCGAACCCGATCACCGGCGCCGCCTGCGCGCCACCCCGAAAACCGTCCGGAGCGGACTTTCCCCGGCGGGTCCCGGCGGCGCGAGGACCCGGCCGGCCGGTACTACAGCCGTTCCAGCTCGAACACGACCGACAGCGACAGGTTGCTGATCAGGTGCCGCTTCACCAGCCGCCAGCCGCCGTCGGCGAAGACCCCGTCCCACTCGTCGAGCGTGGGCAGGTAGACGTCCATCATGGCGTGGCCGAGTTCGAAGCCGAGGGTGAAGATGGGCAGCTCGGTGTCGGCGATCCCCGACGTGCGCGTGGCGTCGCCGAGCAGGAAGCGGCGCGCCTTCGGGAAGGCGTCGTGGATCTGCCGCAGCGACTTGACGCAGTTCTCCTTGGGCCAGAAGTCGTGGCCCATCATGAAACAGGTGAGCAGGTCGATCTCGGCGAACTCCGGCCGCGGTGTGATCGCGCGCGCGTCACCCTCCACAAAGGAAAGACGATCGGCCAGGCCTGCCTTCGCGGCTTCGTCGCGTGCCATGTCGATGGCGGGCGTGGCGATGTCGATGCCGAGGCCCCGCACGCCGGGGTACCGCTTGGCGATCTGGATCAGGCGTTCGCCGCTGCCGGAACCGAGGTCGGCGGCCGCGGTGAACTCGTAGCCGAGGCCGTTCATCGCCGACCAGAACGCCGGGTCGAAGTAGCGCTCGCTGATCTCCCTGCAGTCGAAGCTGATCGCCGCGGCGTCGCGCCGGTAGTAGTCACCGACCCGGTTCTTGTTCTGCAGCACGTACGGCATGCGGATGAACAGCTCGCCGCTGCCCTGGGTGAGCCAGTGGAACAGCGACTTGTTGTCGTAGACCTCGTCGAAGTGCGGGCCGATGACGATATCGTCGCCGCGGCGTTCCACGATCTCCACGCTGGCGAGGGCGGTGAACATGCCGACGGTGGAACGCTCGTGCAGATCGTTGTGCCTGGCGAACTCCGTCGCGCTGAGCTTGCCGTGCTTCTTCAGCTCGTCGAGCGCGCCGAGCTCCCACGCGGCACCGACCGCGGTCGCGGCCACCGCCGAGTTGAATATCTCGGCGGCCCTGCTCCGGGTGGTGACACGGGCGTCGTCGGTGACAGTCATGGTGATCCTCCTGAACGAGGCCGCCGGGTTGTCAAAGACACCACGACGGCATATTTTCAGCGCGGATAAATTTCAAGCTCTTCCCCACACATATCGTGTTGAAAACGGCAGGCACGGTCGACGTCTTTCAAGCGGTACCTAAACAGCGTGGTCGCGACCCGCCGAAGATCGACAACGCCCCAGGTCAGGGCGCACCCCCGACGGCGGTCCCGGCTCGGACGCGGTGCGCACGGTTTTCGTCTTGACTTGAAAAGGCTGCTCCGAATACGGTTGCGGCGGCCGCGGACGCCCCGGTTGTGGCGGTAATTCCTTGCGGCCGAAGCGATTCCTGCTATCGTCCGTTGCGGGTCAAAAACGTGCCCTCCAGTCGATCAGGATTTTCGCAGGTGTCACCTCCCTGCGCCATTGGCCCGGTTTCGGCCTGGCCGCGGTTCTTCCTGATCGCAATCCACGCCGGTCAAGGCGTGGCACACATCAACAGGTATGAGGTGTTCATGTACACAATGCACGACCAGACGAGGTCCCCCGCGCTCGGTTCCTCGGACGGCAATCTCACCCAGCTGGAATACCTGGCGCTGAACAGTTCGCTCAACGTGGCCGACGCGCATGCCAGGCAGAGCCTCACGCTCGGCCAGGCCTCGATCATCGAGGAGTTGCCCGGACTGTTCACGAAGGCGGCCGAGCAGCCAGTCGACAGCCTCGAAGAAGAGGCGATCAGGGAGTACTTCCAGCTGCTGGGCCAGTACAGCTACCCCGTCGCGGACGGCAGGGTGTTGAGCTGCTATTCCTCGTCGGTCGCGATGGAGATCCTGGCCAGGTCGCTGGCCACCCGGACGGACGCGGTGGCGCTCATCCACCCGACCTTCGACAACATCCCGGACATCCTGCGCGGTGTCGGGCTCCGGCTGGTTCCGGTCGCCGAGGAGAAGATCGGCGTCGAGGACCTCGGTGCGGAAGTGCTGGGCCAGGTCGGCTGCATCTTCGTGACCACGCCCAACAACCCGACCGGCAGGGTGCTGACCGAGGAGCGGCTGCGGGCGCTCGCCGAGGAATGCGCCAAGTACGACACGGTGCTCGCGCTCGACACGTCCTTCCGGGGCTTCGACACCCGTGCGCAGTACGACCACTACGAAGTGCTCGAAGCCAGCGGCTGCCGCTGGGTCGTCATCGAGGACACCGGGAAGCTGTGGCCGACCCTCGACCTCAAGATCGGCTGGCTCGTCCGGAGCGCGAACGTCGGCCTGCCGATCGCGGAGATCTACTCGGACATCCTGCTCGGCGTTTCACCGCTGATCCTGGTGCTGGTGCAGCGGTTCGCCGAGGATGCCGCGAACGGCGGGCTCGAGGAGCTGCACCGCTTCCTCGACGAGGGCCGCCGTGGTCTGCGGTCCACCCTGGCCGGGCTGCCCGACGTGCGCTTCCCCGATGTCGACGCCAGGGGCAGCGTGGAGCGCATCGACCTGGGGCCGAGGCTGGCGATGGACGTGTGGCACGCCATCTCGGAGCACAACGTGTACGCGCTGCCCTGCCGGAAGTTCCACTGGGCCAACCCCAGCGAAGGGGATCACAGCCTGCGCGTCGCGCTGGCCAGGAACCCGGCCGCGCTCGACGCGGCGGGCCAGGCGTTGCGCACGGTGCTCGAAACCCTGTGAGCATGCCGTTTTCCGAGGGGGAATCCGCCGGCCCACTGTCGCACGACGACAACTGGTCGCCCGGCGTGGTGCAGGCGGTTTCCCCCGTCGGCGTCACCGATCTCGGGCCAGGCTACCTCGAGCCCGCGCTGTTGCCGGTCGACCTGCTCAACACCGGCTACGCGCGCGCGATGGAACGGTTCGGCGCGGCGGCACTGAGCTACGGCGACAACCAGGGCGCGCTGGAGTTGCGCACGGTGCTGGCGTCGAGGGTCGCCATCACCGACGGCCGGAACTGCGGTCCGGAGCAGGTGCTGCTGACCGCGGGGACGTCGCACGCGCTGCACCTGATCGCGACCATGTTGTGCGAACCGGGCGCGGTGGTGTTCACCGACGCCACCTGCTACGACTTCGGCCGCCAGCTGCTGGCGGACTCCGGGCTGCGGGTGCGCGCGGTGGCGGGCGACGAGTGCGGGATGCTGCCCGACGCCCTTGGCGAAGCCGTCCGCGCCGAGCGGGCGGCAGGCAACCGCGTCGGGTTCGTCTACCTCATCCCGACTTTCCACAACCCGACCGGGCTCGTTGTCCCCGAAGCACGGCGCCGGGAACTGCTGGCCGTCACGACGCGGCACGATGTGCTCGTCGTCGAGGATGACGCCTACGCCGAACTCGGCTACGACGATCCGTGCCCGGCCTCGCTCGCGGCCATCGCCGACTACCACGGCGTGATCAGGTTGCGCACGTTCTCCAAAACGCTCGCGCCGGGCCTCCGGCTCGGCTGGCTGCTGGCCGGGAAGCCGGTGACCGACCGCCTCGTCCGCCATGGGCTGTTCGTCAGCGGGGGCTCCGCCAACCACGTGTCCTCGCTGGCCGTGCTGACGATGCTGCGCACCGGCGACTACGACAAGCACCTCGACTGGCTGCGCGATCGGTTGCGCCTGCGGCGAAACGCCCTTCTCGACGGGCTGGAAAGCCTGCCCGGCGACGAATTCCACTTTACCCGGCCGCCGGGTGGCTTCTTCGTCTGGCTCCGGGCGCTGCACGGTCGTACCGAGGCGGGGCTGCTCGAAGCCGCCGGCAAGGCGGCCGTCGCGGTCGCGGCGGGTTCGCGGTTCGGCCGCACCGCCGATCCCGCGGTGCGGCTCGCCTTCAGCTTCAACTCGCCCGAACGCCTGCGCGCGGCCGCGGACCAGTTCGCGGGCGCTCTCGTCACGACACATCAGAAGGATTGGACCTAGCCCATGGACACCGTGCACCGCGCAACCGAGCCGGTCGGCTACAGCCTTCCGCTGTCGCCGTCCGGGCTTTCGTCGATGATCACGCCGCCGCCGTGGCATTTCACCGGCGACGTCGTGATGGTCGACTACCGGGTGGATCCGGCCGCCGCCGAACGGTTCCTGCCGCCGGGGCTGAGCCTCGGCGCGGATCCCGGTGCCGCGGCGGCGGTCTTCGCGGACTGGCAGTGGTGTTCCGATTCCGGTGCCGAACTCGCCGAGCCCGCGCGCTGCCAGTTCGGCGAGTTCCTGATCTTCCTGGCCTGCGAGTACCGCGGCGCTCCGATGGCGCGGTGCCCGTACGCCTGGGTGGACCAGCCGGTTCCGATGGCACGGGGATGGATTCAGGGCATGCCGAAGCAGCTCGGCGTGGTGCACCAGACGAGGCCGCGGCCGCTTGGCCGGGCGGGTGCGGCGCTCACCAGTGGCACGCGGTTCGACGGGGTGCTGTCGGTGTTCGGGCACCGCACCGCGCGCGCGGGCGTCACCCTGACCGAACGCACCGAGGTCCGGCCCGCCTTGCACGACGTGCCGCTCGCGCACACCCGGTTGTTCCCCGGATGGCTGCCGGGAGAAAAGCCGCTGGCCGATCTGGTGGCCTCCGAGGTCACCGACGTGGAGTTCGGTGAGATCTGGACGGGAGAAGCGACGCTCGAACTGTCCGCGGAAGGGATGGACCAGGACTTCGCGAGCCTCGCCCCGGTCGAGGTCGGCGCCGGTCACGTCTTCAGCTACGCCGAGACGCTGCGCGGCGGACGCCTCCTCGACTGAGCGTCCGCCCCGCGGGGGCCGGCTAGGCCGGGACCACCAGAACCTTGCCACCGTTGACGTTCGAAGCTTCCACCCGCCGAGGGCTCCCCGCGTCGTTGGGCAGTTTGCTTTCCGCCGCGTCGGTGTCGCTGGTGGCCGCGATCTGGTAGCCGACGTCACCCGGCAGGCCCACCGTCACCGCCGCGTGCGCCGACCTGGCGACGACCCGGTTCGGCGCGGCGGCGAAGAAGAGCCTGATCGGCCCGTTTTCGCTGGTGGTCTCCACGTCCGGCGAGCGGAGCCCGTTCGCGCTGAGCTCACCGGCCGTGCCGCGGATCCGCAGTTTGCCGGAGGTGTTGTCGAGGCGCACCTTGCCGTTCGTGTTGTCGATGTCGAGTTCGTTCGGCAGGTCCGACGCGGTGACTTCACCCGCCTCGGCCCGCACGCTGACCGAGACCTTCGCGGGCACGGCGATCTCGAAGGAGGCGCCGCACCCGGGTGCGAAGCCCTCGCATTTCGCATCCAGCCGCAGCGCGTCGCCGTCCACGCTCCAACTGGCGTTTCCGGCCTCCGCCGCCATCCCGGTCAGGTGCCGCTTCGCGTGGATGCCGGGGCCGTCCCCGCGCACCAGGTGCACCTTGAAGTTGGTGGCGTCGATGGACAAATGGGAGCCGGAGTAGTCGAAGGTCTGCTCGTCGTCGCGCGGAGGCGTGTTGGTGCCGCAGGCCGATATGCTCGCCGCGCCCGCGGCGAGCAGCACCACGGGCAGTGCGCGCCATCCTGACCACGTCATCTGGTTGTCCTCCATCGTCTTCGTGCGGCTCAGTCCAGAACACGGTCGTGCTGAACCACGGTTTCCCCCAGGCCGGACTCGAATCGCCCGACGGGTCAAGTACAACGCATCGGCACGGCGCGGTCATGGGTGGTGACTACCGATTGCGTACTACAGCTAGGACTAGTGCTTACCCCCGCAGGTAGGCGAGCACCGCCAGTACCCTGCGGTTGCGATCCCCGCTCGGGCTCAGCTTGAGCTTGGCGAGGATGCTGGCGATGTGCTTGCTCACCGCGGCTTCGGTGATCAGGAGTTTCCGCCCGACCGCGGCGTTCGAACGGCCTTCGGCCATCAGCGCCAGCACCTCGCGCTCCCGTGGCGTGAGTGCCCGCAGCGGATCCTCGCGCAGCTGCAGCAGCTGCCGCACGACTTCGGGATCGATCACCGTTTCGCCAGCCGCGACGCGGTCCACGGCGTCGAGGAACTCGGTCACGTCGCCGACGCGTTCCTTCAGCAGGTAGCCGACGCCCGCCCCGTTCCCCGAATCCAGCAGCGTCGACGCGTAGGACTTCGCGACGTACTGGCTCAACGCGAGCACCCCGAGCCCGGGGTAGCGTTCACGCAGGTAGACGGCCACTCGCAGGCCTTCGTCGACGAACTTCGGCGGCATCCGGACGTCCGTGACCACCACGTCGGGACAGGATCGCTCGACCGTTTCGACCAGCGCGTCGGCGTCGGCGACCGCGGTCACCTGGTGGCCGAACCGTTCGAGCAGTCCGGCGAGGCCTTCGCGTAGCAGGGCCCCGTCCTCGGCAAGCACGATCCGCAACCGTTCCTCCTCGTCGTCCACGCACCGTCGACGTGCGCACCCGGTCCCCGCGGTCATCCTACGTGTCACGGTCGGCACTGGATGTGATCAGGCGTACCAGGGGCGGGCAGGCCACCCCGCTCTTTAGACATCCGCTGAAACAAGTGGTGCGCCGGGGTTTGAGCCAGGAAACTAAAGTCATCCGCGAAATAGTGCCCGGCGGTCGTTGAAAAACGAGGCCGAAAACTATCGTGCGCGGTTCGGCTGTGGCGACGGAATGGAGCCGTTTCGTGTTGACGGTGCAATTGAGACAAGACGAGCTGGAGCAGGTGTCCGAGATTGTCGGGGACCTTGCGAAGACCTACCAGTCGGTGGAGTCGCCGGACTTCCAGCGAGAGGCGCGCACCTACGCCGACGAGCTGCCGCGAGCGCTCCGCCGCGCGGTGCACGGCTTCCGCTCCGCCGAGGCGCACGGCGCGCTCGTCCTCACCGGGTTCCCGGTGGACGACGGTGCGATCGGCCCGACGCCGGAGGACTGGAAGCGCGAACGGGTGCCGTCACCGACCCTGACCCAGGACATCGTCTTCTTCCTGGTCTCGTCGCTGCTCGGGGAGCCGATCGGCTGGGCGACCCAGCAGGCCGGCCGGGTGATGCACGACATCTTCCCGGTCAAGGCGCACGAGCACGAGCAGATCGGCTCCGGTTCGGCGCAGCTGCTGACCTGGCACACCGAAGACGCCTACCACCCGCTCCGCACCGATTACCTCGGCCTGATGTGCATGCGGAACCACGACAAGGTCGAGACCACCATGGCCGATATCGACGACGTGGCGCTCGATGCGGAAACCAGGGCGGTGCTGTCCGAGGAAAAGTTCCACATTCTTCCCGACAAGTCCCACCGCGCCCAGAACGGCAGCGGCATCCAAGCGGGTGACCCGCGCGCGGCCGAACTGCAGCGACGCAGTTACGAGCGGGTGGAACAGCTTCTCGCGGAACCGGAATCCGTCGCGATCCTCTTCGGGGACCCGGCATCGCCGTATCTGCGCATCGACCCGTACTTCATGCAGGGCGCACAGGGCGAAAAGCAGCAGGAGGCCCTCGAAAAGATCGAGGCCGCGATCGACGCCGCGATGACGGACGTGGTGCTCGCGCCGGGTGACATCTGCTTCATCGACAACTACCGCGTGGTGCACGGGCGCAAACCGTTCCAGGCGCGGTTCGACGGTACGGATCGATGGCTCCGCAGGCTGAACATCGCCCGGGACCTCCGGAAGTCGCGCGGTTCGCGGCTCGGCGCAGAGTCCCGTGTCATCTACTGAAATCCTTCCGCGAGAACCTGTCGGTCGAAGCCGGAAAACGCCGGTCCGGCTTCGCATCGTGAAAGACGGCAGAGCACGGAAGTGACCGGTATTCGAACTCGCCGAAACCGGGTGTTTCGGCGAGTTCTTCCTATGTTGCTGATTTGTTCGACGTGAAACTGGTGATGGGGTTGACCGCGCAGTTCGAGTCCCAGCGTTCCGAAAACGCCGACGGTGCCGGCACCGTAGCGGGCTTGCCGCTCGTACCTGGCTCGACCGGCTTCGCGGCCGGTTCCG
>NZ_BAAANN010000090.1:0-8374 GCF_039529815.1 Amycolatopsis minnesotensis | reverse complement strand
ACTTCACCGACCCCAACCACAACGGCTCCACCCGACCCTGTCCATAGGTCGCCAGCAACGCCTGCGCCTCGATCGGATCCCCCAACACCGTCCCCGTACCATGCGCCTCCACCACATCCACATCGGACGTTGTGAGACCGGCACTCGCCAGCGCCTGACGGATCACCCGCTGCTGAGACGGCCCGCTCGGCGCGGTCAGGCCGTTCGACGCGCCGTCGGAGTTCACCGCCGAACCCCGCACCACAGCCAAGACCTCGTGCCCGTTCGCCACCGCATCCGACAACCGCTCCACCAGGAGCACGCCCACGCCCTCGCCCCACCCGGTGCCGTTGGCCCCCGCGCCGAACGCGCGGCACCGGCCATCCGCCGACAACGCGCCCTGCCGCGAAAACTCCACGAAGGCACCCGGGGTGGCCATCACCGCGGCCCCGCCGACCATGGCGAGCGAGCACTCCCCGTCGCGCAGAGCCTGGATGGCCCAGTGCAGCGCGACCAGCGAGGACGAACACGCGGTATCCACCGTCACCGCGGGCCCCTCGAACCCGAACGTGTAGGCCAACCGTCCGGAGAGGACACTCGCGATGTTTCCGACACCGGCCCGTCCTTCGAACTGCTCCGGCTCGGCGATGAGCAGGCGCACGTAGTCCTGGCCGCTGGTGCCGATGAACACCCCGGTGTCACTGCCCCGGAGCGACTCCGGCACGATGCCCGCCCGCTCCAGCGCCTCCCAGCCGAGTTCGAGCAGGATCCGCTGCTGGGGGTCGGTGGCGAGGGCCTCGCGCGGGCTGATGCCGAAGAACTCCGCGTCGAAGCCGCCGAGGTCGTGCAGGAACCCGCCTTCGCGAGTGCAGCTGGTGCCCTGGTGCTCGGGATCGGGGTGGTAGAGCCCTTCGCCGTCCCAGCCCCGGTCCTCGGGGAAGCCGGAGATCGCGTCCCGCCCGGACGCGACCAGGTCCCACAGCTCCTCCGGCGATTTGACACCGCCGGGAAGGCGGCAGCTCATCCCGACGATCGCGATCGGCTTCTCCGCCCTCCGCGTCCCGCGGGCCACGGTGGGTACCGCCGCACCACCCGTCAGCTCGTCGCGCAGGTGCCTCGCCAGCGAGTTCGCGGCCGGGTAGTCGAACAGCAACGTCGACGGGAACTTGAGGCCGGTCGCCGCGGCCAGCTCGTCGCGCATCCTGACCACGGTGAGCGAATCGAACCCGAGATCGGCGAACGACCGCGCCGGCGGGATGTCCTCGGACGAGGCGTGCCCGAGTACCGCGGCGGCCCGGCTCCGGACCAGCTCCAGGAGGTACCGCTCCCGCTCCGCCTCGGTGAGATCGGCGAGGTCGGCCCGCAACTCGGCCGAGCCTCGCACCAGATCTCCGGTTCGCGGCCGGAGGTCCCGTGCTTCGGGGAGCTCGCGCAGCAGCGGGCAGGGCCGGGCTGCGGTCAGCACCGGCGCGAACCGAGCCCAGTCCACCTCGGCGATGACTGCCGTCGACGCGCTCTGCCCGAGCGCGGCCACCAGCGCCGCGAACGCGTTCGCGGTCGGCACCTTGCCGAGCCCCCGTCGCGCCAGCTCGGCGTCCGCCGGTCCATCGCCCCACGGTCCCCAGGCGACGGCCAGCGCGGGCAGGCCCGCCGCCCGGCGCTGAACGGCGAGCGCTTCGACGAACGCATTGGACGCCGCATAGCAGGGATATCCCGCACCACCGAGCAATCCGGCGGTCGAGGAAAACACCACGAACGCGTCGAGCTGCCGGTCACGGGTGAGTTCGTCGAGCCAGGCCGCGACCTCGATCTTCGCCGCCATCGCCCGCTCGCATCCGTCGAGACCCAGCGACGCGATGGGGGCGTCTTCCGCGACCGAGGTCGTGTGGACGACGGCGGACAGCTCCGGTGCGGAGCCGATCAGTTCCGCGAGCGCCTGGCGATCCGTCACGTCACAGGCCGCGATCGTCGTGGTGGCACCGAGTTCCGCCATCGCTGCGACGAGTTCGCCTGCCTCGGGCGTGTCCGCGCCGAGCGGATCCGCCAGCAGGAGATCGCGGGCGCCGGATGCGGCCAGGCAGCGTGCGATCCGCGAAGCCACGGCGCCGGTTCCGCCGGTGATCAGGACGGTGCCCTGGGGGCGCCAGTCGCCGGGCGCTTCCTCCGCCCGGACGAGCCTCGGCGCGAGCGAGCCGTCGGTTCGCAACGCGACCTGGTCTTCCTCGCCCGCCCCGGCGAGTGCGCCGATCAGCTCGTCGCCGACCTGTTCGCCGAGTCGCTCGGGCAGATCGATCAGCCCGCCCCAGCGCGCGGGGTGCTCGACTGCCGCGACCCGGCCGAGGCCCCAGACCATCGCCTGCGCGCGGCTGGCGAGTTCGTCTCCAGGACTTGTCGAAACCGCGCGCCGGGTGAGGCACCACAGCCGCGCGGCGCACCCCGATTCCGCCCACGCCCGGATCGTCGTGAGGGTGTCGGCGAAGCCTTGCGGCAGCGTCGTGTTCGTACCGGTCCGTTCGTCGAATGCTTGCAGGGAAACGATTCCAGCGACATCACTCCGCCGGGCCAGTTCTTCCCGGTTCGCCGTCACCGGTTCCACGGATGCGCCGTGCCGGGTCAGCTCGGTGATGACGAAACGGACCGCGTCGTCGTCCACGCCCTCGGCCGGGACGAGCACGAGCCAGGTGCCGTCGAGCGCGGCCGAAGCGGGTCGCGGCAGTGCCTGCCACCGTGTCTCGTAGCGCTGGCCGGACCGGTCGTGTCCTTTTCGGACACTGCCGGTGCTTTCCAGCCAGTAGCGCTGGTGTTGGAAGGGGTAGGTGGGTAGTGGTGTGGTGGGGCCGGGTGGGTAGTGGTGTTGCCAGTTGATGGGTGTGGTGTGGGTGTGGAGGTGGGCGAGGGTGGTGTGGAGGTGGGTGTGGTCGGGGTGGTCGCGGTGCAGGGAGGGCAGGACGGTGGCGGTGGTGTTGTGGTCGGTGAGGGTGTCGGTGATGGGGGTGGTGAGGATGGGGTGGGGGCTGATTTCGAGGTAGGTGCGGTAGCCGTGGTCGGCGAGGGTGGTGATGGTGTCGGCGAACCGGACGGGCTGGCGCAGGTTCTGGAACCAGTAGCCGGTGTCGAGCCGGGTGCCCTCGAGTGCGGTGGCGGTGACGGTGGAGTAGAAGGGCACGGTTGCGGTGTGTCCGGTGATTCCGGCCAGATCGGTGTGGAGCTGGTGGTGGAGGGGGTCGACGTGGGGTGAGTGGGAGGCGTAGTCGACCTCGACCCGCCGTGCCCGCACGTCCTGTTCGGTGCAGAACCGGGCGAGCTCGGTAAGGGCGTCGGGGTCGCCGCTGACGATGGTGGAGGCGGGACTGTTGATCGCCGCGATCGACACCCGCCCCTTCCACCGCCCGCACCACTGCCGCACCGTCTCCGCTGGTGCGGCGATCGCGGTCATGCCGCCGTGCCCGGCCAGCACCGCGAGGGCCTGGCTGCGCAACGCCACGATCCGCGCGCCCTCTTCCAGGCTCAGCACACCGGCCACGCAGGCGGCGGCGATCTCGCCCTGGGAGTGGCCCACCACCGCGGCCGGTTCCACCCCGTAAGACCGCCACAGCCGGGCCAGCGACACCATCACCGCCCACAACACCGGCTGCACCACATCCACCCGGGCCAGCCCCGCCGGATCCGACAGCGCCTCCAGCAGTGACCACGACACCCACCCCGACAACACCCGCGCGCACTCCCCCATCGCCTCCGCGAACACCGCGGAGGACTCCAGCAACCCCACCGCCATCCCCGCCCACTGCGACCCCTGACCCGGAAACACCATCACCACACCCCGGCCCACCTCACCAGCGACACCCCGCACCACACCCCCACCCGAGCCCCCGCCACCGGCGAGCCTCCCCAACCCCGCGAGCAACTCTGCCCGATCCGCACCCAGCACCACCGCACGGTGTTCCAGCACCGCACGCGTAGTCGCCAGCGACCGCCCCACCACCGTGACCGGCACCCCCGGATGCTCCCGCACCCACGACTCCAACCGCGCCGCCACCGCCGACAACCCCGACCCCGACGCCGCCGACAGCACCCACGGCACCACCCCACCCGACACCGCAACATCCCCGCCCTCAGACTCCACACCAGACTCCGCACCAGACTCCGAGACCGGTGCTTGTTCCAGGATCACGTGTGCGTTGGTGCCACTGATCCCGAACGATGACACCCCCGCCCGGCGAGGACGCCCCACTTCCGACCAGGGCCGGGCCTCGGTCAGCAACTCCACCGCACCCGCCGACCACTCCACATGACCGGTCGGCTCATCCACGTGCAAGGTCTCCGGCAACACCCCATGCCGCATCGCCAGGACCATCTTGATCACACCGGCCACCCCCGCCGCCGCCTGCGTATGACCCAGGTTCGACTTCACCGACCCCAACCACAACGGCTCCACCCGACCCTGCCCATAGGTCGCCAGCAACGCCTGCGCCTCGATCGGATCCCCCAACACCGTCCCCGTACCATGCGCCTCCACCACATCGACCTGCTCGACGGACAGCCTGGCGCTGGCGAGTGCGTCCCGGATGACCCGCTGCTGCGCGGGGCCGCTCGGCGCGGTCATCCCGTTCGACGCCCCGTCGGAGTTCACCGCCGAACCCCGCACCACGGCGAGGATTTCGTGCCCGTTCGCCACCGCGTCGGACAACCGCTCCACCAGGACCAGACCGGCGCCTTCGGACCAGGACGTGCCGTCGGCGGCCTCGGCGAAGGAACGGCAGCGCCCGTCGGACGCGAGTGCGCCCTGGCGGTCGAACTCGACGAAGATCTCCGGGGACGCCATCACCGTGACCCCGCCGGCCATCGCCAGCGAGCACTCCCCCGACCGCAGCGCCTGCACCGCCCAGTGCAAGGCCACCAGGGATGACGAGCACGCGGTGTCCACGGTGATCGCGGGACCCTCGAAGCCGTAGGTGTAGGCGATGCGGCCGGAGAGCACGCTGCCGGAATTCCCGGTCAGCCGATGCCCGATCGCGCCTTCCGGAATCGCCGCGGTGTCGTGGGCGTACCCCTGGTAGCCCGCGCCGACGAACACGCCGGTCCGGCTTCCGCGCATCGACCGGGGATCGAATCCCGCGCGTTCCAGCACCTCCCAGGACAGTTCGAGCAGTTGCCGCTGCTGGGGGTCCATCAGCAGCGCCTCGTTGGGGCTGATGCCGAACACGGTCGCGTCGAACAGGGTGGCGTCGCGGAGAAAACCGCCCTTCCAGTCCGCGGAAACGGACTGCCAGCCCCGGTCGCCGGGCAGGCCGGTGATGGCATCCCCGCCGGAGTCGAGGAGGCGCCACAGGTCGTCCGGATTTCCCACCCCACCGGGGAACCGGCACGCCATGCCCACGATCGCCACCGGCTCGTGCAACCCGTCCGAGAGCTTCCGGTTCCGCTCACGCAGCGCCTCGGCCTCCTTCACCGAGCGGCGCAGCGCGGCGACCAACTTCTCCTCAGACACCCGAACCCCCATCGAAATCGTCGCCATCCAGGACCAGGCCGATCAGCGCGTCCACGTCGAGCGAGTCGATCGACTCGCCACCGCCCGGAGACGTCCCCGGCGCGCCCCCCACGCCGGCGAGTTCCAGCAGACTTTCCAGCAGGCCCGCGTTACGTAGCTGGTTCACCGAAACAGCCTGGAGCGCGGCGCGGACCCGGTCGTCGTCCTGGGTGTCCACTTGCGACGGATCGGGCGCGAGTTCGGCCAGGATATGGTCGGTGACCGCGTCCGCGGTGGGGCAGTCGAACGCCAGTGTCGCGGGCAGCTTGCGACCGGTGGCCGCGTTGAGCTGGTTGCGCAGCTCCACCGCGGTCAGCGAGTCGATGCCCAGATCCAGGAACGTGCGGTGCGGTGCGACCGCCGTCGCGTTCGGGTATCCCAGTACGGCGGCGGTGCGGCCGCGCACCAGATCGAGGACGACGCGGCGGGCCTCGTCCGCACCGAGTTCCGCGAGCCGGTCGGCCAGCGCGAGTTCGGGCGTCCGTTCCCGCGCCACCGTCACCGCGTCCGGCACGAGCCCCCGCAGCAACGCCGGGACCTCTCCCCCGCCGGTGCGGAACACCGTCGTGTCGAGCACGGAGGCGATCACCGCCGGTCGGCCGGACGCGAGCGCCGCGTCGAACAACGCCGTCCCGGTTCCCGCGTCCAGTACCGGCAGGCCCTGTGCGCGCAGGCGCTGCCGGTCCTGGTCCCCGGTGCGCGCGCCCATACCGGAGCCGATACCCCATAGGCCGAACGCCATCGAGGTGGCGGGCAAGCCCATGCGGTGCCGCTTGGCCGCGAGCGCGTCCAGGAACACGTTCGCCGCCGCGTAGTTCGCCATCCCGCCGGGTACGAGCATCGCGCCGACCGACGACAGCAGGACGAAGGCCGTGAGGTCGAGCCCGCGGGTTGCTTCGTGCAGGTGCCACGCGGAGTGCGCCTTCGCGGCCAGCACGGCTTCCATCCGCTTCGGGGTGAGCGAGTCGATCATGCCGTTGTCGCTCGCCCCGGCCGCGTGGATCACGCCGGTGAGGCGCGCGCCGATCCCGGCGACAACGCGGTCCACTTCGGCGCGGTCGGACACGTCGGCCGCCAGGATCTCCACCGCGGCACCGAGCGAGCCCAGTTCGGCGGCGAGATCCGCGGCGCCGTCCGCCGCCATCCCGCGGCGGCTCACCAGCACCAGATCCCTGATCCCGTGCTCGGCCACCACGTGCCGCGCCAGCACCGCGGCCACACCGCCGGTGCCGCCGGTGATCAGCACGCACCCGGAGCCAAGACCCCGCGGTTGCGCCGGACGCACGGTCCCCAGGCGCGGCACGAGCACTACGCCGTGCCGGACCGCGAACTCCGGCTCGGCGGAATCGGCGACCGCACCCAGCACGGCGTCCAGCCCGCCAGGCCCGTCCAGGTCCGCGAGCACGAACCGGCCCGGCTGTTCGGCCTGCGCGGCACGCACCACGCCCCAGACGGGCGCGCACTCGATCAGGACGTCCACCTGGGTGCGCTCGGCGAACACCGCGTTCTCGGTCGTCACGACCAGGCGCGCGGCCGCGAAACGAGGTTCGGTGCTCCAGCGCTGGAGCACGGTGAGCACCGTGTTCGCGGCCGCACGGACGGACTCGGTGACACCGCCAGCCGGTACCGGACAGGGCAGCACGACCACCGCAGGCACCGGTTCCTCCGGCCGAGTGTCCACTTCGGACCACCATGACCAGTCAGGGGCAGCGGCCTCGGCTTCGTCGAAGGGGATCCAGTCGATGTCGTACACGGGCTCACCGCTCGTGTGCCTCAGCAGCTCCGCCGGGACCGCGGCAGACCGCACTTCCTTGGCCCGGAGCACCGGCCGTCCCGTCTGGTCGTCGGCTTCCAGCGTCACGCGCCCGTCGATCGACGCCACGCGAACCCGCAGCGCGGAAACGCCCGAAAGGTCCGCCCAGAACGAGTTCCAGGCGACCGGGAGAACCACGGAGTCCCCGGCATCCGGCTGGGCGTCGACCGCGAGGTGCGCGACCACGTCCACCAGGGCGGGATGAATCGCGAAGCCAGTGACCGGGAGGTGCTCCGTGTCGGGCAGCCGGAGTTCGGCGAACAGTTCCCGTCCACGGCGCCACATCTTGCGCAGTGCCCGGAAGGCCGGTCCGTGCTCGGTCCCGCGGGCCGACAGCTCGGCGTGCGAGGTCTCGACTTCCACGCGGTCGGCGACCGGCGGCCACCGCATCGGTGTGACGGACTCACGGCCGGGTGCGAGTGTGCCGTGCGCCAGCAGGTTCCAGTGCTCGTCGGCACGCTCGTGTCGCCAGTGGACGGAGAACGCCCGCCGCCCCGCCGTGTCCGCTCCGTCGGCGAAAGCACGAAGCTGTGCGGCCGAGGTTTCCGCCAGCACCAGCGGTTTGTCCAGCGCGAAGTCCTCGACGAGCGTGCAGCCGGCCATCTTCGCCACGGTCATCGCCAGGTCCAACGCACCCGTGACCGGGAAGAGGACCCGGCCGCGCACCCGGTGCTCCGCCAGCCACGGATGCGTTTCGACGCTCACCCGGCCGGTGACCACGATCCCGCCCGAGCCCGGCACCTCGATGGCCGCGCCCAGCCACGGATGCGACATCGCGTCGAGGCCGGCCGACCGCAGATCCGCGCCGCCACCGGCATCTCCGCTCGCCCAGTAGTGGCGGTGTTGGAAGGGGTAGGTGGGGAGGTTGAGGTGGTTGCCGGTGGTGGTGGTCCAGGTGATGGGGGTGCCGTGGGTGTGCAGGGTGGCGAGTGCGGTGGCGAGGGTGTGGTTCTCGCTTTGGGTGGGGATGGTGGTGGTGTCGGGGTGGCTGGTGGTGATGGCTGTGCTCAGGCTGGTTCCGGGTCCGGCTTCCAGGAACGTGGTGATTCCTCGTG
>NZ_BAAANN010000089.1:0-8427 GCF_039529815.1 Amycolatopsis minnesotensis | reverse complement strand
TCGACCACCGCGAAGACCCACCCGGACTCCGCGCCGGAGCCCCCCACCCCACCGACACCGACACCGACACCGAAGCAGACGAGTCCGATGTGGACGACGCCGCCCCGGTGACGTACCTCGTCGGCGGTTCGTCGTCCGACGAGCAAGAGTCGGTGTTCGACCGCCTGGCCCGAGAAGGCGATCCCTGGACCACGGCCCACGTCCGCACCGGACCGGACGTCGCCCACGCGGAGGCGACGCTCGCCTCGTTGTCCGAAGAGGACAGAGCGACCGCGCGGAACCTGGTCGCCGTGCTGTTCGAGAACGCGCCCGGTATGGACGAATCCGTGGCCGTGGTGCACGCGGCAAGGCTGCACCGGTGGGCGATCGAATCGGGCGACCTGGCGGAGTTCCGGCGGATCTGGACCGACCAGGACCTGGTCGCGATGCGTGAAGAAGCCGAGGAAGACCGTGCTGACAGCGCACCCGCCGCCGATTCGGCGATCGCGGCGTACCGGGACATCTCGGACTTCCGCAGGCACTTGGGCAAAGAGCCGGACGCTGTTTCCGTAGCGCCCGCGACGAGGACGTGGTTCGACGAGACGAAACAGATCCTGGCACTGCCCACGTCCGATTCCGATCGCGTCGACCGGATCCGGGAGGTCGAACACGAGTTCCTCGAGACCGCGATCGCGATGGCGGAAAAACCGGACGCCGAAGCCGGGCTGACGCGCCTTCGGGAGCAGTACTCGGACTGGTTGGGCGTCATCGACAACCCGGCGGCCGAGCAGGCGAAGTACCAGGCATTGGCGAGCAAGATCGCGACAGCCAAGATCGAGTTCGACGCCTTGGCCGCGGACATGGAGCGCGAACGGCGGGAGATCGGCGACAAGTTCGCTATCGAGCCGCGCAGCGAACAGGAGAAGCTCCTCTTGCGGGACCTGGTCGACGTCGTGATCCTCACCAAGGCAGCCGATGGTGCCGTCGACGAGATCGTCGACGACATCCGGACCCAGTTCTTGAAGCTGCGAAAGAACGTCGACCTGTCGACGGGTGTCGCCATGGAGCGCGCGTTGCGCGCCCAACTCGCCCCGCACGTCGTCGAGGCGAGGAGGTTCCTGAGCGGACTCGCCGAGCACGAGCGCGTGCTCGCCGATCGGATGATCGGTACCGACCTCCCGGGCAAGCACTGGTCGCTCGCCGTTTCCGGTGCCCGTGTGGTCCACGCCGCCCGCCTGTACGAATGGCAGTCCAGCCCGGCCGCTTCGGTGGAGGAACTGCGCACGATCCTCGCGAACGCGGTCACCCGGAACGTGCGGACGATGCTCGACGAGAGGGTGCCACCGCACGAAGAAGATTCCCGCACGGAAACGGTCGAACGGTCGCCGAGCTGGCTCGCCCCTCTGCGCGACGTGCTGGACAAGCTGCCGACCACGGAATCCGCCGAGGCGAAGTGGCGGATGGCGAAGGCCAGCGACCTGTTGCCGGTCGCGCACCTCAGAGGGCGGCTTCCTGGCGGCCTGGCGCGACGGTTGTTCCGCGCGCGCCCGACCCTGGTGACCATGCTCGCGGACAAAATGCGCGCACTACCCAGGTCGGCGGCTCCCTCGGCCTTTCGCGACATGACCACCGAGTTCGCCAAGGACCTGCGCTTCGACCAGTTGGCGACCACGGACGGCACCCGTGCCTGGCTCGACGACTTCGAATCGAATGTCACGTTCTACGGCGACTGGATGCGACTGGCTCTGTACCAGACGGAGATACCCGAGGAGACGCGCGCCAGGGCCAAGGACCTGATCGATGTCCCGGTCCGCTCCCTCGTGGGGAAACGCCTTCTCGATCCGATGGCAGACGTGGTGGCTTTCTGGCTGCACGACGGGACTCCGGAGGACGAGATCGTCGGCCGCATCGCGGTGTTGAGTGCCGAGGCCGACGCGGTGGGCAGCCTTCGCAACGGTCCGATCGCGGTACGGATGAGCGAGATCGCGCGGGTGGCCGGGACAGCGCCCCGGCCGGTGCCGCCGAGCGATCGATCCGGTGTGGTGGTCGACACCGCCAAGATCGACTCCCTGCGCGCGCGGTGGCGTGCGGAGTTCGATTCTCTGTGGACGCAGATAGGGATGAACTGGCACGGCCCGTTCGACGGGCAGCGCGAGAACTTGGTCCACCTGTACGGCGAGCGGTTCTTCGGCGAAATGACCGTGCCGAAGGGGCCGGCCCGAGAGTTCCTCGACGACCTGTTCGCCGCGCATTTGTACCACGAAGAATGGCACAATCCCTTCCTGGCGGCCCTGCGCGCCGGAGCGGAGGAGATCTTCGGTCCGCATCTGCCACCGCGCGCCGATGCGGACGAAGTGATCCGGCTCTTCTGGAAGGTTCCCCGCTGGAGGTACCAGCTCGAGCGAACCGGGGCCGGCGTGGAGCACCGGATGCGAGAGGCGGCCGACCTGCTCGGGCTTCCGGCGCTCTCCGGGCTGGAGGGGGCGCCGTTGAGCAGGGAACTGCGCCTGCGGGAAAGCTATGTCAAGCTCGTGGCGTACGGTCTGCTGCACGACGGGCAGCCGCCGAGGCCGGCGGGCCCCCATGAATCTCCGGCGTTCAGAACGGTGCGCTACGACGTTCCCCTGTTCGAGGATTTCGTCGACAACGGAGCGCCTGCGGAACAATACGAGCAGATTATGCAAATCCTCGAAAACCGTCCAGGATACGAGGAATCCGTCCGCTGGTACGAACGAGGATTCGGAAACGACGAATCGCTCCGTGTCGATGGCCTCGGAGCGCTCGGCCTGGCGCTGGACCAGGACCGTTCGCCGACGGAGCTGCTGGCCGTTCGGGAGGCCGCGGAAGCCATCGGCTATCTGCGGAAAGCCGCCGAAGGGTTTCGGCAGGACGCCGAACGGCGAGCGACCTCGCTGATGCAGGCCCTGCTCGGCGCGGCACCGGACTGGCTGTCCGAACAGCTGACCCTGCACCTGGGCCGCCCCGCGCCTTCGAGTCCCGAGCTGCGGGATGTCGTCGAGAACGTGGCGAGGGGCGGCGACGAGCAGTTCGAGACGTGGCGGAGCCTTGGCGCACAACGGCTTTCCAGGCCGGGTGAGCCGTGGGGCCACGAGGACGGGTCTGCCGCCGAGGACTGGTTCGCGGCGGTGCTCGGCAGCCAGCTTTCGGCGCACGATCATCTGCCGGCCGATCCGCCCGCGCTGGACACCACGCGTGAGCTGGTCCGTTCGCTCGACGAGTGGAGCTGGTCGTATTCGCTGGCCGCGGGCCTGAGCCCGGCCGCTGCCCGGGGCCTCGAGGAAAGCCACGAAGCCGTTTCGCGGGCGAACGCCGACGACCTCGATCGCTGGCGGCTCACCGGCGAGACCCTGCTCGGCGGGACGAGGCATGGTGTGTACGCACGGGCCGCCGAAGTGCTCGGGCATCAGGCACTGCACTACCCGCTCGAGTCCTACACCCACCGGTTCATCGCCGATCTGCGCTCCGAGTTCGCTGCCCTGCGGCACCGCTTCACGCTGGGAACCGAAATCGGCAAGCAGCTCCAAATCGCGGCCTCGACCGCCGCGTATGCCTACCTGAGTGAACACCGCAGGCGAGTCGAGCTGGAGTTCCGCGGTCGACCGGGGCCCGTCCGTCCCGGGCTCGTCACCGCCATCGAGGGGGCGGCCGGCGGGGGGCTTGCTCCGCCCGCCACCCCGGAGCTGACCGCGGACGACAGCGAGAGCGAATCCGGGGACGGGTCGGGTGATGAGTCCGGTGCGGAGTCGGTGGGTGTGGGGGATCCCGTCGAGATGGTGCGGGTTGCCGAGCCGGAGAGCGAGTCGGACGGCGAGTCGGCGGAGGAGGGCGAGTCGGCGGAGGAGGGCGAGTCGGCGGAGGAGGGCGAGTCGGCGGAGGAGGGCGAGTCGGCGGACGGCGAGTCGGAGGAGGGCGGCGAGTCGGTCGACGAGGGCCGGACGGCCCGGGGTGGGTTTACCGGCACGCTGGACTACCTCACCGAACTGGCCGAGTTCGCGCAACTGCAACTGGACAGCTTGACGGCTCGCGAGCGGGTGAACAAGATCATGCGTGCCACGAACTGGATCGGGGCGCTGCGTCAGGACGAGTTCGGTGCGCCGGGTGAACGGGAACGCGCACTGAGGTACGCGCAGCTCCGGGATACCTTGGCGGGCGTGGCCGCGGAATCGATCATGCAGGCCCAGGCCTTCTGGGAAAACGAGGCTGACTTCAGGGCATCGTTGCAAGCATGGTTCAACGAGGACGGCGTGCAACGTGTCCGGCTCACCGGAAGCTGGAGCGAGGTCTCGATGACCGCGAGCGCTCATCGAGCGCTCGGCTGGATCATGGCGGATCGGCAGGAGGAACTCGAGCGGGGTGCGGAACACCTCCGAACGCTCGCGGAGCGCGGCGAGAGCGTGAATGCCGCGGACGTGGAACGCCATCTCGGTGAGCGTCCGGCCCCCGACGCTCGATACGGGCCGTTGGCCGTCGACCAGCAACATGTGTGGCGCTTGATGGAGGGCGCGGTCGACGAAGCGATCGCGGACCCCGAACGGCCGGCCCGTGAGCTCGCCGCGGACCCGTTGCGGTCGTTCGACGCGCGGACCGTGGCCGGGGCCGAGCAGCGGCTGACGGCGGCGGCCGAGGCCGAAGGCGGCGCGGTGGCCGAAAACCTGCGTGCCAGGGCGGTGGAGCTGATCGGCTCACGCAGGGCGCCTCGCGATGCCGGGTACCAGGACGCCGTCACGGTGATCGCTGCCGAGCTGGATCCGCGCCGGCCGCAAACCCTGGCGGGCGCGCTGCGGGTCGACTTCGAATTCCTGCGAGGGGCCCGCGACACGGACGGGACGTACGTCTTTTACCGGAACAAGTTCGGGGGCAGGCTGAGGAACGACCAGGATGCGCTCGACCAGGTCGTCTCGAGCCGACCCACCGGTCAGGCCATTGTGGACGGTTTGCGCGCACAGGCCGAGCTGCTGCTGCCGAGGCCCCTTCGCGGAGGGCCGGGATGGTCGTCCCTGCCGCACGAGGATGTTCGCACCGGTCTGATCACGAGCATCGCGGCCGGACTCCACCGCAGTCGCCACACCGACGATCTGGAGCGTGCGGGGGAAGAGGTCTGGAGCGACCCCGAGCTGATCGCCATGTTCAGGACGGCCCAGAAGATGCGCGAGTTCACCAGGTACGGGCGGGTGCCGTTCGCCGATGGTGAAAGGTACGACGTCGATTGGCACAGCGGACCCGAGATGCGCCGCCAACAGGCCGGTTTCGCCGCCGCGGCAAGGGACTTCGCGGCTCGCGTTTCCGATTTCCGGAGTTGGTTCGCGGACGACGCGCGGTCAGGGCGCCGGGCCTTGGACGCGGCGCCCGAGGACCGCCGGGAACAGATCCGCGCCGACGCCGTGACCCTCATCGTCGACAGCTATTCCCGGCGGTCGCCGGTGTCGCCGGTCGGTGTCGGGATGAGCCCGGCCACCGAAGCCGAACTGGTCGATCTCATGGCCATGTCCATCGTCCGGATGGTGGCGCTGGTGGATGCCCTCGATTCGACGCCCGTCCAGGAGCGCGGGGAAGACCACGATGCTGAACGTGCTGTCCAAGAAGGAAACATCAGGGCACGGATCGACGACATGGTCAATGGGGCCGATGATGTGTTGTACGTCGGTTTCAACGAGCTGCTGAGGCATTTGCCTTCCTGGTGGGAACGACAGCCGTGGAACCGGGAACTCTATCCGGGGCCCGATTACGCCGAGAGTGACATTCCGGACTACCGGCCGCGGCTCTTGCCCTCGGCACCGGACGCTGCGCAGGCGATCACCGAGAACGACTCGGACGAGCTGGTGCTGCGGAAGCTGCGGGATCGGTATGCCGATGCGGCCCTGGAAGCGTCGTCGGTGCTTTCCGGGCAGCCCGAAGAGACAGTGCGGCAGTGGCGTGACAGTGCCGAGGAATGGCTCGGCATCCCCGATCTGCTGGTCCCGCCGGACCTGGCCGAGGACGCCGGGTGGGTGTACGAGAACCTGCTCGACATCGCCAGCGAGGCGGGCCTGACGGCAGCGTTGACGGACGGAGAGAACGCCGGTCGGCGGGCGCTGGCCGACGCCGCCACCGCGATACTGCTGGACATCCTCCTCGTTCGCGAACAGTGGGTGAACTGGGACACCGGCCGCCCCTGGGCTCAGGTGCTGCATTCGCACGCCTCGGCGCTGCTGGATCTGCCCCCCGAGGACGCGACGTACTGGCGGCACCAGGTCCTGCCGGAACTGGTGTGGCTGGCTTCCGGCAGGCAACGCGCCGATCAGCTGGCGAAGCGGGCCGCGATCCGGCACCCGGTGCTCGACGCGCTGGCGCATATCGCCTACCAGGACCGCGGCTCGGCGAACCCGTTCGCCCGCGCCCAGCAGGTCTTCGGCGCGCTGGTACCGGGCAGGATCCTCCCGTACGTGAACACCACCGGATCCGTCGTGGACGGCGATCCCGCGCAACGCGCGGTGGACGAGCACTTCGCCAGCGCGGCATGGGACGTTTCCGACTCCGACGGCCCGAGACTGGACCCGGACGGCGTGGAGGCGCTGGAGATCACCGCCGCCGCCGCGGGGAACGCTCTCAGCGGGTACGGCACCGAGCACTACCGGAGGATCCATGACCGCGCGGCACGGATCGTCGACGCCAAGTTCAAGCCGGGCGTAGTGGACGAGGAGCTTCGGGCGAAGGTCGCGAACCTGGTCGCGATCGAACTGGTGCGCATGGCCGGGTGGGAGGGGCTGCCGGTCTTCGCCGAGGAAGTCGATGACAGCCAGGCACGCGGCCTCGCTCTGCTGTGGGCGGCCCGCTTGGGCGCTGCCGATGCTTGATCCGGAACGCCACGGGTACTGCTGCCCGAGTGTCCAGAGTTGACTGTCCGTGGAGGAAGACATGGCTCAGCGAGCGGTGTCGCGGTGGTATTGGTGAGTGGTCACCGCGTCGATCAGTCAGGAGAACCCATGACCGCGCGGATCGGGATGCTCGCGGAGGCGGAACGCGCTCATGCGTGGCTGCGCCGCACCTACGGTGACCGGGTCGTGCTGCGCGGCGTCGAGCCGGTTCACGTCGGGGAACGACTGGTGCTGTTCGGTTGTGGTTACCCGGACGACTCCGAGCCGATGCTCGCCGCGACCGTGTGCGTGCCGCGCGACGGTTCGGATCCGTTTCCGGCCGCCAACGCCGACCCGCTCGACGAGGACGTCAACCTCGGTGGCGCGGCCGATGGCGCCCAGTGGCGCGTGAACGCCAGGAACTGCGTGGTGACGGCCGACGCGGTCCTGGCAGAGCGCCCGGCTTGCGCGATGCCGTGGCACCCGGACGACGAGGCGCCGGGCTGGTGGGACCGGATGCTGGCGGCGCACTTTCCCGGCGCGGAGACCACCACCTGCACCGGCTGGGGCCAGGCCGGGAAGGTGATCTCCGAGGGCGGGCAGGGCGCTCGGGCCGTGGTGTGGCTGCGTCGCCGTCTCGCGGGGCACGAGCTGACCGGTCACCTGCTGTACGCGGAACACGGGAAAGAGGGCGTGGTCTTCCTCGACGCCCAACGCGGTTCCCTCGCCGACACCAGCGACGAACTGGTCGTCGAACTCGTCGTCGCGCGGTTCGCCGGTGGCCCGGGGTTGACGGCGGCGGACCTCACGATCCCGTGGGACAAGGCGGCCACCGATCTCCCGTCCGCGGTGGAGAAGGCCGAACGGTGGCTGGGAGACGCCTACGACGAGGAAGTCCGGTTGGTTTCCCCCGGACTGGAAGACGAACTCGCGCGCGGGTGGTTGTTCGCGGTCACCACCAAGCGCTTCGCGGAAACCGGCGACTGGCGCGAGCAGATGCTGGACGCCGCGCTGGTGGTGCCCAAGGCGGCGGGGCAGGCGCCGTTCGGGCTGCCGAACCGGGACCCCTGGAATTGGCTGAAGGACTGGGATTCCCGAGTACCGGGCCTCCCGCCGCGGCCCGATCCGGGAACGGCCGCCTGGTACACCCCGATGCTGGCCGAACTCGGCGGAGCGCGAAGCGTGAGCGTCCATCGGACATGGGCGGGAGTGCTGGACGAGGTCCAGGAATTCCCGGCTCGCACGCGTACTTTGGTCTGGGTACGTCGCATGGACGCCCAGGGCCGGGAGTCCGTGGGGCAACTGCTGTGGGCGGTGACCGGTGACGAGGGCCCGCGGTTGGTGGACCCGATGGTGCCGGACGGGGAACCGCTCCTCGACCCGGATCCGCTCGAACTGCGGACCATCCAAATCGGCTGACCCCCTGAAAGTGCCCCGGACCTCGTTCGAGGCCCGGGGCGCGGGTGCGGGAGTGTGGGAGTGCGGGATTGTCAGTGCGGGGTGGCTTTTTCGGCTCCGGCGCCGGTGAGGGCGCGGACTTCCATTTCGGCGTATTTGGCTTTGTTGTGTTCTGTGGAGAGCAGGGTGCCGGCGG
>NZ_BAAANN010000088.1:0-8868 GCF_039529815.1 Amycolatopsis minnesotensis | reverse complement strand
CAAAACCTCACCTGCACACCACGCGGCAACCGCGCCCGAACCACCATCACAACCTCCGATCACAACCGGTGTTGCAACGACCCCATGAACCCAAGGCTGCACGAGGGCACCTGCGCCCAGGTCCTGCACATCGGCTCGTACGACGACGAGACCCCGCTGCTCGCCACCCTCCACGACGAGTACGTGCCAGCCAACACCCTGGCGCTGGCTGGGATGCACCACGAAATCTACCTCGGCGACCCGCGCAGGAGCGCGCCGGAGAAGCTGAAAACCGTGCTGCGCCAACCCGTCAAACGGTCGCCGCGAGGCGGGTCGCCTGGTTGATCGCGCGCTTGGCGTCGAGTTCCGCCGCCACGTCGGCGCCGCCGACGAGGTGCGTGGTGATCCCGGCGCCGGTCAGCTCGGCGGCCAGCTCCCGCATCGGCTCCTGGCCGGCGCACACCACGACGGTGTCGACGGCCAGCACGCGTTCGGCGCCGCCGGACTCGGTGATGTGCAAGCCTTCGTCGTCGATCCGGCGGTAGGCCGCGCCGGAGATCGTCTCGACGCCCTTGTCCTTCAGCGCGGTGCGGTGCACCCAGCCGGAGGTCTTGCCGAGCCCCGCACCCGGTTTTCCGGTCTTGCGCTGCACGAGGAAAACCCGTCGCGGGGACGGCGCGGTCTTCTTGCCGTCGAGCGCGAGCCCGCCCCTCGCCTCGGCGGGATCCGCGACGCCCCACTCGGCCCGCCATCGCGCGACGTCGAGCGCGGTCGCGGTCTCGGTGGTGAGGAACTCGCACACGTCGAAGCCGATCCCGCCCGCGCCGATCACGGCCACGCGTTCACCGACCGGCGCTCCGTTGAGGACGTCCACATAGGACAGGACCTTGTCGTGGCCGATGCCGTCGATGGCGGGCACCCTCGGGGTGACACCGGTCGCGAGCAGCACTTCGTCGAACTCGCCGGTGGTCAGCTCGGCGGCGGTGACGCGGGTGTTCAGCCGAAGGCGCACCCCGAGCAGGTCGAGCCTGCGGCCGAAGTAGCGCAGCGTCTCGCGGAACTCCTCCTTGCCGGGGATCCGCTGCGCGAGCTGGAACTGGCCGCCGATCTCCGGCGCCGCTTCGAACACGGTGACCGTGTGGCCGCGCTGCGCCAGCGTGGTCGCCGCCGCGAGCCCGGCAGGCCCCGCGCCGACCACCGCGACGTTCTTGTGCCTCGGTGTCGGGGAAAGCACCAGCTCGGTTTCGTGCGCGGCGCGCGGGTTCACCATGCACGTGGCACGGCGGTGCTTGAAGACGTGGTCGAGGCAGGCCTGGTTGCAGGCGATGCAGGTGTTGATCTCGTCGGCCCTGTCCTCGGCGGACTTGCGCACCCACTCGGGATCGGCGAGGAACGGCCGCGCGAGCGAGACCATGTCCGCTTCACCGCGGGAGAGCACGCCTTCGGCCACCGAGGGCATGTTGATCCGGTTCGACGCGACCACCGGGATGTCCACATGCGACCGCAGCTTCCCGGTGAGCTCGGTGAACGCGGCCCGCGGCACCGAGGTGACGATCGTGGGCACCCGCGCCTCGTGCCAGCCGATGCCGGTGTTGAGGATCGTGGCGCCCGCGTCCTGCACCGCGCGCGCCAGCTCCACCGTTTCGTCCCAGCTCTGCCCCTCCGGCACGAGGTCGAGCACGGAAAGCCGGTAGACGATGATGAACTCGGGCCCGACCGCGGCGCGGATCCGACGCACGATCTCCACCGGGAAGCGCATGCGGTTCGCCCAGCCGCCGCCCCAGCCGTCGGTGCGCCGGTTCGTCCGCGCGGTGAGGAACTGGTTGACGAGGTACCCCTCGGACCCCATCACCTCGACACCGTCGTAGCCCGCCTTCTTGGCGAGTTCGGCGCAGCGCGCGAAGTGGTCGATCGTCCGCCGGACGCCGCGATCGCTCAGCGCGCGCGGCCGGAACGGCGTGATCGGCGACTTCACCGCGGACGCCGACACGCTCAGCGGGTGGTAGGCGTAGCGGCCGGCGTGCAGGATCTGCAGCGCGATCTTGCCGCCCGCTTCGTGGACCGCTCCGGTGACGCGGCGGTGCTCGCGAGCCTGGCCGTGCGTGGTGAGCGACGCCGCGAACGGCAGCAGCCAGCCCCGCGCGTCGGGGGCGTACCCGCCGGTGACGATGAGACCGGCACCGCCGCGGGCGCGCTCGGCGAAGTACTCGGCGAGCTTGCCGAGATCACGCGTGCGGTCCTCGAGGCCGGTGTGCATGGAGCCCATCACCACGCGGTTGCGCAGGGTGGTGAACCCGAGGTCGAGCGGTTTCAGCAGTTCGGGATACGCGCCACTCATACCGGAGAGCGTAACCTACTCGTGAGTAGTAATGCGAGCCGGTGAGCGCGCCGACACCGGGCCCGGCCGGTCCCACCGTCCCTGAAGGTGATCTGTATGCCCCGAAGGTCACCGTGATGACGCGCGCGGACTCACCTCGGCTGCTACAGGGGCATCCTTCAGGGACCGGTGGGACGGGTCAGTCGAGGGGCGGTTCTTCGCGGTGATCCGCCTGCGCGCGCCGCGAGGCCTCGCGCATCTCGATGAAGTCCGTGAGCCAGTCGCCGGTTTCCCGTGCGATGTCGCGGACCGCGCCGGTGATGATGGTCGCGATGTTGCCGATGTGCGTCGCCGCCGATTCGGTGACCACCTGAATCGTGTCCTTTTCGCTTTCGAACTTCCCGACCATGGTCCCCGTCCCTACGCCGCGACTGCCTTTTCGCGCTTCAGGGTAGTGGGCGCCGGGGAGGGCGCGGCCGGGGCCGAACCGGGCAGCGCGAGCTTGACGATCTTCTTGGCCACCGAGAAGAGCTGCTTGTGCAGCGGCCCGGTGTTGTACGGCAGCCCGTACTTCTCGCAGATCGCGCGCACTTCACCGGCGATCTGCGGGTAGCGCCGCGCCGGGATGTCCGGGAACAGGTGGTGCTCGATCTGGTGCGAGAGGTTGCCCGACATGATGTGGAACAGCTTGCCGCCGGTGATGTTCGCCGAGCCGAGGATCTGGCGGAGGTACCACTGGCCCCGCGTTTCCTGCTCGGTCTCCTCCTCGGTGAAGCTCTCCACGTCGGCGGGGAAGTGGCCGCAGAAGATGATCGCGAACGCCCACAGGTTCCTGGTCAGGTTCGCGGTGGCGTTGCCGAGGAGGGTCAGCGGCGCCATCGGGCCGGTCAGCAGCGGGAAGAGGAGGTAGTCCTTGCCGATCTGGCGCGAGGCCTTGCGCCAGATCTTCGCCAGCACGGGCTTGTTCTCCTCGAAGGAGCGCTCGCCCTTGACGACCCGTTCGACCTCGAGGTCGTGCAGCATCACGCCCCACTCGAACAGGATCGCCAGCAGCGTCGCGTACACCGGGTTCCCGAGGTAGTACGGGTGCCACTTCTGCGCCGGGTCGATGCGCAGGATCCCGTAACCGATGTCGCGGTCCTTGTCGAGGATGTTCGTGTAGGTGTGGTGGATGTAGTTGTGCGAGTGCCGCCAGTTCTCCGCGGGCGCCACGTTGTCCCATTCGAACTTCTGCGAGCTCAGGGCCGGGTCGCGCGTCCAGTCGTACTGGCCGTGCATCACGTTGTGGCCGATCTCCATGTTGTCGAGGATCTTCGACAGCGAGAGCGCGCCGACGCCCGCGATCCACGCGGGCGGGAAGAACCCGGCGAACAGCAGCCCGCGGCCGAGGATTTCCAGGCCGCGCTGGGTCTTGATGATGTTGTGGATGTAGTCGACGTCCTCGGCGCCGAGATCGGCGACGATCCGCTGGCGGATCTCGTCGAGCTCGCGGCCGAACTCCTCGACCTGTGCGGGGGTCAGTCGGTCCTGCAGACCAGTCATCGGGAACTCCTTAAGCGTTGATCTCGACGTCCCCGACGGGGACGGAGATGCAGAGCTGGATTTCTTCGTTCTCTTCGTCGGAAAGCTCGCCGGACTTCGCGTTGCGGACGCAGCCGGAGGTCTTGACCTTCGTGCACGAGAAGCAGATGCCCATGCGGCAGCCGTGTTCCGGGCTCAGTCCGGCGTCCTCGGCCTGCTCCAGCAGCGGTTTGCCGGAGTTGGCCACTTCCTTGCCGCTGTGCGCGAAGCGGACGTTGCCCTCGGCCGTCTCCGGCGAGTCGAAGGTCAGCGCCGGTGGCGTGAACTCTTCGGTGTGCAGTTGTTCACTCAAACCCTCGGTGCCGAACAGGGCGCGCACCGAGTCCATCAACGGTTTCGGCCCGCACAGGAACGTCTGCGCGTCGCGGTACCAGGGCGCGGCTTCGGTGAGGTGCTCGCGGGTGAAGAAGCCGTGCACGTCCGTGCCCTCGTTCTTCGAAGAGGACCCCGAAGAGGAATCCGAAGAAGACTCCGAAGAAGACGCTGTGTAGCCGAACACGACGTCGAGCCCGGGATGCCGCCGCTGGAGATCGGCCAGCTCGCGGCGGTACAGCACGTCGTCGGCGGTGTTCGCGTAGTGCAGGAACGAGATCGGGCCTTGGTGGCGTTCGTCGACGAGCGTGCGCAGCATCGACAGCACCGGCGTGATCCCGCTGCCGCCGCTGACCAGCAGGATCCGCTCCGGGCGCGGTGACGGCATGGTGAAACCGCCGTCGGGCTGGGAAAGCCCGATCACGGTGCCGCGTGCCGCGGTGCGGAAGAGGTGCCGCGAGACGAGCCCGTTCGGGTCTGCCTTGATGGTCAGCTCCAGCGAGCCGTCCTGGTTGTGCTGCGAGCAGGCCGGTGAGTAGCAGCGCGTTCGGCGCACCCCGTCGATGTCGACGGTGACGCGCACGTACTGCCCGGCGGTGAACCCGCGCCACGCCCTGCTCGGCCGGATGGTCAGCGTCACCGTGTCGGCGGTCTGCCTGCGTGCCTCGGTGACCGAACCCCTGATCTCCCTGCGGACCAGCATCGGGTCGATCAGTTCGAGATACCGGTCCATGCCGTGCGGGGTGAGCAGTGCTTCGGCCAGTGAGGCGAGCTTGCGTGCCCGCCGCGGTACGAGCGCTGTCATCACACCTCCTGACTCCAGTGAACAGATGTACACTGAACAGTGCAGTGCATGACCGCGCTGGCTGTCAACTCGGAGAACTGTGACGTGGCCGATATCGAGGATGTGCGTACGCTCCCGCTGGTGAGCACCGACCAGGGGGCGCGCGGCGGGGAAAGCACGGCGACGCGACGGGAGCGCAAGGAGAAGACGCGCCAGTCGTTGCTGGCCGCGGCGCTCGACCTGCTCGCGGACCGCGGGTTCGCGAGCCTGAGCCTGCGCGAGGTCGCCAAGCGCGCCGGGATCGTGCCCACCGCGTTCTACCGGCACTTCGCTTCGATGGACGAACTCGGCGTCGCGCTCGTCGAGGAGTCGATGCGCACCCTGCGCACGATGATCCGGTCCGCGCGCACCGATCCCAGCGACGAAGCCTTCGGCGGCATCATCCGCGTCTCGGTGCGGACGCTGCACCGGCACGTCCGCGCGCACGAGGACCACTTCCGCTTCCTGACCAGGGAGCGCTACGGCGGCACCGGGCCGGTGGCGCGCGCGGTCGCGATGGAGCTGCGGCTGTTCTCCAGCGAGCTGGCGGTGGACCTCGCGCGGTTCGAATTCCTGCGCGAATGGAGCACCGAGGACCTCCACATGATGGCCGACCTGATCGTCACCTCGATGCAGGCGACCGTGCTGGACCTGCTGGAGGTCCGGCCGGGTGACGGTGCCACCGACGAGGCGATCGTGAAGACCGCCGAGAAGCGGCTGAGGCTGATCGTGCTCGGTGTCGCGAACTGGCAGTCCAAGCACTCACCGGCGAGCGATCGCGAGCACCCCCGACTCGTCTGAAAGTTCCGGATCGGACTCGAGGTCTCACGCGGTGGTGATCACGCGTGGTACACCTGTGGGCGATCCGGGGTAACCACCGGAGGACGGCGGGAGGTCGCACTGTGCCGGTGACGATCGGTGTGGTCAAGGAGTCACGAGCGGGCGAACGGCGCGTCGCCCTCGTGCCGAAGCTGGTCGAGCGCCTGGTACGGGGAAGACCGGGCAAGCTGCGAGTGGTGGTGGAGCCGGGAGCGGGCGCCGCCGCGATGGTGCCGGACGAGCTGTACGAAAAGGCGGGCGCCGAGCTCGGCGACCCGTGGGGCGCCGACATCGTGCTCAAGGTCGCGAAACCGTCGGACGACGAGATCGCGAAGCTCGCGCACGGCACGGTGCTCATCGGGTTCCTCGACCCACTGTCCTCAAAGGACACCGTGGCGAAGCTGGCCGATGCGGGCGTGGTCGCGTTCGCGGTCGAGTCCATTCCCCGCATCTCGCGCGCGCAGGCGATGGACGCGCTGTCGTCCCAGAGCAGCGTGGCGGGATACCGCGCGGTGCTGCTCGCCGCGTCGCGCCTGCCGCGCTTCTTCCCCATGCTCACCACCGCCGCGGGCACCGTGCCGCCTGCCAAGGTGCTGGTGCTCGGAGCCGGTGTCGCCGGGCTGCAGGCGCTGGCCACCGCGAAGCGGCTCGGCGCGCAGCCCACCGGATACGACGTCCGGCCCGAGGTGGCCGACCAGGTGCGCTCGGTCGGCGCGCAGTTCCTCGAACTCGGCATCGACGCCACCGGCGAAGGCGGGTACGCGCGCGAGCTGACCGACGAGGAGCGCGCCGAGCAGCAGCGAAGGCTCACCGAAGCGATCACCCGGTTCGACGCCGTGATCACCACGGCGCTCGTGCCTGGCCGCCGCGCGCCGACGCTCGTGACCGCCGACGCCGTGCGCGGGATGCCACCCGGCGGGGTCGTGGTGGACCTCGCGGGGGAGTCGGGCGGGAACTGCGAGCTGACCGTGCCCGGCCAGGACGTGGTGGCCCACGACGTGACGATCAGCGCGCCGTCGAACCTCGCCGCCGAAATGCCGGCGCACGCGAGCGAGCTGTACGCGCGCAACCTCACCGAACTCGTGGAACTGCTCGTCGACGACGAAGGCGCGCTCGCGCTCGACTTCTCCGACGAGATCGTCGCGGGCGCCTGCGTCGCGGGTGGCCAGAAAGGAGACGGCTGATGCTGGTGGAGAACCTGGCGATCCTCGTGCTCGCCGGTTTCGTGGGGTTCGCGGTGATCTCGAAGGTGCCGAACACGCTGCACACGCCGTTGATGTCGGGCACCAACGCGATCCACGGCATCGTGCTGCTCGGCGGGCTCGTCGTGCTCGGCCTCGGCGCGGACGGCGTGCTCAACAAGATCCTGCTGGTGGTCGCGATCGCGTTCGGCACGATCAACGTCATCGGCGGGTTCCTGGTCACCGACCGGATGCTCGCGATGTTCAAGGACCGCAAGCCCGAACGCGAGTGTGAGGACTCATGACCAGTTTCATCGCGGTGCTCTACATCATCGCGTTCGCGCTGTTCATCTACGGCCTGATGGGGCTCACCGGGCCGCGGACGGCGGTGCGCGGCAACGCGATCGCCGCCGTCGGCATGGTGATCGCCGTCGTGGCGACCCTGCTCACCCCAGGGATGAGCAACTGGCTGCTGATCGCGCTCGGCGTCGCGCTCGGTGCCGTCGTCGGCGTTCCGGCGGCGCGCAAGGTGAAGATGACCGCGATGCCGCAGATGGTCGCGCTGTTCAACGGCGTCGGCGGCGGCGCGGTCGCGCTCATCGCCTGGGTCGAGTTCCGCACCAGCGACGGGTACGCGCACGAGCCGAAGCACGTCGCGATCGCGTCGCTGTTCGCCGCGATCGTCGGGTCGATCTCGTTCTGGGGCTCGAACGTCGCGTTCGGGAAGCTGCAGGAGATCCTGCCGGGCAAGCCCATCACGCTCGGGAAGCTGCAGCAGCCGGTGAACGCGGTGCTGCTGCTGGCCGCGCTCGTGCTCGGCGTGGTGATCGCCGTCGGCGGTGACGCCGAGCTGCTCATGATCGGGTTGCTGGTCGCCGCCGCGGTGCTCGGCGTGATGGTGGTGCTGCCGATCGGCGGCGCCGACATGCCCGTGGTGATCTCCCTGCTCAACGCGCTCACCGGGCTTTCCGCCGCGGCGATGGGCCTCGCGCTCGACAACACGGCGCTCATCGTGGCGGGCATGATCGTCGGCGCGTCCGGTTCGATCCTGACGAACCTGATGGCGAAGGCGATGAACCGGTCGATCCCCGCGATCGTGGCAGGCGGTTTCGGCGGCACCACGGCGGTTTCCAGCGGTACCGGCGAAGCCAAGCCGGTGCGCAGCACGAGCGCGGCGGACACCGCGATCCAGATGGCCTACGCGGGCAAGGTGGTCGTGGTGCCCGGCTACGGGATGGCCGTGGCGCAGGCGCAGCACGCGGTGCGCGAGATGGCGCAGTTGCTGGAGGGCAAGGGAATCACGGTCGACTACGCGATCCACCCGGTCGCGGGCCGGATGCCGGGCCACATGAACGTCCTGCTCGCCGAGGCCGACGTCCCGTACGAGCGGCTGAAGGAGATGGACGAGATCAACTCGGAGTTCGCCCAGACCGACGTGGCACTCGTGATCGGCGCGAACGACGTGACGAACCCCGCCGCCGAAACCGACCCCGGCTCGCCGATCTACGGGATGCCGATCCTGAAGGTGAACCACAGCCGCTCGGTGATCGTGCTCAAGCGCGGGATGAGCTCGGGCTTCGCCGGAATCGACAACGCGCTGTTCTACGACCCGAAGACGAGCATGCTCTTCGGCGACGCGAAGGCGTCGGTGGGCGAAATCGTCGAAGAACTGAAGTCCTTGTAGGCGAACGGCGCCCGTGCCCCGGAGGATGCTCCCGTAGAGGACGAGGCAAAGGTCCACTGGCATTCCCCGAAGGGAGGGCGGATTCATGCGGTGGTCGCAACATGCTCTATTTAGGACAGTAGCATGGTGAGTTTTTCTTTGGGGGTGAGCCAGTTGAGGGTTTTGCGGGGGC
>NZ_BAAANN010000087.1:0-9318 GCF_039529815.1 Amycolatopsis minnesotensis | reverse complement strand
TCGACCACCGCGAAGACCCACCCGGACTCCGCGCCGGAGCCCCCCACCCCACCGACACCGACACCGACACCGAAGCAGACGAGTCCGATGTGGACGATCTTGTCGAGGTGATCTTCGAGGACCTGGATTCCTATCAGGACGACTCGCGGCTGGCGCAGTTGGCGCACCGGGTGTCGGAGGAACATGAGCGCCGGTTGGCGTCGTGGCCTTCGGGCGACGATCCCACGATGATGGCCGGTGAGTTCAGGAGGATTTGGGACGACGCCGAACTTCGGAGCCTTCGGCGGATGCTCCAGCAGAGGGTCGATCAGCGGCGCAGGCCCGCCAGGGTCCCTTCGGTCGCCGAGTACCGCGGTCTGGCCGAGGCGCAAGCCGACTTGATGCTCGTGCGGGATCCCGAGGAATTGCTGCGGTTGATGGGGATGGATGACGACGTCCCGGGCAAGGCTCGTGATGTGCTGCGTGAATACACGGAAAATCCGCTGGCTTCGGAGGACGAGCAGAAGCTCTTCGAGGACATGGCGAATGTGGTGGCGCTCCGGTACGGGTACGACGACTGGAGCGATGGTCCGTCGGAGGAGGCGGATGCGCTGCTGCAGCGGTTCGCCGGTGATCTGGACCGGTTGCGCGACAAGGTGGACATGACCGCGGAGGCGGCACTGGCGAAGGTGCTGGAGAAGCGGTGGGAGAGGTCGTTCTCCGAGGCGAAGCGCGTGTTGGGCAACGTGCCCGATCACGATGAGGTGCGCGATCACGCCAAGACCGTGTTCGGTGATCTGGGCACGTCCGGGTTGACGAGGGCGGTGTTCGACGCGCACGCGGTGAAGCTGCACGACTGGGTTACGACGCAGTTGGGCAGGGCAGGCTCGGCGGTGGAGTTCCAGAAGAGGTGGAACGATCCCGCGCTCGCCGAGATGCGCGCCGTGCTGAACCTGAACCCGGGGTGGGAGAGCGTTCTCACCGAGTTCTACCCCAGCTCCTCAGCCTGGATCTCCACCCTGCGCACCGTGGAACGGTCACCCGCGCAGGCGCGGCAAGGCACAGACGCCCTCCTCCGCGCCGAGAGCCTGCTCGACCTCGGTACGAAGCCGGAGTTGGCGGGTGCTTTGGCCAGGCGTGCCACGATCCTGTACGACCAGGCGGTGGACGCGGTCGCGCGCGCCGGGCAGCTCGACTGGGAGTTCGGCAGGTCCGCTCAGGACGAGGGGAGCGCGAACCAGACGGCTGAAGAGCTTCGCAGGGACTTCCAGCACGCGCTGAGCCTGACCGAGCCGCACGAGATCGAGACCGCGCTCGACGAGTTCGAGTCGAGGCACATGGTGAAGCTGCTCTCCGGGTCGTTGCTCGTCCAGCAGAAGGATTCCGCGTCGGATCTGCTGGCCGCCACGATGTCCCGCGCGTACCGCGGTGGACACGGCGACGACAACGCGGTGAAGGTCCAGCTCGCTGACTTCGCGGCGGTGGCGAAGGCGTGGCAGGACGACGGGCTCGCCGAGAGCCTCGCCTGGAGCCGGGTGGACAAGCTGATCGAGGACTTCACCGCGGTGCTGGACGACCCGCAGGCGGCGAGCGTTCAGATGCTGCTCGAACGCGAACTGGTCGAGAACCGCGAGGTACCCGCGGCACCGGGCGGCCCGGCCGGCCGGTGGGCGGCGGACGAAGCGGCGATCGCGGCCGAGCGCACGAACCAGGAAGCGCGGTTGAACGCGCTCTGGGAGAAGGCATGGCGCGACTCTCTCCTCGTCCGGCGTCAAGAGCTCTTTCTCGGCCGTAAGATGTTCGGGGAGAACATCGGCGTGGGGATGGCGCGACTCGGCGACGACATCGTGCGCGATCTGCTCCTCGCCCACGGGACCGCTGTCTACGAATGGATCGATTACTACAACCGTCGTTACGAAGGCAATCCTTTCCGGAGCGGAATATCTGCCCATTTCGCCAGGGACTGGGATGCCTGGGCGAATCTCCGAAGGGTCGCGCCGATCCGCGAGAAATCGAACGCGACCGATATCGGGAACTCGATGGCCGTTCCGATCATGCCGTCCCGCCTTGCCGGTCAGTACGAAAACGCCCTGAAGGATCTCGAGAACCTGCAGGAACGGGATCAACGGTGGCTTGACGACGCGAAGGAAATGCTCGACCTCCCGGATCCGGACCGGGCGGGCAGGGATCCGCGCGCGGAGATGGTCAAGCTGGTGCGGCACCAGGTCCGCAACACCAGCGGGCTGGGGGACATCTCGACGGGTGAAATCGGCTTTTCCGCCGAGGCAGAGGCCGTGTTCGAAAGGGAAAGGGCAGCCCGCGAGTTCGACGAGGCCGAGGCGAACCTCAGCGGTGACGCACGGCAGCGAGCCGACGACCTGCGTGAAAGCATGGTCCAACTCGTGGCGTACGAAGCATCCCGGGTGCGCAACAACCCCGGATTCGGGCGCGGTGCCTACGGCGGGGAGGGCTTGCCACTCAGTTTCGACCGGTTGTGGAAAGCCTGGTACGAAGATCCGCGCGCCGGCCTCGGCCGCGAGGACGGCGACCAAGCCGCTTGGCTGGCCGACGAGCTGCGCGCGCAGTACCACCAGTTGCTCCTCGACCGCGCGTTCGACACCGAGGACGACCCCCGGTTGATGGCGGTCTACGACCGGTACGGCACCACTCCCGACTTCGCAGCGGCAGCCGGCCTGCTCGACGTGACGACAGCGGAGCTGTCCGCCGGAGCGGTGAGCCGAGCAGCGGAGCTGCGCGATCTCATGATCAAGCTCATCGCCTATGTCGAGGCGCGAAAGCCGAGGTGGGGTCCGGCTTTGATCGATGCCCTCAGGTACCACGAGAACAACGTCGATGCCGACGAAGAGCAGCCCTTGGCGGACCACGAGAAGCATCCGAGCGGCGCGGATCCGGTCGTGCCGCTCGCGGAGTCGTTGCGCGGACACTTCCAGAGGCTGAGCGAGGACGGCGCGTTCTCGACCGGCATCGGTCCGCTGGGCGAGCTGTACAAGCGGTTCGGGTTCCTCTTCGGGATCGCCAGCAACGAATGGCCCACTTTCCACAGCGCGGAATCGTGGTTGTCGGATCTGGACGACTACCAGCAGAAGCAGCTCCGGTCCGCGCCGGTGCGCGAACTCGTGCCCGCCGAGCACATCAAGAACCTCAGTGCCGCCGAACTCGATCAGCTGCGGGACTTCGCCCGGGTCGTCCGGAAGCGACGGGAGGACATGGCGGAACTGAGCGAGATGTACGGGCGACGGGCGGACGACCGGCTCCGGCTGGCGACGGCGTTCAGGAACGTGGGCAGGTGGCAGTACCGGTTGCACATGCGGTCACGTGCCCGCGATTTCATCGACAGGGACGTGCTGCGCAAGGTCGACGACTCCGCCGGCCGGATCGCCGACCTCCTGGCACCGCACGTCGAGCGCGGAGGAATGAAGAGCGAGGGAGACGTACGGGCGGATCTGCGGGCTCGTGTCTTCGTGGACATCGAAGAAGCGCGTTCGAGCGGTCGTGACGACCGGGATTCCTGGCTGGACCGGGGTCACGACGTGCTCGGGACGCGGGACCTGATGGACGGGCCGCGCGCGGAAGCGGCGGCCATGCTCGCGCTGGTGGTCGGAAAATGGGCGGAGGAAGGCGAGAGCGGCTTGGACTCGGACATCCCCCGGCTCACCGGCGTGCCCTCGCGCGGTGAGGTCGTCGGCGCGGTGCAGGACATCGACCCGCGCGGGCACGAGGCGGCCGACGTGCTGGCAGGCATCTACGCCATCCTCCACCGGGAGGCCCGGCACGGTGCCGCGGGCCTCGAAGGGCTCTACCGGGAGGTCGACTCCGAGAGGAGCACCTTGAACTCGGCGCCGCCCCTGGGGATCAGGCACAGCAGCCGGATGGCCCGGCGCTGGGACGCCGGGGTGTTCGTTTCCGACCTCAGAACGGCGGTCGAAAAGGTGGCGGAGCTGAACGCGGCCGATCGGCAGTTCCTGCGGCAGAAGGGCGAGGCGCGACTGGAAGCAGCGGGATTGGCCTCGTCGGGCCGTCTGGCGGAGATCTTCGGGTTCTGGCAGACGAGTTATCCGGGCCGCACGGAGATGATCAAGTTCAGGCAGGACCTGAAGGACACCTTCTGGTTGTTCAGCCACCCGTTCTCCTTGCCGTGGGCCATCGCGCAGGAGGTCGCCATCGAATACGGGCGGTCCACCGGGGCGCTGATGCCGCGGCTGGTCAGTGATCTACGGGACCTCGGATTCGACTCCGCGCGGAACAGGGAGGACAACGAGGCCGGCAGTTTCGTCGAGGATTCCGACATCGATGCCAGTGGTGAGTCGGTGTTCACTGAGGTGCGGGACGCCGACGCCGGACTGGGCGGTGTCCCGACGCCGGGGGGTGCGGTGGATTCGGATTCCGATGTGGACATGACCGAGGTCGATGCGGCCGGGGAGGTGGAGTCGCCAGAGGAGCAGGACGCCGGACCGGGTGGCTGGGGGGACGTGCCGACGCCGGGTGGTGCGGTGGACTCGGGTTCCGATGTGGACATGATCGAGGAAGCCGCGGCAGGGGATGCGGATTCCGATGTGGACATGACCGAGACCGCCGCGACCGAAGACTTCCCAGAGTCCGATTCCGATTCCTCTGAGGAATCGGAGAGCGCCGAGATGTTCCGTCGGCTGGACGCGCAGGTGCGGACCGCGGAGCAGCAGTTGGCCCAGCTCGAACCGGACCGCGGTCTCACCTTGCGGCTGACGGTGATCTCGGCGCTCGGTGGACGCGTGCGCGATCTGACACCGGAGATGAAATCCCGCTACCGGGCGATGTACACGGTGATCGCCGCGTTGTCCGACAGGTGGTCGGAAGGAACCTTCCCGCGCAAGTGGCACGAGACCTCGGGCATCAGGCGTGCGCTCGAGCGGTCGGTCAATGCGGACGGGCGGCGAGAAGTGCGCTTCGCCGTGCCGTGGGAGATCGCGTCGCGGCGGATCGGTGCCGCGGCGAACGCCGCGCGGCGTCGTTTCGTCGACAAGTGGGCGGTGTCCTTCGCACAGGGCAGCCGGTACGTCGAGCAGGACACGCCGGAGGTGCGCCAAAACGTCGAGACCGCGAAGCGGCTGCTGGGCGGCGAGCGGCCTCTGCCCGGCCCCGGCATTTCCGAGGCCGAAGGGGAGTTCCTGTGGGAGCGGATGGCGCATTTCGTCGCGTCCGAAATCTCGTCGACCATCGACTTGACGTCGTTCGGCCGAGAGGTGGCGGAAAAGTTCGGTACCGCCGCATGGGACTTCGACGCGGTACAGGCGCGGTACGGTGCTGAACTGCTCGAAGCGTGGGCGTGGAAGCTGGATGTGGGCGATTCGGCCGCCCAGGAAGCACAGGGGAAGGCGATCGAGGAACTGCGGCGAATACTGCGCGAGCGTTTCGCGAGGGAGAACCCCGGGCTCTCGGACGTCGACGAGGCGCTGTACGTCGAAGATGAGCTCGCCAGGATGGGCCAGGAGGAATGGGACGACCTTCCCCTCCTGCTCGCGCGGAAGGCGAGCATCGAATCCGAGCTGAGGGCCTCGGCCAACCGGGTGTTGCTCGATTTCACACGACTGCGCGGAACCGGGCTCGAAGAACTCGTCCGGCAGTTCGACACGGCCGCGCGCACGCACACGGACCTGCGCGAGTACCTGTCCCGGGTGGAACGGGAGCAGGGACGCGACGCGGTACAGGCCTACCGCCACGACGCGGAGAACTCGCTGTGGGACCGGCGGCCGGAGTGGGTGCTGGAGGCCGGTCCGAGCCGGGAGCTGCACAACAGGGTCCTGGACGACATCGTGACGTTCTACGCCGGAGGCCTCGCACGCGGCGATGACCGGGACGTACTGCTGGAGTCACTGGCCGACGTGCGCGGGGCCGCGCAGGAGCTGGTGTACTGGACCAGGTTCGGGCAGGCGCCACACCTCGGTGACGTCGATTTCGCGGCGTTCGAAATGATCGAACGAAACCATACGGTCGCGAACAGCGGGGCGGCGGAACATCTCGAAACACAGCTCCAGGATTTCCGTGCGTACTGGGCAGCGGACGTGCAAGCGGGGCGGGACACGCTCGACAGCCTGCCCGACGACCAACGTGCCGGAATCTACGGCGAAGCACGCCTGCTGTTCCCCGTGGAAGAGGACACGACCAGGAGGTTCTGGTACGACACCGGGCAGCGGCAGCTCGTCCAGTTGAAAGAGGACGATCCCTGGCGGCAGGGTGAGTTCCGCTGGCAGGTCGGGTTGGGCAGCGAGCAGCTCAAGGAACTGCGCGACGAACTCTCGCACATGATCATTTCGGAAACGGTGAAACTCGCGCCGTTCTTCGGGGTGGTAGCCATGGAAGAAGCCCAGGACGGATACGATTTCCAGCGCGCTCTGCGCGACGAGGAGAACGGGCCGTCGCGGACGTGGAGCGAAGAGGAGCAGCAGGAGCGCGCCGCCGAATGGAAGAAATCGTTGAGCGTGGACTGGGCCTGGCTCAGAAAGGGTAAGAGGCGCCTGCCCGGGAAAGAGCAGAGGTTCGTCGTGCTTCGCGACGACCTGAACAGGCAGCTTGCTGATGCGCGCGAAGAGCACCGTGCGCTGAACGATTCCGAGTCGGCACTGGGCCGACGTGACGGGGACTGGGCGGAACACGTTACCCGGCGTGCCGCGAACGACGCTCTCTTGAAGGACATCCCCGAAAAGATCGCCGCCGCCCAGGCGGAGCTCGATGCGGAACGGACGCGTTTGGCGCAGGAAGAGGAGTGGCTCGCGTTCGAGGATTCTCCGGAACGCGAGTTGCCGGCACCCGGTGATCGGGAGAGGTTGAACAGCCTCGAAGCGCATCTCGCGCGGCGGAAGGTCGCGATCGAGGCGGAGCGGGAATCGCGGCGCCCGCTCCTTTCGGACATCGACCGCATACGCAACATGGTCCTCCATCGTGGTTCGGAGGAGGCCCTCAATTTCTCGCCCGTGCTCGATGACCTGGTGAACCCCCGTGAACGCTGGTGGTGGGAGCAGTTCTACGAAACCGATGCGGCGAGCGGTGCGTTCCCGCCCGCTCGTCTCGGCGTGGTTTCCGCGCCGGGGTATGAGGTTGATTTGGTGGGTGGGGGTTTGCCGGTGGTGGCGGGGGATGGTTTGCCGGGGTATTCGGTGGAGGTGCCGGTGGGGCATGAGGTGGTGGCGGGGGTGGTGTCGGATGTGGAGATGGTGTTGCGGTTGTTGTATCGGGGTCGGGTGGGGTTGTTCGTGGCGGCGGCGGAGTCGTTGGCGGGGTTGTCGGGTGGGGATGCGGGTCGGTTGCGGGGGCATGCGGAGCGGTTGTTGCATTTCGGTGCGGTGGGTGATGGGCGGGAGGGGGTGGTGGTGGCGTGGGAGCGGTTGCGGGTGGGGATGACCGATTTGGTGGCGGATTTGTTCAGGGGTGGGGAGGTGGATGCGGTTGCGGATGCGGTGGCGCGGGGGTTGTCGGGGGAGGAGGCCGCGGTGGCGGGGGTGGTGGGTGGTGAGCGGGTGGTGGCGCCGGTGGTGGCGGGTATTTGGGCGGATTTGGTGTCGGAGGGTTTTTGGGCGCCGATCGGGAACGAGTTGGACTTTTTCGCGGGGCGGATGCGGTCGGTGCCGCCGCGGGTGGCGGGGGAGCATCGGGTGCGGATGGTGCGGTGGCTCAAGCCGGTGGCGGGGTTGTCGGGTCCGGAGCTGGAGCGGTTGCGGCCGGTGTATCACTCGGTGTTGGAGGCGTTGGGGTATCTGTCGTATCAGGACCAGGCCTCGGGTAGTGAGCGGGCGTGGTGGTTCGCGGCGACGTTGCCCTATGGGCAGGCGGCCCGGTTCGGGCGGCTGGCTGAGGTCACGTGGCCGGAAGGGGATCTGGCGCACGGGGTGCTCGACGACCTGTTCGACACCGCGATCACCCAAGCCGAAGCCGGTACCGCGGCACAGAGCGGTGACCTGTCGACACGTACCGGACTGGCACAGCGCGGAGAACTGGCGCGTCAGGTGCTCGATGATCTGGATCCGGTGCGGCGGGACCAGCTCGGGATGTCGGTCGATTTGATCCTGTTGCGGGAGCGTGATCCGGTTCCGGACGGAGGTCCGCGGGCGGAGGCGCTGGCGGATGTCCGGGCGGTGCTGATCACCGAGCTGGATGAGCACCTGTCGGCCACGAACGGGGTTTCCGGTGGGGTGGTGATGGTGGGTGATCCGGTGGGTCGGCTGGCGGTGGATCTGCTGGACCGGTTCGTGCCGCTGGACCAGGGTAGTGAGCATCGGATGCGTGGTGAGCTGGGCCCGTTGACGACGATCAACCGTCAGAACTACCTGAACGACGTGCCCGGTGCGCGGGTGAACTGCGGGCCCGCGACCGTCGCGGGATTCCACCTGCTGGGCGGGGAAACCCGGGAGGTGCCGTTGCGCGGCCCGTATCCGGCGATCTACCTCGAACACGAACTCGCGGGCCGATTCGAGCGCGATGTGCCGCTGGAGGAGGTCGTCACCCGGATCTTCGGGCAGGACCCGGCCGTCGCCCCGCACGGGGTGTTCCTGACCATGGGAACCCGCGACCAGTGGGCCCACCCGCTGACCGTCTACCGGAACAGCGGCGGCAGGCGCGTGATGTTCCTCGACATGCAGTCCGGGGACCACGCGTTCAGCGCCGAGGTCGAGCCGGACGGAACGATCCGCTACTTCAGCGGCCGCGACGGCACCACCGGCCAGGACCACCCGATCCCCCGTCCCCCCGTGCCCACGCGAACCTGGTTCATGCCCACCCGCGCCATCGGGCAACCAGAACCCGAAAACCTGCCGAGCCGGGCGGAAAGCGCGGTCTACGGCATCGACATCGCTGGCCCGTCATCGAGCACCGCCGCACAGGCGGAACCCGGTCGCACCGACCCCGCCGCGCGGACGGCGATGGCGATGGCGGGTGACCTCCCGCCCGCCGCCCCTGGCGCATCCACCCGGGACCGCCAGCGACTCCACGACGAGCTGATCGCCAAGCTCACCACCCTCATCACCACCGGGACGCACCCGCGCCAAGCCTGGAACGACCCCGAGGTCAGACACCTGCGCACCGAAGCCGAATCCCTCCGAGGAGAGGTGGCCGAACCGCACTACACCGGTTCGCAGGGTCGCGTGATGACCGCGTTGCTCCAGCACGTGACGGAGCGGAACGGGTCGGCGCGGAGCAGCGCATCCGGCACACCGGTCGATTCGGTGGGGATCGAGTCCGATCCGGTGGGGTTGCCGGTGGTGGGTGCTGGGGTGGTGGATGAGTGGGTGGGGCGGTTCGGTGCTGTGGGTCGGTTGATGGCCGATGGTGGGGTTCGGTATCGGGCGGTGG
>NZ_BAAANN010000086.1:0-10056 GCF_039529815.1 Amycolatopsis minnesotensis | reverse complement strand
CACCGGCTGCACCACATCCACCCGGTCCAGCCCCGGCGCACCCTCGACCCCGGTGAGCACCTCGGTCAGCGACCAGTCCACAAACGACGCCAACGCCGCCTCACAGTCCCTAATGGACTCCGCGAACACCGGCGAAGACGCCAGCAACCCCATCGCCATACCCGCCCACTGCGAACCCTGACCGGGGAACACGAACACGACCCGGTCCCGCGCCCGTGCGAACCCGGACACCACGCCCGGTGCCACCTCGGCGCGGTCACCGGCCGCGATCGCCGCCAGTCCCGCGATGATCTCCGCGCGGCCGGCGCCCACCACCGCGGCGCGGTGGTCGAACCGGGCCCGGCGGGTCGTCAGGAACCGGGCCACCCCGGCCACGTCCGCTTCGGACTCCAGCACCGGGAGCACCCCGGCGGCCACGTCCGCCAGCGCCCGCGGATCCCGAGCCGAGAGCGGCACCAGTACCGGCCCGGCGATTTCGGATGCCTCGGGCACCACAACCGGTTCGGCGGGTGCCTGCTCCAGGATCACATGGGCGTTGGTGCCCGAGATCCCGAACGCCGACACCCCGGCCCGGCGGGCACGGCCCGTCTCCGGCCACTCGCGCGCCTCGGTCAGCAGCTCGATGTCACCGGCGGACCAGTCCACGTGCGACGACGGCGAATCCACGTGCAGGGTCGCGGGCAGCACCCCGCGCCGCAACGACTCCACCATCTTGATCAGCCCGGCCATCCCCGCGGCGGCCTGCGTGTGCCCGATGTTCGACTTGATCGACCCCAGCCACAACGGCTCGTCGCGGTCCTGCCCGTAGGTCGCCAGCAGTGCCTGCGCCTCGATCGGGTCACCGAGCTTCGTGCCCGTGCCGTGGGCTTCCACAGCGTCCACATCGGACACTTCGAGCCCGGCATCGGCCAGCGCCGCACGGATCACCCGCTGCTGCGACGGACCGTTCGGCGCCGTCAAGCCGTTCGACGCGCCATCGGAGTTCACCGCCGAACCCCGCACCACGGCGAGGACCTGGTGGCCCTTCGCGCGGGCGTCGGACAGCCGCTCGACCACCATGACCCCGGCGCCTTCACCCCACGCGGTGCCGTCGGCGGCCTCCGCGAACGCCTTGCACCGGTTGTCGGCCGCCATGCCGCCCTGCAGCTCGAACTCGGCGAACAGGCCGAGCGTGGCGAGCACGGTCGCGCCGCCGACCAGTGCCATCGAGCATTCGCCGCCGCGCAGCGCCTGCCCGGCCAGGTGCAGCGAGACCAGTGACGACGAGCACGCGGTGTCCACCGACACCGCGGGGCCTTCCAGCCCCAGGAAGTACGAGATCCGCCCGGAGGCCACGCTCGGCGTGACCCCGGTGACCATGAACCCGCGCGAGCCCTCGTCGGACTGGCCCACCACGGTCTGGTAGTACGAATAGGACAGTCCCAGGTAGACGCCGGTGTCGCTCTTGCGCAGCGTGTGCGGGTCGATGCCCGCGCGCTCCAGCGCCTCCCACGAGCATTCCAGGATCATCCGCTGCTGCGGGTCCATCGAAAGCGCCTCGCGCGGGGAGATCCCGAAGAACTCGGCGTCGAACTCGGTGGCCGAGCCGACGAAGCCGCCTTCGCCGCTTTCGCCGGTCCAGCCGCGGTTGTCCGGGAACGGCCCGATCGCGTCGGACCGGGATTCGACGAGCTGCCACAGGGCTTCCGGCGACTCGACCCCGCCGGGGAACCGGCAGGCCATGCCCACGATCACGATCGGATCGTCGTCGTCGCTCGTGACGGCGCGGACCGGTGAGGTGACCGCGGCGGTGTCGGCGCCCAGTCCCAGCTCGTCGAGCACGTAGGCGGCGAGCGTGGTGACGTCCGGGTAGTCGAAGACCAGTGTGGACGGGAGCCGGTGGCCGATCGCGCCGGACAGCCGGTTGCGCAGCTCGACCGAGGTCAGCGAGTCGAAGCCGAGGTCCTTGAAGCCGCGGCGGACGTCGACCTCCTTGCCGGAGCCGAACCCGAGCACCACCGCGACCTCGGCGCGCACCAGCTCGGTGACGTGCTCGGCGCGGTCGGCTCCGCCCATGGTGCGCAGGCGGTCGGCGAGACCGCCGGCCGGTGCCAGCGCGGACCGCGCCGCGGAACGGCGGCGGGCCGGGCGCAGCAGCCCGGACAGCAGCGGCGGCACCTGCTCGGCGACGGTCTCGGTGCCCCCGATCAGAACCGGGGCCAGCACGGGCTTTCCGGACCGGAGCGCGGCGTCGAGCAGTGCCATGCCGCTCCGCGCGGTGAGGATCCGCATCCCCGCGCGGCCCATCCTGGCGATATCGGTGCCGGTCAGCTTGCCGACCGTGCCGCCTTCCCACGGGCCCCACGCCAGCGACGTGGCGGGAAGGCCGTGCGCCTGCCGGTGTTCGGCGAGCGCGTCGAGCGCGCAGTTGGCCGCCGCGTGGTTGCCCTGCCCCGCGCTGCCGAGCAGGCCGGCGACCGAGGAGAACAGCACGAAGTGGCTCAGGTCCATGCCCGCGGTCAGTTCGTGCAGCAGCCACGCGCCGCCGAGCTTCGGTGCCAGCGCGCGCTCGATCCGCTCCGGCGTCAGGCCGGTGACGGTGGCGTCGTCGACGACACCCGCGGCGTGGAAGACGGCCGACACGGGCCCGCTTTCCGCCAGTACCGCGGAAAGGCTGTCGCGATCGGTGACGTCGCACGCCCGCACGCGGACGCGCGCTCCTTGCGCTGCCAGCTCTACAGTGAGATTTTCGAGGTCTTCGCCGCCGCCGGATCGGCTCAGCAGCACCAGATCGCGCACGCCGTGCTCGGCGACGAGGTGCCGCGCGAGGATCATGCCGAGATCGCCGGTGCCGCCGGTGATCAGCACGGGACCGCTGTCGAGCCGCCGCGGCATGCGCACCACGACCTTGCCGACGTGCCGCGCGCCCGCCATGAACCGGAATGCCTCGCGCACCCGCCTGGCAGGCCACACCGAGACCGGCAGGACGTCGATCTCGCCGTCCCGCAGCAGCGCCATGACCTCGTGCAGCATCTCGCCGGTGCGCTCGGGGCCCGCTTCGATCAGGTCGAAGGCCCGGTACCGCACGCCTTCGGGGTTCCGGAGATCGGTCTTGCCCATTTCGATGAACCGGCCGCCGTCGGCCAGCAGCCGCAGCGACGCGTCGATGAACTCGCCCTTGAGCGAGTTGAGCACGATGTCGACCTCGCCCGCCGTCGCGCGGAAGACGTCTTCGAACTCGCAGGTCCGCGAGGACGCGATCTCGTCGCCGGCGAGCCCGAGGCGACGAAGGTGTTCCTGCTTGCCGGGGCTGGCGGTGCCGAGAACCCTTGCGCCCCAGTGCTTCGCGAGCTGCACGGCGGCCATCCCGACGCCACCCGCGGCGGCGTGCACGAGCACCCGGTCCCCCGCCTCGATCCCGGCGAGGTCGTGCAGCCCGTAGTACGCGGTGAGGTACGCCATCGGCAGCGTCGCCATCTCGTCGAACGCCCTGCCGTCCGGGATCGGGGCGATCATCCGGACGTCGGCGACTGCGGTGGCGGCCAGTGCGGCCGGGAACATGCCGAACACGCGGTCGCCGACGGACGGCGACGTGACGTCACCGGCGACCTCGGTGACCACACCGGCGCCCTCGAAGCCGAGCGGTGCCACCTCGCCCGGGTACATCCCGAGCACGGTCAGCACGTCGCGGAAGTTCAGGCCCGCGGCGCGCACCTCGACCCTGACCTCGCCCGAGCGCAGCTCTCGCCGGTCGGCGCGGGTCAGGCGCAGGTCGCCGATGGCACCGGAGCCGGCCTTGGTGACGTGCCAGTCGCCGTCCGGGAGCGGCAGTTCGCTGCCGGGCTTGGCCAGCCGGAGGGTGAAGCACCGGCCGCCCCGCAGCACGGCTTCGGGCAGTCCCGACGCGAGCACCGCGGGCAGCAGGTCCACAGAGGACTCGTCGGCGTCGACCGCGGTGACCAGTCCCGGCTGCTCGTTCGCCACCGAGCGGAGCAGGCCCAGCACGGCCGCGGCACCGATGTCGACCGGGGGCTGGTCGCCCGCCGGGTCGACGACGACGCCCCCGCGCACCAGCACGAGCAGCCGGTGCGAAGGCTCGTCCTCGGCCAGCAGCGCCTGGACGGTTTCGAGGACGGCTTCGACCTTGTCCTGTGTGGACTCGCCGGTGAGGCCGATGACCCTGACCTCCGGCGCGGAGTCGTCGCCGCCGGTGAAGTCCGGCAGTACGGCGTGGTCGACGCCGTCGCCGAGCACCCACCGGCCCTGTTCGCCCGGTTCGGCCAGTTCGACGGCGACCCAGTCCGGTTCCAGCAGCGGTTCGGTGTCGTCCGCCGCGGTGAACTGGCCGGCCGAGACCGCGCGCATCACCACGCTGCCCGCGGACAGCACCAGCTCACCCGAGGCGTCGACCGCGTCGAGCGACACCACGTCCGGGGCGTCGGCCTTGACCCGCACCCGGAGCCGGTCGGCACCCGAGACGCCGAGTGCCACGCGGTCCCAGGAGAACGGCACCCTGGCGGTGCCGTCGGACACGAAACCCAGCCCCTGCAAGGCCGCGTCCAGCATCGCCGGGTGTACGCCGAAGGCACCGGCGGGCCCGCCTTCGGCGGGCAGCGCGACGTCGAGGTACGCCTCGCCGTCGCCCACCCACGCGGCTTCGAGGCCGCGGAAGGCCGGGCCGTAGGCGAAACCGCCCTCGGCGAGGTTCGAGTAGAACTCCGCGACATCGACGGCCGCGGTACCCGGCGGCGGCCACTGAGCCGCCCATCCGGTGTCCACAGTGGACGACTCGGTGGCGAAGGAGCCGGTGGCGTGCAATGTCCAGGCGCCGTCGCCGGACGGTGTTTCCCGCCTGGCGTGGACGCGGAACTCGTGGCCGTCGACCAGGATCTGGAGCTGTGTCGCGTCCTGTCCGGACAGGACGAGCGGCGCGGTCAGCGTGAGGTCGTCGAGGCCGTCGTGCCCGGTGAGATCGCCCGCGCGCAGGGCCAGCTCGACGAAACCGGTGCCGGGGAAGATCACCGAGCCGAGGATGTCGTGATCGCGCAGCCAGGGCTGGGCCTGCGGCGACAGGCGGCCCGACAGCACCCAGTGGTTCCCCGCCTCGTCCCCGCTGCCGGCGAGGCCGGTGATCGTGCCGAGGAAGGCGTGATCGCGCACGCCGCCGAGGCCGAGCGAGCGGGCGTCGTGGCGCGCCATGCCGGGACGCGGCCAGAACCGCGTGTGGTCGAAGGCGTAGGTGGGAAGGTCCACACGCGACGTTGCGGCGGCGAACGCGGCCCGCCAGTCGACGGCGAGGCCGCGCACGTGCGCTTCCGCGACCGAGCGCAGGAAACGGCGCCAGTCGCCTTCGCCGCGCTTGAGGGAGCCGACCACGGCGGCCCTGCCGTCGTCGCCGACGGTTTCGCCGAGCGCGGCCGAAAGCACCGGCTGCGGGCTGATCTCGATGAACAGGTCGTGGCCCGCCTCGGCGAGCGCGGCGACCACCGGCTGGAACCGGACCGTCTCGCGGAGGTTGCGGTACCAGTAGGCCGCGTCCAGCTCGGGTCCGGAAAGGACGGTGCCGGTCAGCGTCGAGTGGAACGGCACGTGGGACTCCGACGGCGCGAGACCGTCCAGCACGGCGAGCAGTTCGGTGCGGATCGCCTCGACCTGCGGCGAGTGCGAGGCGTAGTCCACCGGGATCCGGCGGGCGCGCACCTCGCGCGCGGTCCACCGCTCGACGAGGTCGTCGAGCGCCTCGGGGGCACCCGCGACGACGACCGAGGACGTGCCGTTGAGGGCGGCGATCGAAACCAGCTCACCCGCGCCCGCGGCGGCGATGTCGGCTTCGGCCCGTTCCGCGGGCAGCGCGACCGAAACCATGCCACCGGTGCCCGCGATGGCACCGAGTTCCTTGCTGCGCAACGTGACCACGCGCGCGGCGTCCTCCAGCGACAGCACACCCGCGACGCAGGCGGCCGCGATCTCGCCCTGGCTGTGCCCGACCACCGCGGCCGGTCGCACGCCGAAGGACTCCCACAGCGCCGCGAGCGACACCATCACCGCGAACAGCGCGGGCTGCACGACGTCGACTCGGTCCATCGAGGGCGCCGAAGGGTCTTCGCGCAGCACCGCGCGGAGCGACCAGTCCACATAGGGCGCGAACGCGGTCTCGCACGCGTCGATGCGCTCGGCGAACACCGCGGAGGTGCCGAGCAGGTCCGCGGCCATGCCCGCCCACTGGGCGCCCTGGCCGGGGAACACGAACACCGCTTCGCCGCCGAGATCGGCCACACCGGTCACCAGATCGGCCGAGGGCTCGCCATCGGCCAGCGCGCGCACCGCGCCGTCGAGTTCGGCGCGATCGGCACCGACGGCCACCGCGCGGTGGCGGAACCGCGACCGGCCGGCCAGTGCCGCGGCGAGTTCGGCGTGGGTGCCCGCCGCGCCGCCGTCGAGATGGGTCAGCAGCCGATCTGCCTGGCCGGTCAGCGCGGTTTCGGACGCCGCGGACAGCACCCACGGCACCACGGCCGGTTCGGGAGCCGGTTCTTCCCTTTCTTCAACGGGATCCGGGGCCTGTTCGAGGATGACGTGCGCGTTCGTGCCCGAGATGCCGAACGCCGACACCCCGGCCCGGCGGGGGCGGTCCGTCTCCGGCCAGTCCCGCGCCTCGGTCAGCAGCTCGACCGAACCCGCTGTCCAGTCCACATGCGACGACGGCGCGTCCACGTGCAACGTCGCGGCGAGGGCCCCGCGCCGCAGCGACTCCACCATCTTGATGACACCGGCGACCCCGGCGGCGGCCTGGGTGTGGCCGATGTTGGACTTCACCGAGCCCAGCCACAGCGGCTCGTCACGGCCCTGCCCGTAGGTCGCGAGCAACGCCTGCGCCTCGATCGGGTCACCGAGCTTCGTACCGGTGCCGTGCGCCTCGACGACGTCCACATCGGACACTCCGAGCCCGGCGTCGGCCAGCGCGCGCGTGATGACGCGCTGCTGCGAGGGCCCGTTCGGCGCCGCGAGCCCGTTCGACGCGCCGTCGGAGTTCACCGCCGAACCCCGCACCACGGCCAGTATCCGGTGCCCGTTCGCCCGCGCGTCGGACAACCGCTCCAGCACCAGCATGCCGACGCCCTCGGACCAGGTGATGCCGTCGGCCGATTCGGCGAACGGCTTGCACCGCCCGTCCGCGGAAAGCCCGCCCTGCTTGTCGAACTCGGCGAACGCGCCCGGCGTCGACATCACCGTCACGCCACCGGCCAGCGCCGACGTGCACTCGCCGCGCCGCAGCGACTGCACGGCGAGGTGCAGCGACACCAGCGAAGACGAGCACGCCGTGTCCACCGACACCGCGGGCCCTTCGAGGCCGAGCGTGTAGGCCACCCTGCCGGACAGCACCGACGCGATGTTGCCCGTCGCGATGTGCCCCGCCACCTCTTCGGCGGCACCGAGCGCGTTCAGCAGCGCCGGGTAGTCCTGCCCCGCGGTGCCGACGAACACGCCGACCTGCGACCCGGTCAGGTCCGCCGGCGAGAGGCCCGCCGTCTCCAGCGCCTCCCACGAGCACTCCAGCAGGAGCCGCTGCTGCGGGTCCATCGCGAGCGCCTCGCGCGGGGAGATGCCGAAGAACCCGGCGTCGAAGTCGCCCGCGCCGGGCAGGAACCCGCCGACCGCCGAAGTGGCTTCCCAGCCGCGGTCGCCCGGTACCGGGGAAATGGCGTCACGGCGTTCGGTGACGAGATCCCACAGCTCGGCGGGCGAGGAGACGTCACCGGGGTAGCGGCAAGCCATGCCCACGATCGCCACGGGTTCGCCGCGCTCGTCCTCCAGGCGGCGCACCCGGTCCTTGGCTTCCCTCAGGTCGGCTGTCGCGCGCTTGAGGTAGTCGCGGAGTTTCTGCTCGACGCTCAACGAAAACACCTTCCTGGGGTACGCCGGGCCTCCGGCGGCCGTGCCACCGACACCGCGCTCAACCGCGGCCGAACTCGCTCTGGATCAGGGCGAGCAGTTCGTCCGCACCCGCCGCTTCGAGATCGTCGCCGTCCGGGGTCGTGGCGTCGTGCTCGTCGACGAGGTGCTCGGCCAGGTGCCGCAGCCGCCGCGCGATCTGGCCCCGTTCGGCCTGGTCGCACCGCAGCTCGGCCAGCGAACTTTCGAGCTGGTCGAGTCCGGTGTGGATCGTCTCGTGGGTGGTCGTGGGAATCAGCTGCCGGTGCAGGTGACCGGCGAGGGCGGTGGCGTTCGGGTGGTCGAAGATCAGGGTGGCCGGCAGTGCGAGCCCGGTCGCCCTGCCGAGCGCGTTGCGGAGGTCGACCGCGGTCAGCGAGTCGAACCCGAGATCACGGAACGCCTTCTCCGTGGCCACGAGCTCGCCCGGTGCATAACCTAGGACGGCCGCTGCTTGGGTAGTCACCAATCGAAGTAGGTGTTCCCCTTGTTCCGCGCGGGTTAGACTCCCCAGCCGTTCGGCGAACCCGTCCCCGCTTTCCGACGGCCCGGCGAGCGCCGCGGCGGCTTCGGGGATGTCGCCGATCAGCGGGCGCGGCCCGGTGGCGGCGAAGGTGGCGGCGAACCGCTCCCAGTCCAGGTCCGCCACGGCCAGGAACGACTCGTCCGCCGCGAGCGCGTCTTCGAGCACGTCGAGCGCGGTTTCCGGCGGCATCGGCCGCACCCCGCGGCGGGACAGCTCCAGCGACGCCGTCTCCTCGGTGGCCATCCCGACCTCGCCCCACGCGCCCCACGCGATCGAGAGCGCGTGCCGCCCTCGCGCGCGGAGTTCGCGGACGAACCCGTCGAGGAAGGCGTTGGCCGCGGCGTAGGCGCTCTGCCCGGCGCTGCCCCAGACTCCCGCGTTCGACGAGAACACCACGAAGGCGTCGAGATCGGCACCGAACGCCTCGTCGAGGTTGCGGGCGCCCAGCACCTTGGCCGCGCAGACCCGCGGCCATTCGGACAGGTCCGACCCGGCGATCGGCACGGTGTCCACGACCCCGGCCGCGTGGAACACGGACCGCACTTCGACGCCCTGCTCCCGGAGCTGCCCGGCCAGCGCCAGCGTGGCGTCGCGGTCGCTGACATCGCAGGACACCGCTTCCACCCGGACCCCGCGCTCGGCGAGTTCGGCTCGCAGCCCGGCGACGCCGGGTGCCTGGCCGCCGGAGCGGCTCGCGAGCACGACCGTGGTCGCGCCCCGGTCGGCGAGCCTGCGGACGAGCCTCGGCCCGATGCCGCCGGTACCGCCGGTGACCAGGGTCGCGCCGTCGAAGGTGACGGCCTCGTGGACGGCGGTGTCCCCGCGATCGCGGACGAGCCGCCGCGCGAGCACCCGCCGGCCGCGGACCGCGAGCTGGTCTTCGTCCCCGGCCGCGCGCAACGCCCAGGCAAGGGCGGCGGCGTCCGGCGACTCGGGCAGGTCGATCGAACCCACGCGGGGTTCCCCGGTCTCCAGCGTGATCACGCGGAGCAGGCCGGACAGCCCGGACTGCACGGGATCGGCCCCGTCCCCGGTCGCCGCGCGGGTGAGGTGCCAGATCGGGACGTCGGGACCGGCCTCGGACACGGCCTTGGTGAACGCGACGGTGCGGGTCCAGGCCAGCGCGACACCCGGTGAATCCTCGCCCGGTGTCGTGCCCAGCAAGGAAAGCACCGCGTCGCACGGCCCGGCCTCGGCCAGTTTCGCGGCGAGCTGGTCGGTGCCGCGGATCTCGGCGATCTCGCCGTCGGCGCGCAGCGCGTCGAGCACTCCGGCGAGCCATGCCTCGTCACCGTGGTCGGGCAGGACCACCACGCGTCGTCCCGCGGCGCCGACGAGCGGGCCGGTTTCCAGTGCCTTCCAGGAGATCCGGTACCGCCAGTCCGCGCCGGGCCGCACCGCGGCGGCCGGTGCCACCGGCTCCGGCCAGTAGTCCCGGTGCCGGAACGGATAGGTCGGGAGCGCGACGGGGACGGGGTTTTCCGGGGCGGGCCAGGTGATGGGGGTGCCGGTGACCCAGGTCTGCGCGGCGGAGAGCAGGAAGCGGTCCCAGTCGCCGTCGTCGCGGCGCAGGGTCGGCACGACCGTGGCGCCGGTGGTGTTTTCGGTGTGGGTGGCGA
>NZ_BAAANN010000085.1:0-10131 GCF_039529815.1 Amycolatopsis minnesotensis | reverse complement strand
TCCTCGCGACCTGGACCGGCGTGTGCCTGACCTGCCACCAAACCGTGAAACCGTTACACCACAACAACCCGCAACGAACCTAACAAAGCACTACTAGGGGAGCCGCAACATTTTCGCTACGTGTCTGATCAAGAACGCTACGATCAGCTCTTGGCCGACCCGCACACCGTCGAAGCATGGCTCTGCGCGAACCTCGACAGCATCAACCCGCAAGACCCGGAAGCATTCGTACTACGCCGCTACACCATCAACGGTGACCCGTTGCCCATCACCCGCACCAGCGAACCCGGCGGACAAACCTACACCGTCCACCCCAGTGCCACCACAATCCCGACCGGGCAGCTCTACACCGTCAGCTACGAATACACGACACTGATCGCCACCGGACAGCACGGCATCCACCTCGATATCGACACCATCACCCACCGCCTCACCGTCGATTTCACTGCCACCGACCCGACGATCTCCCACATCGATCCCATGCTCAACTTCCCCGGCTACCACCACACCCGCCCGCACTACAACACCACCACACCCAACAACCCCACGAGCCTGACCGCCACCATGGACGGCTGGATCATGCCCATCACCACCATCGGCTTCATCTGGACCCACGGCCCCTAACCCCGCCAGCGCAGCTCCCCACTGGAACGCCAGACCAGATCGCACCACACCGAACCTCACCACTGACTAGATCCCACAAATACGGCAGCACCAGACTCTCCGCCGCTACTCGCTAGCCCCATCTCTCGACGCGCGTCGACCACAACACCGCCCGCTCGTCTGCGCGCATGGCTTGTCCTCCCGCCCCTGGCCCCATGGGTCACGGAGCACGCTGTCCGACACGGCCCTCGCGCAACCGCGTGCACCGCACCGGGCTACCACGAACGATCCGACTCGCAGACCGGCGGCAGTGACCATCCAGAAGTGTTCCCAGTGGCAGAAAAGGAGCAATCGGATGCGATCTCGTGCACGCTAAAGCCGACGCCGGTCAACACGCCCAAGTCGACCTCCTGGATGTGGGGGAGCGGCCCATGCTGTTCCTCGAACGCACCCGCCAACTCCCCACCCCACAGCTGCCCGGCCAACCCGAACTGCCCGACGAGGCGACCAGCCCCGTGTTCCAACTCGAGGCCCACATCCCCTCCGAGGCAGGGGACAAACTCGCCAGCATCGAATTCTCCACCCCCTACGAATCACGCGGCCCGCAGTTTCGGGCCATGGTCCTGGCCATGGCGTCCTCGGTATCCTTCGAACCACCCGCTGTCGCCGAGGACGTCAGCACCAAATTCGAACAGGTACTCGGCTAACCATGACCATCAACGTCCCCATCCGCCCCGGCGCCGCACTCGCCGACCCCGACACCCACCGGTTCGTCGAGGACACCATCCTCAACGCCACCTACGACATGATCACCCGTCATTCGTACATCCCCGACCGGGCCTACAACAAAGAAGGCATCGTCAACATCCTCGCCAACTTCCCCTGGCACACCTACACCTACAAATTCGGCCGCTGGCAACGCATCCCCGTCCTACAAGGACACATCACCTTCTTCCCCTCCTGGCGAGCCTGGGAACAGAAATTTCACTCCATCATGCTCACCGACCCGGACACCGGACGCGACATCGTCGAACTCAACGGCATGGCCAAACACGTCCAACACCCCGGCGGAACCCTGCTCTTCGCCGGTGACCCGCACTACGCCGGAGTAATCGACAGCACCACCGCCGACGGCAAACGCGCCATATCCATCGTCGGAAACATCCGCCTCATGGGCGATCCAGAAAACGATATCGACATCGCCAACAAGGCGAAAGAAATCACCAAAACCCTCACCCCCAGCCACCCACCCAACGTCCGCCTCTACGACCCATCCCCGAAATACACCCAACACCTCGGCCCGTGGCTGGCCGACCACCCCACCAAACCACCCAAACCCAGCTGACGCGGTCCGTCGTATCCCTGACCACTGCTCCTGCCGCCAAGCCAGCGTCTGTGGTGACAACAACACTCCTTACTACTGTGACGGGTGACCCGCTTAAGGTGAGCGTTGCGGCATCGCCCAGGGGCCTGCCGATCGGTCAGAGCGGCCACGACGGGGTATTTTCGCACCCGGCTTGGTACGGCCAAGGTCGTTGATGGCTCCCACGACGATGGGCCAGTACATGTTGAGGGTGTCTTCGTCGGGCACATCGCCGATGATCTGTCGTTGCTGATTCGCGTGGACGAGGTTGCGGAACTTACGCAGCGCGCCAATGACCTCGGCGACGTCGCTGTCAATCCAACTCAACCGATGAGCAATGTAGGCTAAGGCGTGCAAGGTCCAGTTGGACACGTCCTTGGGTTTGCGGATGCGTTGTTCTTTCGCCGCGGGTTCGTCGAAAACCGTGTCCGGGATGACCCGGTTCTCTGCCGCGTCCAGCAGCACCCCCTCCAGGAGGCTGCCGGCGAGGATGACCGCCGCCAGGTGACACCCGGTCCTGCGGCACGTGGCGATCTCCTGGACCCGTTGATTCAGCAGTGGCACCAGGTTGGTATCGGTGACGATGTCCTCGATGCGATACAACAGCTGCGATCTGCTCAGATCGTCCCAGGCCTCAGGTGTGTGTTCCGCGCGGCCGGGTTTGACATGCGGGCGGAGGCTGGTGTCGATCTCGACATGGATTCCTTCGCCTTCCAGCAGACGGTTCAGGCTGCGTTGAATGTCCACGATCACATCGGGATGATGAGGATATTCGCGTCGATCCACCAGGCGACACAGGACCTGCTCAATCGCCGGGGCATCGTCACGGCGGCGCAACAGGTGCCCGATCGTCCACGCTCGCCGGGTTTCGCCGTCATAGGTGTGCATCTCATCCCAGCCGGCGCGGCGGAAGAAGTCGGCCAGTTCCGCCGCGGTGCGGTAGTGCAGGGTGTCATCACCGCAGATCAGGTCCGCGAGCACCATCAGTGTCTGTTCGTCCAGGGGTTCCACGGTCACGCCTCGCCTGATTTCTCAACGGGATAGATCTGATACTGATCGAGGACCTGCCATATCGGCTGCAATGCACACCAAGAGCCATAAGCGGTCGGAGACATGCCGACACAAGTCGTCGTCGATCTGTGGCTCATCACCCTCGGTCGGCAACTTCAACCGCGCCGCATGGTCTGTGACCGCATCACGGACATACTCGTGGTGAGTTAATTTCGCCCAATTGGTCAAGCTGAACGGATGCCACGTCACCCACATGAATTCCGCGGTGTCATCCATGCCTTCTCGGCGAGCCCGAGCGTTGATGCTGTAGATGTCCGCCAAGTACTCGGTATACATGCTGCCCTGGCTACCGACCGTCGCGTACTTCTTCGCTTCCACAAACACCAGATGCCGCCGCTGCCCCAGGAAATGCCCCGCAAGGTCGTAGACCTTCTTACTGCCATCCGCCCGCTGCAACGTGCACAGCAAGTCGTGGTCGTACGCCGTCCACGGCAACCGAAGATGCGTCGTACTTTCCAAGTACTGCTTCGCCCGAAACACACCCTCACGGCCTGTCTCTTGCGACTTCTCAGCAGGCATAACCACGGAGCCTAGTAGCCGATCACCCAACCCGTCACCCGTTCATCCAACCCATCTATCCGCAGGTCACGAACCAAAAACAGCCAACCGCCAAAGGAGTGAACGCACCCACCTAACCGGGTACGATCATGCGATAGTCATCGACTCCAGCCCGGCACAAAGCCAGACATCGGCTACAGCACCAAGCATGAGGCGACGCTCACCCCACGGCCCTCTCACGGTCGCCGACCAGCGCTGTCAGTCACCGATCCGCTAGCGGTAGTGCCCGTAGCTCGCGGTGAGCTGCTCAATCCAGAAACGCTCCCGCGACTGGCCCGACTTCCACAAACCCAACTGCTGCGCCAAAGCGTAAAATCCCGGCCCGGCATCGTTGGCGTCGAGATACTGCACCAGCGACGACAACATGAACCCCAAAGAAGGGTAGGTGCGATCGACCACGCACCCCAACAGATGCCCCAGCGCCGCACGGTCACGGTCGAGGCTGAAGTCAAACTCCATCGCACCCGTGCGCCGCGCGAGGACCGCGTTCAACTCCGTGTAGGTCGTCGTCCGGCTCAACTTCGCCGTCTCCACCAGGAACGAGCGGGCGGCTTCCACTAGCCGCTCCCACTCCTGTTCATCCCGCCCGTACACCGTCACACGCGAATCCTACCCGCCACCCGACTCCAGTTATCCACAACAAGGACAACGTTATCCCAAGCAAACAGGTGTCGCGGCGCCGTGAAACAGTCACCCCGGATCGCGATCGTGGCGTGTATCGAGACGTCCCAGCAAGCCCACACCGCTACATGCAGGGGAGCCGCTTGGGTGGCCTGGCCGCAGACCGGCAAACCGGTACCGGGTTGTCCACGGGTGCCAACTCTGGTGGCGCTACGGGTTGCGCTAGTTCCAGCGCGGTGTACAACACCTCACGCAACACCTGGGTGTGTTCGGCAGCCTTCACGGCCAACTCACCTACCGAGTTCCGTGGCGCGCAGTGTCGCCGGGCGTGCATCACTTGGGCGCTCAGGTCGCCACCGGGATCAAAGAGGTGTCGCTTCACGGCGTCCGCCGATGCGCCGTCCCTCGTTGCTGCTTGCACCGGCTCCTCATCATCGATTGCCAACACCGGGTGGTCCAGTGCCGCGGCGTACGCCGTCAACGCACCGTGATCGCCGATCACGACGTCGGCGGCGACCAGTGCCGCCTGCTCGCCACCCAGGGGCGGGATCAGAAGCAGTCCGTGATCTAACGCGGTGCGCAACCATCCGGTGATCTGCCAACTCCCATGGTGAACCCACACGTTGGGGTGCAAGACCAGCGCAACCCGGAACCCGTTCTCCGGCAGTTGCTCCAGCAACGCCTCCGGCACACGCGGGTACTGCCCGAACAGCGAACTGGGCCCCCACGTCGAGGTCACCACCACCAAGCAGTGCTCCTCCTCAACGCCGAGGACAGCACGGTAGTGCTCCCGGCACGGCCAGCTCGTCACGAGACGGTCCAGCATCGGATCACCCACCACCACCGGGTCAGCCGATAACGCGGGCGCCATCGCGCGCACACGATCCACCTCGGTGTCATCCGCCACACCGATCACGCCGGACAAATGCTCAAATTGGGGCGAGGCCGACCATCCAAGGCCAGAACCTGCCGTCCCACGGTCCGCCGCAGCGCCGACACCGTTCGGCGGACGAAATTCCGTAAGACGCCGAACAACCAACACCGCGGGCCCCATCAGGCTGGCCAGTCGCGAATGGATCTCGGTAGCCAGCACGAGGTCGAAACGGCGGCGCGTCGCCTCATGCCACGGCACCTCCACGACACCCTGCTCGCGAAGCATGGTCGGGAGATCGCTCGCGAACGCCGAACCCTCCTCAACGGTGAACAGCACCTGGACCCGCACGTCCTTCCCCAGCAGCGACACCACGTCCAAGGCTCGCGCCAGCGAAATGGAATTCCGAACCACCACGAGCACGGTGCGGCTGGTCTGCACGGTCGTCCAGACGCTGCCATCGCGAAGCGACTGCGACGGCCGCCGACTAACGCTCTTTGCGACAGCATCCTCAAGGACTGATCGTCGAGCAATCCACGCGGCCTCGTCACCACCCCACGACCGCACCAACGCGGCCACCACCTCACGACTCGGCAGCCGGGTGCCCTTTAACGCCGCATACAACGTCGACCGTGGAATCCCCTCAGCCGAGCTGATCTCATCGATCCCCAGCGCCAACGACCCTCGCGCCGCACGCAACTCCCGCAGCTCCCGCGCGAACACCGCCAGCGGCCCCCCCTCCGCCTCCACCGCAGTCGTCCGCCGAACCATCCCACCTCCCGTGTCTAACGAAGTCTCGCATAGTCCCGCGTGTTAGTCTCGCCACTTCTACGACGGGCGCCGAGAACTCAAGGGAGATTCCAGACACATGGACAAGCCAGCACCCCACAGGGTGCTCCTCGTCATCATCGCCGTCCTGCTCGGCATCATCATCGCCCTCATCGCCGCCATCCTCACCACCCACAACGGCGCGACCCTAGCCACCGCAATCACCACCGGCGGGGTCGCCTTCGCCGGCACCGTCTCCCTCGCCCTGCTCATCATGAAAACCCTGCACATCCTCTAACCCGCACCGGGACCTCCCAATGATCGACCGTGATCACCCAACTGACGGCTCCACCACCCGCTACATCGGCCAATTCATCAGCGAGAGGCGCGGGCTGAGCGACTTCCTCCTCCGCCTAATGTCGGCAGCGAAGAATAGTCGATCCTCAACGCTGGCACCTCTTGAGCAACCCGTGCAATGACTGCGCGGTGCCAACTCGAAGGAACGCTAGCCAACCACCTGCGGTCTTCATAAGTACCCGCTGCACAGCTACATCCGTCGTCGCACACCTCAGCCGCGTCCGGCCGTCCTGCCACGACCACCACCGCAGCATCCACCGCCACCGCCCACGATGCACCCACAGACGCCCGGCCTCGTGGCGGCGGAGTTGCTACCCCTGACCGACCCAAACTAGGAACCGTCAACCAGTTCCCACACCGCCCGCGGGTCTTTCTGCGACTTACCGATCCTGCGCACAAGGCCAACGTTCTGCAACGCCCTCAACCGTGTCATGGTCGCCGGTCGGCTCATCTGGAGCGCATCCACAATGTCTCCTGTCCCCAAGGAGCCACCCGCAGACCGAAGGATCGCTAACACACGCTGACTCCCTGACGGCAACTGCGCCGCGAGCCGCGGATCAATACTGGGCACGTTCACCAAGCTCAACCGAACAGTACCCGCAGTCTGTCGGTAAATCGGATCAGTCAGCCCCACACGCCGCATCTCCGCGAAGATCCGCTTGATCCCTTCACCCAGCTCCTGGCCGATACGCAGATCAGCACACACCCGCGCGATCCGCGGGTTTCGGGCAAAGCGACTAATATCCAACGGCTTACTCGGGCTCGCCAACCCCGGAAAGCGTCCCGGACTTTCGATTTCGATCCGGTTCGGATAGATCTCGACTCGAATGTGATCACCGGCGATGCTGTAAGACCGATGAATGACCGCATTCACCAATCCTTCAAGCCATGCATCACGAGGGACAATCGGCGTCGGGCCGAACGTTCCGTCCGGCAGCAACGCTCGCTTCTTCGGAACAAGCTTCTCGATCTCCATACTAGCGCGCTGCACCACATGAGGAATAGGACCTTCAATACGAAGATCCGCACCTTCCTCGACATTCAACCCCGCACCCGTACCGCGCTCGGTATCCAAAAAACGCAAGACACGAACATAAGCCTCAGGAAACAAATCACCCGGCGTTCGACCAAACAGCAAATATCCGCCGTTGGTTACCTCACCTTTACGGGTGCGCAAACTACGAGCCTGAAGGATACCCTGAACACTGGACGCACTCATCGCCTTCTTGTAGTGGTTCAGCAGGTTGCCATCCAGATCAGGAAGATCAATATCTTTGGCGGGTTGGCCGTCGTACTGGCTCTGCCCCTTATCGTATTGAAGCTCTTGCCGCTGGGTAAACGTCAACCGGCGACTTTCATCGCCCACCCGCAAGTAACAGTCACCGGTCTGTGTCTCGTGAACATGCTCGCTAGGGTCGATCCGAATCACCAGGAGCACATCGGCGTCGCCAGCCTCATTGACGCAGGCAACCTCGTCGAACTCAGCCCGCACCGGCGGCCTGGTGTAGTCAAACGGCGCCTGACGAAAATCGTTCAACTTCGCCGTATTGGCCGCGAACCCCTGCACCTTGCCGCTATGCAGGCCAACTACCACCGTGCCGCCCTCAGCGTTCGCGAACGCCACCAGCGCCGGTGCAAGATCCTTGGCTGCCATTCGAGACGACTTGCGATCGAACCACTGATCCTCCGCCGCAGCCATCAGCAGCGACCCCACCTGCTCAGCACCAGCTACCAGCGCCTGATCGATCTCCTTAGCAGTCACAGTCGTACTCTAAACCTCTTCGAGTAGACGGCGACACGACTCCCATGGCTTTCGAATAGACCGCCAGTCATGCACCTTCAGCAGGTCACAAGCCTATGAGTAGCTTTCGAGTAGCCTTTCGAGTAGACCCGCCAACCACGCCCTCTTAGCAGGTCACAAGCCTATAAGCGGCTTTCGAGTAGTCTTTCTAGTAGCTCACAGTCACGCTATCGCCACGAGTGGATAGACGACTAGATAGACGAGTGGATGACGACTACGACACACCGACATCACCAGTCACACTGTCCCTTCAACAGCTGTGATCACTCGAGCCGGCACACGACGCTGGCCAACCAGCCGCGGTCTGGTTCATGAGTACCTGCTGCACGGCTGGGTCCGTCCAGATGCGCAGCTGGTCACCCGCCAACCCCCGCAGCCCGTCGTCTGCCTGTGCCGCTTCGACAAGCAGGCGAGGTAGCCCAGTGAACCGCAGCGCCCCGACGTTGGCGGACAGAGCTGCGTACTTCGCGTCCCACTCACCAACAATCAACCTGGCACGGTCACGCTCCAGCGCTGAAGTGTTCTCGTAGGCGAGCTGGCGTGCGGTGTCGAGGTATTGGGGTATCGGGCCCAGGTCGGGGTCCTCGATCACGCGGTACTGCGCGACCTCCGACCACGGCAAACCCGACACCGAATCACGATTGCGGTCTGACTCCAGCAGCCACACCACGACGCGATCCCGGCTGTCGCGAAACCTGTCCTGCACCTCTCGCCCAAACTTCGGGTCTTTCAGATCCTCGTCGATGTCGACCAGCCGGCGCCACAGGTCATCCTCAGTCGGAGCAGGCTGAATCAAGGCTGATAAGCGCCGAGTCACCCGCGTAAAGCCATCATCGGGAGCGTCACGTGGCCCTTCGACCATCCATGCCGTCTGGAACTCACGAACGGCCTCCTGATCCACAGTCGGTAGCTCCGCTCGGATCTCCGCATCCTGTTCGCGCCACTGCTGCACCGTGATCACGCCCTCCCACGCCTGACGGCGAAGCTCCTCGAGCTGATCCAGCACCTCCACCGAACAGCCCCACAACACGTCAGCGGCGAGCATTTCGGCGAAGTCCATCCGTCCAGCTTGCCAGAACCCGCGCGCCGCTGACCCCACTCACTCAGCCCTTCCGGTGACAATGCCTCCCTGAACAGACCACGCTCCAACTGGAGCCGAAACCGGGGGAGAGACAGATGCGCGCCGAGTGGGTCAGCGTGACATCACTCGTCATCGCGATCGCAGCACTGATCTACACCAGGCGCAACGCTCACACCAGCGGACGGTCTCGACGTCGCCAGCATCATCGGCCAGGTCAACTACGAAAACGCTCGAGCCGCCCACACACCCGCCGCCACACTCACACTCACCCAAGTCGAGCACCGGCCTCCCACCTCCCGCGCCCTCCTCAGCACCCAAGCACAAGCATGGGTGAGCGAGCACGAGGCCCACAACCTCGAGGTCGTCGTCCGCGGCACCCTGATCAACAACTGCCCACACGAACTGCTACTCACCCTGGGCGATCACCCACGCTCCCGCCGCACGTCCTGGCGTCCCCTGCGGAACGAGTCAGCGTTTCGACGACGACATCGTTCGCTACCGAGTCAGCTTCGACCCCGTCCTCGCTCAACTCCACACACCCCGGCTCCGTTTCCTCCGCGGCCGAAACTAACCACCACCCCCACGCGGTGCGCGCCCACCCTCCGACGACAGCATCCCTGCCGTGTCACCCGTTCCGGTGTCTTCACCCGCACGTGATTCCACCCACGAGCTACTCCTGGTGGACTGCCGCGGTGCCCCCACCCTTGACCCCACGCCAGCTCGACATTCTGCGCTGGCTCAACGCCGGATGCCCCGACCGCGACTGGCCCGATCACACCCACAAACACACCACCAGAATGCTGCAAAGCCACGGACTAGCCACCATCAGCCGCAAACACAAAATCTGGGCCGCCACCATCACCGATCGAGGCCGCTACTACCTGCTCCACCACCGCTACCCACCCACCATCGCCAGCCGCGCCACCGACCCCGGACCGCCCCTAGCTGTATTGACCATGGAGGTTGGGTACGGGGCGACACGTGATCGGATGATCTTGGTGTGAGGAGGGCCTCCGGGTTCGGTGTGGATTGCGACA
>NZ_BAAANN010000084.1:0-10828 GCF_039529815.1 Amycolatopsis minnesotensis | reverse complement strand
GACACTCACGCCGCTGAAGGCCCCCTGCAGGGCACCAGCACGGAAACGAGAAAGAGCCGCGAAATCCCAGCCCATTCCCCCAAGGGCACCTTCAGGGCATGCGAAACGGCCGCCGACCCCCAGGAGAAGGAGGCGGCGGCCGTCGGGAACAGAAAAGTGTCAGGAGAGCTTGTCCACTACGAACTCGATGCACTGGGTCAGTGCGGTGATGTCCTCGGGGTCGATGGCCGGGAACATGCCGACCCGAAGCTGGTTGCGGCCGAGCTTCCGGTACGGCTCGGTGTCGACGATCCCGTTGGCGCGCAAGGCTTTCGCGACGGCGGAGGCGTCCACCTCGTCGGCGAAGTCGATGGTGCCGACGACCTGCGAGCGGTGTGCGGGGTCGGTGACGAACGGTGTGGTGTAGCTCGTCCTTTCGGCCCACTGGTAGAGCCTGCTCGACGAGTCGGCGGTGCGGCCGGTGGCCCAGTCGAGGCCGCCGTTGCCGTTGATCCACTCGATCTGGTCGGCGAGCAGGATCAGCGTCGCCACCGCGGGGGTGTTGTAGGTCTGATCCTTGCGCGAGTTGTCCAGCGCGGTGGTCAGCGACAGGAACTCCGGCACCCACCGGTCGCTCGCGCCGATTTCGCCGATCCGCTCGACGGCGGCGGGCGAGGCCAGTGCCAGCCAGAGGCCGCCGTCGGAGGCGAACGACTTCTGCGGGGCGAAGTAGTAGACGTCGAAGTCCTCGGCCTTGACCGGCAGGCCGCCCGCACCCGAGGTGGCGTCGATCGCGACGAGCGCGCCGTCGCTGCCCGCGGGGCGCCGCACCGGCACCGCGACGCCGGTGGAGGTTTCGTTGTGCGCCCAGCCGACCAGGTCGGCGCCCGGCTGGTAGGCGATTTCCGGGGCACTCCCCGGTTCTGCCTTCACCACGTGCGAATCGGCGAGGAACGGCGCGCCGTTGGTGACGGTGGCGAACTTCGACGAGAACTCGCCGTAGGTGAAGTGCTGCGCACGCTCGCGCACGAGGCCGAACGCGGCCGCGTCCCAGAACGCGGTGGTGCCACCGTTGCCGAGGATGACCTCGTAGCCCTCGGGGAGGGAGAACAGCTCGGACAGACCCGCGCGCACCCGGCCGACCAGCGACTTGACCGGCTTCTGCCGGTGCGAGGTGCCGAAGTAGGTGGCACCGCTGGAGGCGAGGGCGGCCAGCTGCTCCGGGCGGACCTTGGACGGCCCGCAACCGAAGCGGCCATCGGCCGGCTTGAGTTCGGCGGGAATGGTCAATTCAGCTGCGTCGGTCATGTGGCCAGTCTCTCAGCCGAGGACGACCGGGTTCCCGCCGGTGTGTCCCGACTCTCAGCAGGTGGACCCGAAATCGTGACGTCATCACACGTTTGAGCAGGATGCGGTTCTGGAAGTCGGGCAGGATGCCCGACTTCTCACTTGCTGGGAGGGCCCAGTTCGGCGGTGATCGCGCCGTCGAGCAGGTCCCGCGCTCGCTCGAGTGTGACGGAGCCGCTCAGCCAGCGCTCGCTCAGCCCTTCGACGAGCGCGGTGAGCCGTTCGGCCGCGTCGGCAGGCGAGGTGTCCGGTTTCGCGAGACCCGCGCCCTGTGCTTCGCGGATAAGGGACTCGACGTCCTCGGACCAGGCCAGGGTGCTCGCGCGCAGTGGCTCCCGCAGGTCGTCGGAAAACACCGCGCTGGCGCGCAGTTCGCCCCAGGCGACGCTGTTGTCGCGCACTTCGTCGGTGTCCTGGAGTTCGAGCACGAGCACCTGTTCCAGCCGGGCGCGGGGATCCCGCGCGGCGACCTCGGTGTAGCGGACCGCCCGGTCGTTGACGTGGTCGAGCGCGCGGCGCAGCACTCCGGCGCGGTCCTTGAAGTGGTAGTAGATCAGCGCGGTGGACACCTCGGCCTCGGCCGCGAGCTTCTCGACGCGCAGGCCGCGCACACCGTCCTGCGCGATCACCCGCACCGCGGCTTCGAGGATCTGGGTCTGGCGGTCGGACACGGGACCCCACTTTACGGTTTCCGGACCGGCTCCTGCTGGGTGGTGCAGTGGATGCCACCGCCACCCGCCGCGATGCCGTCGATGTTCAGCTGCACGACCTTCCGGTCGGGGAACAGGCGCTCGAGAGTGGCGCGCGCGGCCGAATCCGCTTTGGCGTCCCCGAATTCGGGTGCGATGACGCCACCGTTGCACACGGAGAAGTTGATGTACCCGGCGGCGAAGTCCTCGCTGGCGAACTCGGGCCGGACGGTGCGCGGGCCTTCGATCACCACCACCCGCAGCGGGCGGCCGTTCGCGTCGGTGGCCGCCTTGAGGATGGCGAGGTGCCGTTCGGTGACGTCGTGGTCGTAGGACTCCGGGTCGGTGTCGAGCCCGGCCACGACGACTCCTGGACCGGCGAAGCGGGCGTAGAAGTCGGTGTGGCCGTCGGTGATATCGCGCCCGGCGATTCCGGGCAGCCAGATGATCTTCTTCAGCCCGAGCAGGTCCGCGAGCTTCGCCTCCACGTCCTGTTTGGACAGTCCGGGGTTGCGGTTTTCGTTGAGCACGCAGCTTTCGGTGATGATGGCCGTGCCTTCGCCGTCGACCTCGATGCCGCCGCCTTCGAGCACGAGATCGGTGTGCACGGTCTCGGCGCCCGCGCGGCCGGTGACGAACCGCGCGACCTTCGCGTCCCGGGGATGTCCCTGTTTCCCGCCCCAGCCGTTGAAGTTGAAGTCGACCCCGGAGATGCCGTTGTCGCCGCTCACGAACACCGGGCCGGTGTCGCGTATCCACAGGTCGTCGAGTTCGGCCGCGACCAGCTCGACGTCGGCGTCACCGACGAGCCCGCGCGCCAGCTCCAGTTCGTCCTGGCGAACCAGCATCGACACCGGTTCGAACCGCGCGATGGCGGTGGCGATCGCCGCGAGATTTCGTTGCACGACGGGCACCTGCGCCGGTTCCCACACCCGATCGCTGACCCCGAACGCCATCCAGGTCCGCTTGTGCGGCTGGCCCTCCTCGGGCATCACGCGCTTCGGCGCGGGGCCGCCACCGGCGGGCGCGGGCTTGCCGTCGCCACCGGCCGGGGCCTCGCTGCCGCATCCGGTGGCCAGCGCGCCAGTAAACAGGGAGATCCCCACTTGCACGAACCGACGGCGTCGCATGATGTCCTTCCGCCTCGCGGCGATCTCGGTGACTGACTCTCACCTGGGACAATACCCTAACTGAATTTTCAGTCAAACTGGCGGACGGGGTGGTGTCGGGGAAGTGGTTGGACGCGATGCGTCTTGAGGTGACCGGGCGAGCTACCGGGCGATGGGCACTGCTCGGACCTCGGTCAGGAAGGCCCGCCAAGGGCGAGAGTCGATGCGGAGGCTGCCTCCGTTGCGCTGCTTCGTATCCCGGACCAGGATCGCAAACGGGGAAGTCCCCACTTCGACGCACTCGTTGTTGCCACTGGTGTAGCTGCTCGTCCGCCAGTCGACACCCACTTCGACGCACGCGCCGTTGGCGTTCGTGTAGCTGCTCGTCCGCCAAACGACTCCACTCGGCTCAACTGCGCTCATCGGAGTCCTCTCCGTCCTGGTACAGCTCGATCGCCAGGTTGCCGATCAGGTCTCTCGATTGTGCCTCGGGCAATGCGAGTTTCGCTAGGGCCGTACGGATTCGCCGGAAGACCGATGTCTCATCCCTCTCCTCGATGAACAAGCTCGAAACGTGGTTCTCCAGATACGCCACCGGTCGGATATCGGCGAATTCGAGCAGTGTGAACGGACCACCGGTACCTATGTGCGCCCCGGCTTCCGTAGGGATCACTCGGAGCGAGACGTTTGAGCGGACTGACATGCGTAAGAGGTAGTGCAACTGCTCGGACATCACGACCACGCCGCCGATGGGAAGTCGTAGCACCGACTCGGCAACGATGAAGGTGAAGTTGGCAGCCCTCGACCTGCTGAAGATGCTTGCCCGTGCCAGCCTGGCCGCGACTCGCTCTTCGACTTCATCCGCAGGGATGTTCACGGCATTGGCGATGATCTCGCGGGCGTAACCACCGGTTTGAAGAGAGCCAGGCACGAGCAGCGGTGAATATTCGAACACGGCCGTGGCCTTGTCTTCGTGGTCCAGGTAGGTGCGGAGGTGCTTGGGCAGGTGCGAGCCGTAGCGCTGCCACCAGCCCGGCTGGTTCGCTTCCCGGCAGAGCGCGATCAGCCGCGCGTGCTCCTTGCCGCCGACGCCGCAGAACCCCAGCAGGGCCGCCACGTCCGACTCCCGCGCGGTGCGTTTGCCGCTGAGCATCCGCGAGACCTCGCTCGGCGACCACTCCAGCCGGTGCGCGAGTTCCTTGCCGGTCAGCCCCGCCTTCTGCAGCGCGGCACGAAGCGCTTCGCCGAGTTCCCGGCTGCGCACGGTGGTCTCGTGATCGGTCATGGCGCCAAGCTAAAGCGACCGCGCGGTGGTTCCGGCGCGAAACACGGTGCTGCCACCGGAAAGAAGCAGCCCGTGCCCGCGTCTCAATTCCTTCTCGAGCCCTTCTCGAGGCTCGTAAAGCTCTTTCGAATTACTCGGCGCGCCACCCGGATGGGTCAACGCCGCCGGGGATGGGGGCGTCGGTGTCGTACGGGCGGCGGCTGAAGATGAACGTCCCGAGGTCCAAGTGCACCGGAGTGCCGTCCGAGGAACGGTGCACGCGCAGGGTTTCGCCCGCGTAGTAGCCGTCGAGGCCGAGCCAGTCCTCGCCTTCGACGTGCCGGAAGCGCGACGCGCGGCCTTCGCCGTTGGCCGGGGCCAGGTTCAGTTTGCCGTCGGCGAGCACGCGCAGGTGGTACGGCGTCACGCCCCAGTGCCACAGGCCGGTCAGCGCGAGCAGTGCGGGGTCCACTTCGGACGGTCGCCATTCGGCCGGCAGTGCGGGTTCGAGGCGTTCCACCAGGTCGATCAGGTCGATGGCGAGGCGGACGATGCCGACGCCCGCGGTCGAGTTGGCCATGGCGACCGCGCCGGTGCCGGTCGTTTCGTCGACGAGCGAGGTCGCGAGGAAACCGGGCATCGAGCCGCTGTGCCCGGCCAGCCGCCTGCCGTTGAACCGCATGAGCTGCAGGCCCAGGCCGAAACCGCTGTTCCACGTGTCGGCGTCGTCGACGGTGGCCAGCGCGCGCATTTCGGCGACGGTGTCGGGGTGCAGCACGTCGCCGGTGTCGCCGCCGACGAACGCGGTCCAGCGCGCGAGATCGGGGACGGTCGCCCACAACTGGCCCGCCGGTGCCATCCCGCCCGCGTCCGGGTGCGGCTCGGGCAGCAGGACGTCCGCGAACGGGTGCACCGCCCAGCCCTCGGCGTGCTCACCGGTGGGGTGCGGCTCGGTGCGGTCCATGCCCAGCGGGAACAGGACCTCCTCGCGCAGCGCTTCGAACCAGCCCTTGCCGCGGATGCGCGCGACGAGTTCGCCGAGCGCGCCGTAACCGACGTTCGAGTAGTGGAACCGGCTGCCGGGGCGGTGCTTCAGCTCGGTCGCGGTGAGGCTCGTGTCCAGTGCCGCCCAGTCGCCGCCTTTCGCGCGCTCCCACCAGGTGCCAGGGGATTCGGCGGTGACGCCGCTGGTGTGCGAGAGGAGCTGCGCGATCGTCAGATGCCCCAGCGCGGTGCCCGGAACGTGCTTTTCGAGCGTGTCGGTGAGGTCGACCTTGCCTTCGTCGCGCAGCCGCAGCACGAGCGCGGCGACCATCGACTTCGTGATCGAACCGAGCCGGTACTGCGTGCCGTTCCCCGGCCGCTGCCCGCCGACGAACCCGCGCGCACCGGACCAGACCAGTTCGCCGCCGCGGACCACCCCGGCCACCAGCGACGGCGCGCGGCTGCCCGCCTGCTCGGTGGCGATGCGGTGCAAGAGCGCGGTTTCAGTCGAAGCCTCCATGCCCCGCATTCTGCCTGCCGCCCGGCACGCGGCTACAGCAGCCCGTGGCGCGCGGGCGTGGTCACGGCGGCGGCTCGGGCGGACACGGGGAGTCCGCCGCAGCGGACGGACGCGGCGGCTGGAGCCTGGCCCGAAGTCCCCGAAGGCGACCTTCAGGGACGCCTACGCCCTGAAGGTCGCCTTCGGGGCATAAGCATCGCCGTGCCGCACGCCGCGAGGGCCGAGTTTGTGGCGTTGGATTCCCTGAAGGTCGCCTTCGGGGATTGTGCGGGGGTCGCCTGGATGAGGGAGAGGGTGAAATGGGCGCTCGTGCCCCGAACCGGGGGCCTTCATGGACGCGATTGCTGTGGACGTGGCCTTCGTGGGCCTGCTCGGTTCCGGGTGGATGCCCTGAAGGTGCCCTTGGGGGAATCTGATGCCGTGAAGGGCGCCTTCAGGGCATCAGCAGCATCACGCTCCGCGCCGTGAGGGGCGAGATTGGGGCGTCAGATGCCGCGAAGGGCACCTTCAGTCGTCTGTGTCCCCTGGCGGGGACGTCCTGCCAGGGGTGAAAATAGGGGCGCGCCTCCGCTGGAGGGGCGATCCTGCTGTGCCCGGCGAATCTGCTTGTTTACGAGCCAGGGCATCGAAAAGGGCGGCTACAGCAGGCCGTGTCGCATGGCGGTGGTCACGGCGGCGGTTCGGTCGGACACGTCGAGTTTGCCGAACACGCGCAGCAGATGGGTCTTCACGGTGGCCTCGCTGATGTGCAGCGCGCGGCCGATGTCCGCGTTCGTGCCGCCGTTCGCCACCAGCTTCAGCACCTCGACTTCGCGTGCCGAAAGAGCCGGCGTGGCGGGTTGCCGCACGCGCCGCACGAGTTTCCCGGCCACAGACGGTGCCAGCACGGTTTCGCCGCGTGCCGCCGCGCGGATCGCGTTCGCCAGTTCGGTTCGCGAGGCGTCCTTCAGCAGATAGCCTGCGGCGCCCGCTTCGACGGCGCGCAGGATGTCGGCGTCCGTTTCGTACGTCGTGAGAACCACGACCCGCCGTCCGGGTGCGTCCGCGAGGATCCGCTTGGTGGCCTCGACGCCGTCGAGGCCGGGCATGCGCAGGTCCATCAGCACCACGTCGGGTTCCTTCGCGGCACTCAGCACCACACCTTCGCCGCCGCTGTTCGCTTCGCCGACGACCGTGAGGTCTTCTTCGGCTTCCAGCATTCCGCGCAGGCCCTCGCGGACGACGGGGTGGTCGTCGACGAGCAGGATCGTGATCACACCGGCACCTCCAGCTCCACCGTCGTCCCGTCCTCAGGTCCACTGTGGATGGTAAGTGACCCGCCCGCCTCGGTGGCCCGGGCCCGCATCCCGTCCAGGCCGTAGCCGGTGTGCCCGGACGAAACCTCGAACCCGGCGCCGTCGTCGCGGACGGTCAGGCGGATCGAGCCGTTCGCCACCCGGAGCCGGATCGCCACCGCCGAGGCGCCCGCGTGCTTGCGGACGTTGGTCAGCGCTTCCTGTACGCCGCGCAGGAGCACCACCTCGGTGGCGGTCGGCAGCTTCGGCAGCTCGCCGATCTCGCAGGTCACGTCCATTCCGGACTCGTCGAGCCGTGCCGCCTCCCGCCGCATCGCGGCCTCCACAGTGGACGATCCGAGCGCGGCTGGCGTCAGCTCGGCGACCATGGCCCGCGCTTCCGCGAGGTTGTCCCGCGCGGTGCGGGCCGCCAGTGCGAGATGCCGCTTCGCCGCGTCCGGGTCCCGGTCCATTTCGGACTCGATGGCCTGCGCGAGCGTCACGATGCTGGTGAACCCCTGCGCGAGCGTGTCGTGGATTTCCCGCGCGAGCCGCTCGCGTTCGGCCGCGGTGCCCGCTTCCCGCGACAGCCGCGAGACCTCCGCCTGGCTCGCTTCGAGCTGGTCGATGAGCTGGGCGCGCTCCTTGCTTTGGCTCACCACTCGCTCGATCCACGGCCCGACGAACGCGGCGAACAGCACCATCAGCCCGGTGAACGGGATCAGCACACCGAGATTCGGGTCCATCGCGACGCCGAAGTGCACGATGATCGAAAGTGGCGGGACCGTGGTCATGAGCACGGTGATGGTCACCGCGAGCCGGACGGGGGCCACCATGAAGAGCATCGAACCGGTCGCGAAGAGCGCGAACCCCGCCGACGGCCGCAGCATGATCGCCGCGACGGAGGCGACGACGAGCACCACCACGAACATCGCGCGCCGCGTGCCGCCGATTCCCTCGTGCTCGACACGCCTGCCGACCGTGACGTAGGCCAGCGCGGTGACCGCGACGAGCGCCAAGCTCCAGTACCTGGCCCCCGGCACGGTGTCTTCGGTGGTTTCGGTGGCGACGACCGCCGCGGTCGCCGCGTAGACGATCACGAAGAACACGTCCCACAGCCAGAACCAGCGCCTGGTGGCCTCGGTCATCGCTCGCGGTTCGTCCACCGGAAGGTCAGCGCGCACAGTGCCAGCCCCGCGACGCACCAGGCGCCGAGCACCAGCGCCACCGTGCCGAGTTCCCATGACCCCGCCATTTCGTAGCCGGACATCTCCGCCGGCAGGAACACCGAGCGGAAGCCCTGGCAGATCCACTTCACCGGGAAGAACGAAGCGATGTCGACCATAACCTTCGGCAGCGCGGTGATCGGCGTGACGAACACGCCCGAGATGAACTGCAGGCCGATGAAGACCAGGTTCATCACGGCCGTTGCCGCGTTGACCGACCGGGCGATCGCGCTCAGCGCGATACCGAGCAGTGCGCAGGCGAACGTGCCGAGCACGAACACCCACGCGAAGGTGAGCCAGTTCTCCGCGCCGCTCGGCAACTCCAGGCCGAACATGGTGATCGCGACGACGAGCATGAGCACCGCTTCGGCCAGGCTGGCCACCGCGACCTGGACGACCTTGCCGATGAAGTACGCGGCGGCGGGGATCGGCGTGCCGCGCAAGCGTTTCAGCGCGCCGCTTTCCCGGTCGGCGACCACGCCGATGCCCATCGAGTTGAACGAGGTCGAGATGATGCCTGCCCCGACCATGCCGGCCGCCAGCACCTGGCTCGCGGTGATGCCGGTGCCCTCGTAGACGCCCTTGAAGATCGAGCCGAGCAGGACCATCAGGAACGCGGGCAGCGCGAAGGTGAACGCCACGTGCTCCTTCTGCCGGAAGAACTGGGCGAGTTCGACGCGGCCCCTGGCGAGGCCGAGCCGGAGCGTGCCGGGCAGGGCGGTGGTGGCGGGCGGGGCGATCGTGGTCACCGGTTTTCTCCGATCAGGCCGAGGTAGACGTCTTCGAGGCTGGGGCGGGTGATGGTGAGGTCGGTCAGCTCGCCGTCGGTGCTCAGCTCGCGGACCAGGCGGGCAGGCGTCGTGGTGCGGACGGCCCGCGGGCCGCGCGCGTCGGTCCAGCGCACGGTCGCCTCGGCTCCCGCGCGCCCGCCGAGCGTGGCGGGGGTGCCCTCGGCGACGAGCACGCCGCCCGCGATCACCGCGACGCGGTCGGCCAGCGCCTCGGCCTCGTCGAGGTAGTGGGTGGTGAGCAGGATCGTGGTGCCCTCGCCGGCGAGCGAGCCGATCAGCGCCCAGAACCGGCGCCGCGCTTCGGGATCGAAGCCGGTGGTCGGCTCGTCGAGGAAGACCAGCTCGGGCCTGCCGATGATGCCGAGCGCCACGTCGAGCCTGCGCCGCTGGCCGCCGGAAAGGTCGCGCACCTTCGCGCCCGCCTTCCCGGTGAGCCCGACCAGCTCGATCACCTCTCCGGGATCGCGCGGGTCCGGGTAGTAGCCCGCGAAGTGCCGCACGGTTTCGGTGACCGTGAGGGAGCCGACGTCATCGGAGGACTGCAGCACGATGCCGAGCTTCGCCCGCCAGGCGCGGCCGGCCGTGCCGGGATCTTCACCGAGTACGCGTGCCTCACCCGCGGTTCGCCCGCGGTGGCCTTCCAGTATTTCCGTCGTGGTCGTCTTGCCCGCGCCGTTCGGCCCGAGCAGCGCCAGTACTTCGCCGTGGTCGATGTCGAGGTCGATGCCGCCGACCGCGACGTGTCCCGCGTACTCCTTGCGCAGTCCGCGCACCTTCACTGCTGTCATGCGTAGAGCGTCCCGCCGGGACGGGGGTCCTCGGGACGACCGGGGAGTGGAATCCGGCTGTCCACCGATCGGTGGACAGCTAGCGCGGGCCGAGCAGTTCCCGCAGCGCGAGGTCGAGCGATTCGAGCAGGCGCGGTCGCGCTTCGACGTCGATGAGCATGCGGTTCGCGAAGCCTTCGGAAAGGGCGAGCACGGTGTCGGCGAGCTGTTCCGCGTCGATGTCGTCGCGGACGTCGCCCCGCTCCTGGGCCTGCCGGAGGAACCCGGCCGTCATCCCGTGCAGCTCGCGGTAGCCGTCGCGGAGGTGCTCGCCCCACGACGGCACCACGGCGGCGCGCGCGGTGAACGCGAGCACCACGATCACCTCGGCGCGCACCTGCTCGTCGAGCGGCATGGCGGCGATGACCAGCCGGTGCAGCACCGCCAGCAGGTCGCCCGCGTAGTCCACTTCGGACCAGCGTTTTTCCAGGTAGTCGCCGGTCAGGTCGAGCGCGAAGTAGTACAGCTCTTCCTTGGTGGAGAAGTACTTCTGGACCGCGCCAGCGGAAAGGCCCGCTTCGGCCGCGACGGTGCGCACGCTGACCGCCTCGGTGCCTTCGCGCGCGACGAGCCGCAACAGCGCTTCCGCGATCTCACGGCGGCGCTCGGCCTTGTCGACGACCTTCGGCACCCGCACATCCTAGGGCCTGTATCGAAGTGGCGAAGCCACTTGAGTGGGCCGTCAACCGGCACCGCCACGCAAAGCACTTCGAAACAGTCTCTAGTAGTGCTTTGTTAGGTTCGTTGCGGGTTGTTGTGGTGTAACGGTTTCACGGTTTGGTGGCAGGTCAGGCACACGCCGGTCCAGGTCGCGAGGA
>NZ_BAAANN010000083.1:0-10963 GCF_039529815.1 Amycolatopsis minnesotensis | reverse complement strand
CGGTGACATCCTCGACAACATCCCGCTCCCGCAGCACAAAGCCGGACTTCAGATCGCCACCCCGGAAGACCTCACGAATACGCACGAAATCGTCATCAAGATGTGAAACGCGGCGAAGAAGCGCCTGCGATTCCTCCGACAAAAGACTCCGGCCCGCGGCCAGAAGCGCTTTCCGCACACCATCCTGCACCGCCTCCTCCACCGCCAGCCGACGCCGCTCCCCAGGGCCACCACGACCAACGACAGAAATATCCAGCGTCCGCCTCGCCCCTTCACCACCGGCCAGCCACCGACCGACAAACCCCGCCACCCGCGACACCACCCGCTCCCGACCCACCACCGACAACACGCCCGACGCAGGATCAACGAACTCACCCCGCAACAGCCCACGCGAGTCCCGGTAAAACTCAGCACTCCGCGCCGGCGACTCCCGCATCTCTATCGTGAACTTGCCATCAGAATCACATATTTCACGAGAGAAGAGCCAAGTCAACTCGAGGTCATTCACCGCCTTCTCGATGTTCCGCACCGCCACCGCGCTCTCGACCTCCCCTCGAAGCTCATGCGCCCGCGTGGCAAGCCGCAACGCATCCCCGAACCGCCTTTCCTCCTTAAGCTCCTCCACCCGCTCCTCAAGACTCTTCACCTCACCCAACTTCTCCGCGAGCTCCTCCAACTCGGCCGCTTCCTCCAGCCTGCCCTCCGCCCGCAACTTCACCGCCGCCGCCACAAACACCTCTACCGGCTCCCTGAACGAAGCGAAGACAAGCTTCGCCAACTCGGTAGTCACACGCGCTTTGATCTCGTCATTTTCATAGTGCCTCGTGTCTTCGAAACTCACCCGCACCACAACATCCGGATACTCCGCACCCGTACTCCCACCCACCGGAACACCCGCACCAGCGATCCGAACCGCCAACTCCTTCCCGAAACCCTTCACCACCTCGCCACCGTCAACACCTTGCCAAGCCGGAGAATCATTGCCCCAGATCCGGAAATCGTCGGCGACAGCCGGCACCACACTCCGGTTAACGCCACTACTGCCCCATGCAAATTCCGTTTCGGTCAGCGCTTCATTGCCAGAATCGACAACCTTGAGGTAAAGGAACTTAGAACCTTTTCCATGCTTTTCTTTTCCAAATTTCACGTGCTTTCGGATCACCTGCTCCACCGTCAACCCGGAGCCCGCAGGAAGCGCGGATATGATCGCCTTGTTGACCAGTTCCGTCACCTCATCGACACGCAGATTAGCATTACCGGAAAAGTGGCCCTCAAGCCAGAGAACAGGATTTTCCCCTTCGCCGGCCTCACCGATGCGCCGCAACAACAGCCCCACCGCGTCACGAACACGCCTCGCCACCGAAGGCAACAGCCCACCCCGATCGGAGTAGCCCAGGTACACACCCGCACCGGCAAGAACCCCTGCCACATCCCCCGCTGAATACGGAGAACCATAACGATAAAACGAAATGCTTGGTTTAGCTTGACTACCGTCGGCCACTAAATTAACGTCGATCCACAAGGGAAGCTTGTCCACATCGATTTGCCACGCCTTTTTCGCGGTATCGTAAATCAGTCCCTCGTGCTCGCCTAGCCGCCTCGCGAGAGCCGACAAAAGCCTCTGACCAACACGCATTTCCATTTCAATCAGATATTTGGGCGACAAATGATTCAGTCGTGCGTGAATTCGGAATTCCGGCAGAGCACGACCATCCCGCGCCAACGGAACCAACTCGTTCACCGCATCATCCACAAACGTCTTCAACTTCTTCTCAGCGTCATCCGACCACTTCAACCGGCCACCCGAAGCCGACACAGCCGCCTGCCACTCAGCCACCGCCACCGGACTCCGACCAGGCTTCGCCAGCAACGGCCCATCAACCTCCACATCAATCACAGGAAGCGGATGAACAGCCGGACCCTCCACCACAGTTTCGACGACCTTGAGGTAAAGGAATCTAGTAGTCTTGCCAGAGGTTTTGGTTCCGAATTTTACGTGACGCCGGATCACTTGCTCCACCGTGAGTCCGGAGCTCGCAGGAAGCGCCACGCGTATCGCCTCGTTGACCAGTTTCGCCACCTCATCGACATGCAAACGTGTAACGCTTCGAGCGTGGAACTCGAGCCAGAGAACAGGCTTTCGCCCTTCACCGACCTCACCGATGCGCCGCAACAACAACCCCACCGCGTCACCAACACGCCTCGCCACCGAAGGCAACAGCCCACCCCGCTCGAAATAGCCCAGGTACACACCCGCACCGGCAAGAACCCCAACCACATCCCCCGCTGAATACGGAGAACCATAACGATAAAACGAAATGCTTGATTTATCTTTATGATCGACTCCTGTTGCAGTGATGTCGATCCACAATGCGAGCTTACTCGTATCGACCTGCCACTTCTTTATCGCGGTATCGTAAATCAGCCCCTCGTGCTCGCCTAGCCGCCCCGCGAGAGTCGACAAAAGCCTCTGACCAACACCCATTTCCACTTCAATCCGATATTTGGATGACAAATAGCTCAGTTGTGCGTAAATCTGAAATTCCGGCAGAGCACGACCACCCCGCACCAACGGAACCAACTCGTTCACCGCATCATCCACAAACGTCTTCAACTTCTTCTCAGCGTCATCCGACCACTTCAACCGGCCACCCGAAGCCGACACAGCCGCCTGCCACTCAGCCACCGCCACCAGACTCCGACCAGGCTTCGCCAGCAACGGCCCATCAACCTCCACATCAATCACAGGAAGCGGATGAACAACCGGACCCTCCACCACCGTACCGCTGCCGACGACCTTGAGGTAAAGGAATCTAGTGCTCCTACCAGAGGTTTTGGTTCCGAATTTTACGTGACGCCGGATCACTTGCTCCACCGTGAGTCCGAAGCTCACAGGAAGCGCCACGCGTATCGCCTCGTTGACCAATTTCGCCACCTCATCGACATGCAAACGCGCAACGCTTCGAGCGTGGCCCTCGATCCAGAGAACAGGCTTTCGCTCTTCACTGGCCTCATCGATGAGCCGCAACAACACCCCCACCGCGTCACGGATACGCCTCGCCGCCGAAGGCAACAGCCCACCCCGATCGAAATAGCCCAGGTACACACCCGCACCGGCAAGAACCCCAACCACATCCCCCGCTGAATACGGAGAACCATAACGATAAAGCGAAATACCAGGTTCAGCTCTACCACTGGCGGCCACCAGATTAACGTCAATCCACAAGGGAAGTTTGCCCGAATCGACCTGCCACACCTTTTTCGCGGTATCGTAAACGAGTCCCTCGTGCTCGCCTAGCCGCCTCGCGAGAGCCGACAACAGCCTCTGACCAACACTAATTTCCAGTTCCATCCGATACTTGGGCAGCAAATGGCGCAGTCGTACGTAAATCTGGAATTCCGGCAGGGCACGACCACCCCGCACCAACGGAACCAACTCGCCCACCGCATCATCCACGAACTTCCCCAACTTCTCCTCAGCTTCATTCGACCACACCAACCGGCCACCCGAAGCCGACACAACCGCCCGCCACTCAGCAACCGCCACCGGGCCCCCATCCGACTTCGCCAGCAACGGCCCATCACTGTTCACGTCGATCTCGGGAAGTGGGTGAACTTCCGTGGGCTGCCCGGCGCTTGCCCAGGTGGAGTCAGCACCCCCCGCGGTGGCACCACTCCGAGCACTCGGAGTACCGCTGGCTCGGGCAGTACCCGCACCAGAAATTTCGACCGGCGATCCATTGGAATCGACAATCTTCAGGTAAAGGAACCTACGGACGTTGTGGTTGTTCTTGATTCCAAATTTGACGTGGCGGCCGACAGCCCGCTCCAGTGACAAATCAATACCCACTGCCCGCAACGCCTCGCCGATATTCTTGTTGACCAACTCGGTCACCTCATCGACATGCGCGGACGACTCTTGGCTAGCATGGCGTTCAATCTGCAGGAAAAGCTGCCGTCCACCGTCGACCGCAGCGTCCTTCACCAACTTGAACAGCTGATCCAGCGCTTCCTTGACACGCCTGGGCGCCGACGGCACCAACCCACCCTGATCACAGTAGCCCAGGTACACACCCTCACCAGTGAGAACCTGCGCCATCTTGTCATCCGACGAACTCGTCTCATCCAACGGATACGGCGAATCATAACGATAAAAAGCCGCATAATTTCGCCCACTAGCGTTCTGACTGGTTCCCTCAGTGGAGTCGATCCACAGCGGAAGCTTGCGCGTGTCGACACTCCACTTCTCCGCAGAACTATTGTAGATCAGCCCCTCATGTCCACCAAGCCGCTTCGCAAGATCCGACAACAACCTCTGACGAACACGACCCACCACCTCATCTCGGTACTTAAACCCAGCCACACTCGCGTAGAAATGGATCCGGAAATCCGGTAGGTGCTGCCAGCCAGCCCGCACCAGGCGATCAACATCATCTACCGCCTTCCCCACGAACTCCTCCAACTCCGCCTCCGTATCGTCCCCCCACCGCTCAAGCCGACCATCGGGAAACGAAAGATCCGCCTCCCACTTCGACCTTACGCGAGCCGACGCATCGGACCTTCCCAGCAACGGCCCATCAATCCTGGGAAGCTTGTATATCACCAGCTCTCTAACCGGAGAGACAACCTTGAGATAAAGAAACCTGCCCGCCAGCGGGGAAATCTTGGCCTCGAATTTGATGTGGTCCTGGATCGCCGTCTTCAATGGCAAATCGACATCTGTGGCCCGCAACGCCTCGCTGAACTCCTTGTTCACCAGCTTGGTTACCTCGTCGACGTACAGGTACTCCTTTTTTTGAGCGTGTCCCCCAATCCACACGAAAGAGTCGCGCCCGCCATATTTTATCAACTTGAGCAGCTGATCCAGCGCTTCCCTGGTACGCCTGGACGCCGACGGAACCAACCCACCCCGGTTACGGTAGGCCACGTACACACCTTCACTGGCAAGCACCTGCGCCATCTTGTCATCTGATGAGATCACATCATCCAGCAAATAAGGTGAATCATAGCGATAGAAACCAACGTAATTTCGGACGGAATTGTAGAGACCTCCCGTTGTGGATTCAATCCACAACGGGAGCTTGTCCGTGTCGACGCTCCACTCGTTCGTCTGATCGTCGTGAACGAGCCCCTCCACATTACCTACTCGTTTTGCCAGCTCAGTCAACAACCGTTGCCGAACACGTCCCACCACCTCATCTTGGTACTTCCACCAACTCCGTCTCGTGTAGTAATGGATCCAGAAATCCGGGAGATGCCGCCACCTAGCACGCACCAACGGCTCAATAACATTCACCGCTTTCACCACGAAATTGCTCAACTCCGCCTCTAGAGCTTCTCCCCACCACTCAAGCCGGCCATCCGAAACCGAAAGGTCGGCCTCCCACACCTTCTCATTTTCCTTTTTCTGCGACGCCACGAAGGCCAGCACATCAGACTTTCCCAGCCCCAGCGCAGGGTCCTGCGCAGCAGGCTTCGGAAGCGGGTAAACTTCCGTGGGCTGCTGCACAGGGCCTGTCGCGACGGAGCTGTCGGCCCTCACACCGATATCGCTCCGAGGCCCCGACGCGCCGCTACCCCGCGCAGCACCCGTACCGCGAGATGTCGTCGAGCGCTTGCGCTGCGCCGCACCACCTTCCGCATCCGTAGGCGCCTGGCGCTTACGCCCCACCGCACCACGCCCCGACCCGACGTCGGGCTGACCTGCCTTGATCCCGGCCACTTCCGAAGGCTCATCCGTATCCCGCTCGGGTAGCGAGTTGCCGGGGAGTGCTTTGGCGGTGGGCATGAACCGGACCCGCAACCCGTGATTCGCGGGTGGGTGGAATTCGTGGCCGGTCTCGCCGCTGATGAAGTGGACTTCACCGTCGGGATCGACGTGCGCGTTGAACAGGTCCGTGTCTTCGCTGTTCTCCTCCTGGACGAGGACGAAGCCGTGTGCGTGCCGCCCTTGCCGTTCGAGGTGCGTCCGGATGGCCTCGAACCCGAATTTCCTGAACCGGGAGCGGAATTCCGTCTTCAACCCGGTCACCGGCTGGGGTGCGCTCGGTTCGGCTCGGTGCAGTACCCCGGTCACCAGGGTCCGGAACGTCGCCAACGCCGCCAGTACACAGTTCGTCCGGAACCCCTCATCCGGGCTCTGCTCGTAATTTTCCCTGTTCACCCCATCAATAACCGCGTAATGCCCGGTCAGCGGAGTCCCCGAGTCCACCAGGACCTGCGGCGGGGAACCCGCCTTCACACCCTCCATCTCCGACACATCCGAGTCCGAACCCCGATCGACATCCACAACAGCATCGTCTCGCCCCGCCTGAACACCCTGGTCCGAAGAAGACAGCTTCGGATCAACCACACTCGGATCGAAACCACCCAAGTTCTCGAAATCGAAGCCGGTGAGTTCCACATCCCGCTGGTCCATGGGGCCAGACTCGAAGCCAAACTGCTCATCCCGCCACGTGTCGTAGTCGAAGTTCGTCCAGTCCGGGATCTGGTCCCCAGCCGTCCAGTCGACGACCGGCCCCTGCACGTCGTCCTCTGGAAGGTTCAGGACATCGGCCAGCTCCATCCCGGGACCGGTGTGCTCCCCCTCAGACACCACCGACATATCCGATGGCTCCGCGGGCTCACCCGGCATCGCCCGCCAGTCGAACTCCTCCTCCGACCCCAGGTCCATCTTGTCCAATTGGGCGAACACATCCTCGCCGACGGGCGGCTCGACAGCCCCGGCGAGCGGGGAGTCGATCACCTCCTCGGCAACATCCCGCTCCCGCAGCTCAAAGCCGGACTTCAGATCGCCACTGCCCCGGGTGACGTCGTGAATGCGCACGAAATCGTCATCGCGATTCGAGGCGCGGCGAAGAAGTGCCTGCGATTCCTCCGACAGAAGGCTCCGGCCCGCGGACCGAAGCGCCTCCCGCACACCATCCTGCACCGCCTCCTCCACCGCCAGCCGACGCCGCTCACCCCGATCACCACGGCCGACGACAGGAATATCCAGCGTCCGCCTCGCCCCTTCACCACCGGCCAGCCACCGACCGACAAACCCCGCCACCCGCGACACCACCCGCTCCCGACCCACCACCGACAACACGCCCGAGACAGGATCGGCGAACTCACCACGCAACGACTCACGCGAGTTCCGGTAGAACTCAGCAGTCCGCGCCGGCGACCCCCGCACCTCTATCGCGAACCTGCCATCAGACACACACTTTCCACGGTAGAACAGCCACGTCACCTCAAGGTTCTCCGCCGCCGTCCGAATGTTCCGCACCGCCACCGCATTCTCGACCTTCTCCCGGAGCTGATGCGCCCGCTGGGCAAGCCCCACCGCCTCCCCAAACCGCTCCGCCCCCTGAAGCCGCTCCACCCGCTGCTCAAGATCCTCCACCGCACGCACCTTGACCGCGAGCCCTTCCAACTCGGCCGCCTCCTCCAGCCTGTCGCCCTCCCGCAACCACACCGCCGCCGCCGCAAGCACCTCCACCGGCTCCCTGAACGAAGCGAAAATGGCGTCTTTCAAGACACTTTGCACATGACGCTGCACACGCTCGTCCTGATAACGATCCAAGTCTTCAAAGAACACCCGCGCCACAACATCCGGGTACTCCATCCCCATACTCCCACCCACGGGAGCACCCGCACCAGCGACCCGAATCGCCAACTTTTTCCCAAAGTTCTTCACTGCCTCGTCATTATCGAAGTCTTGCCACTCCCGGTCATCATCATTCCAAGACTTCAAAGCACCATCGGCACCCCATCCGAAATCACCGTCGACAGCCAGCGTCACATCATCAGGATCGATTATCTTGAGGTAAAGGAACTTTCGGCGGTTGCGGCCGACTCTGGTTCCGAATTTGACGTGGTCTCGGATCACTTGCTCCACCGTGAGCCCGGAGCCCGCAGGCAGTGCCGCACGGATCGCGTCGTTGACCAGTTTCGCCACCTCATCGACATGCAAAGCCGCAACGCTATAAGCGTGGACCTCGATCCAGAGAACAGGCTTTCGCCGTTCACCTGCCTCACCGATACGCCGCAACAGCACCCCCACCGCATCACCAACACGCCTCACCGCCGAAGGCAACAACTCACCTCGATCGAGGTAGCCCAGGTACACACTCACACCGGCAAGAACCCCAGCCACATCCCCCGCCATATACGGAGAACCATAACGATAAAACGAAATATCGGACTTATCTTTATAGTCAACTTTCATTGCAGTGATGTCGATCCACAAGGGGAGCTTATCCGTGTCAACCTGCCACTTCTTTTTCGCTGTATCGTAAATCAGTCCCTCGTGCTCGCCTAGCCGCCCCGCAAGAGCCGACAACAACCTCTGACCAACACCCATTTCCAGCGCAACCCGATACTCGGGCAGCAAATAGCGCAGTCGTGCGTAAATCCGGAATTCCGGTAGAGCACGACCACTCCGCACCAACGGAACCAACTCGTCCACCGCACCATCCACAAACGTCCCCAACTTCTCCTCAGCGTCATCTGACCACACCAACCGGCCACCCGAAGCCGACACAGCCGCCCGCCACTCAGCCACCGCCACCGGACCCCCACCCGGCTTCGCCAGCAACGGCCCATCAACCTCCACATCAATCACAGGTAGCGGATGAACAACCGGACCCTCCACCACCGCACCGGTGTCGACGACCTTGAGGTAAAGAAACCTAGCGCTCCTACCAGAGGTTTTTGTTCCGAATTTTACGTGATCTCGGATCACGTGATCCACCGTGAGCCCGGAGCCCGCAGGCAGCGCCGCACGGATCGCGTCGTTGACCAGTTTCGCCACCTCATCGACATGCAAAGGTGTAACGCTTCGAGCGTGGCCCTCGATCCAGAGAACAGGCTTTCGCCCTTCGCCAGCCTCACCGATGCGCCGCAACAACACCCCCACCGCATCACCAACACGCCTCGCCGCCGAAGGCAACAGGCCACCCCGCTCGAAATAGCCCAGGTACACACCCGCACCGGTAAGAACCCCAGCCACATCCCCCGCCACGTACGGAGAACCATAACGATAAAACGAAATACTGGGCTCAGCTTTGCCAGTGCCGGTCACCAGATTAACGTCAATCCACAAGGGAAGCTTATCCGTATCGACCTCCCACTTCTTTTTCACGGTATCGTAAATCAGTCCCTCGTGCTCGCCTAGCCGCCCCGCAAGAGCCGACAACAACCTCTGACCAACACCCATTTCCAGCGCAACCCGATACTTAGGCAGCAAATAGCGCAGTCGTGCGTAAATCCGGAATTCCGGTAGAGCACGACCACTCCGCACCAACGGAACCAACTCGTCCACCGCACCATCCACAAACGTCCCCAACTTCTCCTCAGCGTCATCCGACCACACCAACCGGCCACCCGAAGCCGACACATCCACCCGCCACTCAGCCACCGCCACCGGGCCCCCACCCGGCTTCGCCAGCAACGGCCCATCAACCTCCACATCAATCACAGGTAGCGGATGAACAACCGGACCCTCCACCACCGCACCGGTGTCGAAGACCTTGAGGTAAAGAAACCTAGCACCCCTGACAGAGGTTTTTGTTCCGAATTTCACGTGATCTCGGATCACGTGATCCACCGTGAGCCCAGAGCTCGCAGGCAGCGCCGCACGGATCGTCTCGTTGACCAGTTTCGCCACCTCATCGACATGCAAACGCGCAACGCTTCGAGCGTGGCCCTCAAGCCAGAGAACAGGCTTTCGCCCTTCACCAGCCTCACCGATGCGCCGCAACAACACCCCCACCGCATCACCAACACGCCTCGCCACCGAAGGCAACAACCCACCTCGATCGAGGTAGCCCAGATACACACCCGCACCGGCAAGAACCCCAGCCACATCCCCCGCCACATACGGAGAACCATAACGATAAAACGAAATATTGGGGTTACTTCTATAATCAATTTTCATCGAAGTGATGTCGACCCACAATGCGAGCTTATCCGTATCGACCTCCCACTTCTTTTTCACGGTATCGTAAATCAGCCCCTCGTGCTCGCCTAGCCGCCCCGCAAGAGCCGACAACAACTTCTGACCAACACCCATTTCCAACTCAATCTGATACTTGGGCGACCAATTGGGCAGTCTTGCGTGAATCTGGAATTCCGGTAGAGCATGACCAATCCGCACCGACTCAACCAACTCGTCCACCGCACCATCCACAAACGTCCCCAACTTCTCCTCAGCGTCATCCGACCACACCAACCGGCCACCCGAAGCCGACACATCCACCCGCCACTCAGCCACCGCCACCGGGCCCCGAACCGGCTTCGCCAGCAACGGCCCATCAACCTCCACGTCGATCTCGGGAAGCGGGTGAACTTCCGTGGTTTGTTGCCCGGCGCTTGCCGGGGTGGAGTCAGCATCTCTCGCAGTGGGGCCGCTCCGAGGCTCCGCAGTGCCGCTGTCTTGGGCATTACCCGTGCTGCGGGACTTCGTCGAGCGCTTGCGCTGGGCGGTACTGGTGGACGCGGCCGGGCGTTTGCGTCCCGCCGTACCGCGTCTGGAGTCGACGGTGGTGGTGGGTTGGCCGGGTGTGATCCCGGTGACTTCGGAGGGTTTGTCGGTGGTGTGGCTCCGCGGTGGTGTGCTGTCCGGGAGTGTTGTGGCGGTGGGCATGAACCACACTCGCAACCCGTGATCGGCGGGCGGATGGAATTCGAGACCGGTCTCGCCGCTGATGAAGTGGACTTCACCGTCGGGATCGACGTGCGCGTTGAACAGGTCCGTGTCTTCGCCGTTCTCCTCCTGGACGAGGACGAAGCCGTGTGCGTGCCGCCCTTGCCGTTCGAGGTGCGTCCGGATGGCCTCGAACCCGAATTTCCTGAACCGGGAGCGGAATTCCGTCTTCAACCCGGTCACCGGCTGGGGTGCGCTCGGCTCCGCCCGGTGCAGTACCCCGGTCACCAGGGTCCGGAACGTCGCCAACGCCGCCAGTACACAGTTTGTCCG
>NZ_BAAANN010000082.1:0-12547 GCF_039529815.1 Amycolatopsis minnesotensis | reverse complement strand
ATCCCGGAGAACCGCTGTCCACCCACCCGGAAAAGTACCGTCCGCCAACCTGGAGACCATCTGTCCGCCCACCCGGAGTTCCCGATGACCGTTGACAGGGAACCTTGCGCGTCCCAGTCACGCGCCCTTCCCCCCGTGTGCCAGTCCAGTGTCTGGAGTTCATCTGGACGGGGCGTACCCAGATTCAGCGCCTCCCGTCGGGGGCCTGAGGCACTGAACCGGGATTCTGCGGACGAATTTTGACGTGCATCGAGGGTAGGCTTGTGTTCTCCTGCCCAGGTACTGATTCGTGGTCCTGCAAGGCGTTGGCACTCTTTGCATATGGTGATGGCCCATTCTCGGCCTGTGTCGGATATCCAGCATCCAAATATAGCTTGATAAAAAGGGCCAACGCCGATGAGTGTGCTGTAGGCGGCGCTTGCGTTGCGCGGCACGAAATGCAGCTGAGTAAGAGGCGGGTCTTCCGACCCTACGGCCCAGCGATCGTGGCCATATTGACCGTCAACTGCGATGCGTGCTGCCACGTCAGTAACTCCCGTGCTAGACATTTCCACGTTAATGCACCAGAGAAGATCCCAAGAGCAGGATTGTCACGCGTTGTACTTCTCTCTGTGCGTGGTGCTATAGAATCAAAAAGTGCATGAAATGCACAAGTCAAAAAGTGCATGTCATGCATTTTTACACCGAATGGGGTAATGCGAGTGGCAAAAGCGTCCCTGCGTGGTCGTCGCCTCGCGAGAGCGATAATTAAGATTCGCGAAGATGCGCAGTTGATGGTTTCTGAAGCGGCGGAGCTCGCGGGATTTTCTCAATCCAAGCTGACTCGGATCGAAAATCTGAAGATTGGTATCAAGGCGGAGGATGTCGCGACCTTCTGCGATGCCTTAGAGGTGCCATCCGACGTGAAGAGTGCTCTCATCAGACTTGCTGGCAGGGCTAAGGGGCGGCGCGACTGGTGGGTGCCTTATGCCAAGGTTCTTGGTGACGGCATCGGATGGATGGAGCTAGAAGCCGATGCGGTCAGAGCTTACTCATTCACTAATGATGTCGTGCCTGGCTTGTTGCAAACGGAGGCATACTGCACCGCGATGATTCGGATGATCAACACTCGTAACTCGGGTGAAGACATTGAGAAACGTGTCGCCGCGCGCATGAAGCGCCAAGAGCGCCTAAAAGACAGTTCTTTGCAATTGTGGTCGATCATCGACGAACCGGCGCTTCGACGGCCGATGGGAGGTCATGATGTGATGGCTGAGCAAATCGACCATATAATCGAAATGGCACGGCTTCCCCATGTGTCGATTCAAGCGCTTACAGCTAGCACTCATTCTGCTATCGGAGTTCCGTTCCACATGTTTTTGCTGGACGACGGTTTGGGTGTCGTTGCCTTAGATGATCTTTTTGGTGGCACGTTTTTGGATGACGACGGTGTCTTTGCTGGCTATATGGACACATGGAACCAGCTCACGGCTGCCGCGTTACCCTTCGATCACTCGATTGAGCTACTGGAGACTCTCTCGAGAGACCATAGGAGCACTAGCAATGAATCACGATCCACCAATACGGAGAGAATGGAGGAAGAGCACGCGAAGCGGAAGTAATCCCTCTTGCGTGGAAGTCTCGCACCTCTCCGACAGTGTGGCTGTGCGAGACTCAAAGAGTCCGTACAGTGGAAATATTTCGTTTACACAACAAGCTTTCGAGGCTTTTCTTAGGTTCATCAAAGACGAATAGCTACAGTTGTATGCGTGTAATTATCCATGGCGCGACACTACTACCGCGTCTCGTTACTCGAAACAGGTGACGACAGGTCACCTGTCCCACGAGTGTTCTTCTGCAAAGCGATCACAGGTCGGTAGTGTTTTGTCTGGGTAGGACGAGCGGGCATTCCAGAAGGTGTGCCCGCTTTTTGATGCCGCCGGTGGGGTCAGGCTGTCGGGGTCGTGGTGTGGCCAGTGCCAGCCTGGGGGTAGATCGGCCGTGTTGTCGATTTGGTCGGCCCGTTTGCCATGCCTTTGTGCTGCTGTTTGCTCCCGGTGGAGACGGGTTTGGATGTCGGCGACGGTGGGCCGGGGTGGGTGCCGTCGTTTGTGGTGTGTGTAGAGGGCGAGGGTCAGGGTGTAGAGGATGGCTGGGCCTGCGGTGATGGCGAGGTAGAGCGCGAGTCTGCCCCAATGCACCGCTGCTCCCTTTGCTCCTTTGTGTGTGGTGGTGGGCGTGGGTGGCCGGCGAACCGAAGATGGCGCCGCCGCGGTGGAGGTCCGACGGACGGCGTCCCCGGTTCGGTTCACCGGCCCGGGTCCTGGCCGCCTGTGCAGTGGGCGGGAAAGGCGACCGGGGCCCGTGTCGTTGACTGTGGCCGGGCACGGGTGTGTGGGGAGAGGCCCGCGGGCTATCGGCTCGGGGACATGCGCGGTGCGGCTTGGGCGAGATGGATTGCCGGGGATACATCGCGGGGGTTCGGCCGAACGGTGTAGCCGGTGATGGGCGGGGCTTATCAGCTTGGCTGATCGGGGCGCGTTTGGGTGCTCTACATTGCGCCGGTGTGTGGTTACGGTGGGTGGAGCATTGATGCATCCGCGTCTAGTCGGGCTGGGTGAAGAGGGTGGTCGGGCATGAACACCGCCGGTGCGGGTCGGGGCGGGGTGGACCCTGCGATCTGGCGGGAGCCAGCCATGCGGGCCGCGTTGGCGGTGCGGGATATGGGGGCGGTGTTTGCGCTGCTCAAACGGCATGGGATCAGCCAACGCCGCATCGCCGGGTTGACCGACCAGGCGCAACCGGAGGTGTCGGAGATCCTGCGGGGCCGTCAGGTGATGGCCTACGACCTGCTGTCACGAATCGCGGATGGGCTCGGGATTCCGCGGGGTCTGATGGGGTTGGCCTACGAGCAGGGTGTGGCGGAGGCGGGGCTAGCGGGTGGTGCGGGTGGTGTGGCTTCCTGGGTGGGGATGGGAAACCTGGGGGGTGAAGGAGGACCGGACGTGGAACGACGCGGGTTCATTACGTTGGCAGCGAAAGCAGCAATCGTCGGGTTGAGCGCCGCGGAACTGGGACAGCTGACCACCCCGCGAGCGGTAGCAGCCCCAGCGACGGTGACGGGAACCGTAACCGGGCGGGACGTAGCCAGTGTGGAGTCCGCGGTCCGCTTCTATCGCGCCCAGGACGACGCTTGCGGTGGCGGGGCGGTCCTCGCCGCGGTATCGGGACAGCTGAACTGGGCAGTTAGCCTGCTGCACGCACCGGTCGCGGACGAGGTGCGTCGGCGGTTGCTGCTGGCGGTCGCGGACCTGCACTCGGTGGCCGGCTGGGTCGCCTTCGACACCGGTGATCACACCACCGCCAACCGCTACCTGGTGACTGCGTTGGCGATGGCGAAAGACGCCGAGGAACCCGCCCTGCGTGCAAAGATCTTGTTCCAGATGGGCCGAGTGTTCCTGCACCGCGGCGACGCGGATGGCGCGTTGAAGATGTTCCAGCTGGGCCAAGCCGCCGCCCAAGACGCCGACTCGCCACGCGCGCTGGCCCTGCTCCATCTCAACAGCGGCTGGGCCTACGCAGAACTCGGCAAAGCACAGCAAGTTGGGTCGTTGTTAGCGCGAGCAGAGGATGAGATGGGCCGCGACCCCGGCCCTGCCAGCACCCCAACGTGGTTGGGATTCATGGGCCAAGCCGAAATCGATGGCATCTCTGCCATGGCCTGGAACGCCCTCGCCGCCCACGACCGCAGCTACGCTGACAAGGCCCTGCTGCATGCCACCCGCTCGTACGAACAGCGCCCGGACACCGACGCCCGCTCCCGCGCCTCAGACCTAGTGACCGTGGCGGCCAACCAGCTGCGCGCCGGCAACGTCGACGCCGGACTCACCGCGGCCCACGCGGCGCTGCCGCAGGTGGAGGCCGTGCACTCGACCCGGCTGAACGACCGGCTCGAGTGGATCAGCCAAGCCGCAGCCCTATACCCCGACAACAACGACACCCGACAGCTCGTCCAGCACATCAGTACCCAACGAGCCACCGCCAGCCGCACGACGTAGCGGAAACCGAACCTGAGGTTCGCTGCGGGTTCAACCCTTCTTGTGGGGCGGGTCATCATGCAGCCACGATGGGCGCTGGATACCGTACTGCTCATGCAGGTAACGCCACACGGCGTTCAGCGCTCGTCGTTCCTGCGCGCGCAGCTTGTCGCGCCGCCTGCTCAGCGCGGTGGTGACCTGGAGCGCGGTGAAGAACCCGATGACGAACAAGCCGCTCCCGACTAGCAGCCACAGCGGTCCCGGAACAGCGATAGCCGACGTACTCATGCCTGTGGTCCCTTCACGAACCGAACACTTTCGGAAGGGAGCGCTCCCGATGACCAGGATGACCGACGACTACGGTCCGGCACGTGCCCAGCTCCAGGGACTTCTTCCGCACTGCCACTCCAGGCGCTGACCAGCACAAACATCGCGATCTAAGGTGACAATCCCTTAGCTTTGGGTAGCAAGGCAGTGCGCTGCGCTGTATGAGCTATAGATCCGTCGCCGAAGCCATGGTGGAGGGGCTATGACGGTGAGCACGCGATCCGATCGCTAGCACTCTGCATACTGCAAGGTCACCGGTCCCGCAGAAAGATGCCTTGGCAGGGCTGTGCTCTCAAGTAAGTCACTGCCAAATAACTACGTGCGGTCTACAGTCGTTTCAAGACTTGGCTATATGAGGTTCTAGATAAGTAGTCAATCCAGATGCGCCCGCCCAGATTAAAAATCCGAGCAGGCGAAGAATCCTGTGTAGTGATTTAAGGAAAGGTGATTCGGTTTTTCATGCGGCGATAATGGTGACCTAAATCAGCGACGACAAATTATTGCAGACTTTCGATTAGGGGCCTCTCGTGTAGAGGGTCGGGACACATCGCATATTAGCCGGAGGTGAAGCTGCCGCATACGGCCAGATGAGCGGTGGGCAGGGCCGGACCGACTTTCCAAGGCTGGCTGAGTGGCGTGGGAGAGCTTCGCGTCCCGGTGGCGGCGGGAGGTCGGGTTCATTGGCGAAGCTCGTGTCCGAACCACTGTCTGATCACTAACGCTGGGTGTGTGATGTGTTGAGCCCGGCGGGGGTATCCGCGGATGCTGCTTCAGTCGACATGCTCATGCTGCCTACCTTTTCACGATGCGAAGATTTCCGAAGGGAGTGATCCTGACAACCAAGATGACCGACGACCACGGTGCGGAAACCCGCCCGGTGTCAGGACTTTTTCACGGCTACCTGCGGACTCTGACCAGCACAAACGTCGCCACGCACCGCGATCGCTCTCTAGCTGTGGGTAGCAATGTGGTGCGTCGCACCGTACGATCGGTGGCTCAGTCGCCTGAGCCGTGGTGGAGGGGCAATGACGACATGTACGCGACGCGACAGTGCGCAGAGTGCGGCGCACAGCTACGGCGCCGCTGAGACGCGCACCGGCGAAGCGCACCCCGCTCGATCGTCTTTGGGATTGCGACCTGATGAGTTGCATTCTGTGCGAAGTGCGTCGCATGAAAAGAATGGCTTCTATAGCGAGGAAGTGGTGATGCGTGATGCGACTAACGTTAATCGGCGGGGATGAAAACTCGCACCCGGAGGGTTCGCCTACCATTTATCGCACGGATCGCGAATCGTGGGTAGTGCAAGGATGGGATGTCACAGACCAGGAAGCACTCGCGCAGATGAACATCCCGACCGGTGAATCCTGCGTGGAAATTCCAGACAGGATGATTAAGTTCTTCACACAGGGGTGACAGTGGCATCAATCAGCGAAGATCAGTTTAAAACGATGGTACGTAATTTTGAACGAAAAGCTGAGCATTTAGAAACCCGCGACGCTTACGGGACTGCGGTGGAGCTACCGCACATGGCTAGGTGGCTGGCTGGAGAACCGGACGACCTGGCTTGGTTGGATAATTGGTGCTCTGCGGTACGTGCGAATGTTTCCGCAGGAAAATCAATACGGCGTGCGAAGATTGTGTCCGAGCCGCTCTCTGATTATCAACGCTGGTCGCACGACATTGAGTATCCGATAGTTGATGCGGGTGAGGAGATCGGTTGGATTCCGCGTCGATTAGTGTCCTCGATAGGGATTCCAGGTAATGACTACTATCTGCTGGATGATCGTTTGGTGATCTTCCTTCATTACGCTGGAAGCGGCTTAAATGTAGATTTCGTAACCTCCTCTGACCCTGTTGATATTCAGCTATGCCGAAACGCATTTGAAGCGGTATGGAAGCTGTCTATTCCGCACCATGACTACAACCCTCTTCCAACTGAAACCCTTCCAAATAGCTAGGGAGTGAAAGCGAGGTGCGGTTGGAAGGGGGTGGCACAAAAGCACAACGCGACCAGCTCCGCCGACAACTTCTTGCTGACGGACACAGCTATGAGGAGATAGCTTCAGAGATGCGAGGCCGTTGGGGTTTTCGGCCCCGCGCAGCTTGGCGACATGCCTATGGGTGGACTCAAGGTGAAGTAGCTGCCCGTTATAATCGAGCTACTAATGACTCTAACGCTCCTATGAGCGACAAACGCATCAGCGATTATGAGACATGGCCTGTTGGCGGTGTTAAGCCTACCCTCGGGGTCTTGCACGTGCTCGCGGCCGTGTATAACTCGACACCCGCACAGCTCATTGATTACCGTGATGAGCAGGCATTTAACAGTCAGGAACGGGCAGCAATCCAAGCGGCTCGTTCGTTTTCTAGCGGTTCGTCCTCGGCGCAGCCGGCTGCGGCAGCGCCGAACTCCGCTCAAGTGCTAGCACCTGCAGAAATAGCACGTGGTGATGTACTGCTTCACCCTTCGCCACCACCTGCCAGCTCAACACCACATCTCCTTCCTGGCGAAATACAAGCATTCGTGAATCGTGTTATTGCTCTTGAGCGTTTAGATGCAGTTTTCGCCGAATATCAACGTGACCCGCACGCGCCTGGTCTGGTCCTCATTAGCGGCACCGCTGGCGTAGGAAAAACGTCGTTGGCTGTTCACTGGGCACATCGGGTACACAATCAGTTTTCTAAAGGGTCGTTGTATGTCGACCTGCGTGGCTATGGTCCGTACTCTCCAGCGCAACCTATGGATGTCCTAGGACGATTCATGCGTGCGCTAGGTATACCTGTAGCAGACATAGCTCTGGACATCGACGATCGTGTGGATCAATACCGTAGCCTCGTTGCCGGGCGAAAGATCTTGATCATCCTCGATAATGCTGCCACGGTCACGCAAGTGCGGCCACTGCTTCCTGGTGTTAGCGGTCCGCTGGTTCTGATCACGAGTCGGAACTTGCTGTCTGGCCTTGCAGCGAGGGACGGAGCGCTACGACTGCCGCTAAATCTTTTGACAGAGTCCGAATCCGTTGACCTTCTGATGGCAACAATCCGTGACTATCGTCCTGTTGATCACGCTGACGATGTTGCCCAGCTAGCGCGACTGTGTGCTCGCCTGCCGCTGGCATTGCGTATTGCCGCAGAGCGAGCTGCTGCTCGGCCGATGATGCCACTCGATGAACTGATCGCCGACTTGCGCGAAGAGTCCTCCCTGTGGGACGCCCTCTCGCTTGAAGATGAGGACGAGGCTAATAGAGTACGCAGCGTGTTTAGCTGGTCGTATCGAGCTTTGCCCCCTGATGCAGCAAGGCTGTTCCGCCTGTTGGGTGTGCATCCGGGACAGGATATCAGCGTTGATGGCGCCTCTGCGTTATGCGCACAACCGGCACGAACAACGCGGCGTTTGCTGGATCACTTGGTTGGGACACACCTGCTCGAACGAACCGGGCCGGACCGCTACCAATTCCATGATCTCCTCCGGGCGTACGCTGGCGACCAAGCTCAACACGTTGAGCGAAGCGAATCATATTTAGCATTAGTACGGATTTTGACATGGTATCTCCATACAGCAGCCGCGGTGGTTGCTGCTACGCAAACTTTCTTTCCAGCGATTCCACTGAAGTCGCCGGAGGAGAACATCGCCCCACTGGCCTTTGCGTCCGCAACTGAAGCGACTTCTTGGTACCTCAATGAGGCTGAGAATATCCGATCCGCTGCGACCGCAGCAGCCTCTCACAGCCTCGACACGATCGCGTGGCAGTTTCCGGCTGTGTTGATGCCGATCCATGTTGTCCGCAACTCTTTCGATGACTGGTTTGCATTGGGGCGTATTGGAATTGATGCTGCTCGTCGCCTCCACAACCGCCACGCCGAGGCGTGGATGCTTTCGACGCTGGGGTTTGCTTACAGTCAATCCGGGCAGAATGTAAAGGCGGGACAGTATCTAGGGGAGGCGATTCTTGGACATCAAGAAACCGGGGACTATTTTGGAGAGATAAATTGCGTGAGCGCATTAGGTTGGGTCTATCTACGTACCAGAAATCTTCCCCGAGCTATCCAGTATTTCGGGCAGGCCGAGGGACTCGCTCGTCGCCATGACGACCCTCGTTGGCGGCATGTTTGCTTGTCGAATACAGCTACGGCGCAACTGGAAGCGGGGAATCTGGAGGTTGCTGCCGAATACGCTCAACAGGCTCTAGTGGTGATGCGTAGAATGCGTGCCGATAAGCGACTTGAGTTCGACAAGCTTCTAAATCTCGCTCGGACGCATCGTGAACGTAACCAACCTGGTGACGCTGCCCAATACCTTGCTGAAGCTATTTTGGTGGCGGATGAGACTAGTGGTTCATTTCAGGCTCGTGCACTGCTAGAGGAAGGTCATCAACACTACTCAGGTGGTCGTCTTGAAGATGCTATGACCGTGTATCAAAAGGCGTCAGCGTTGTTTCGAGAGCTACCGGATCGGGTCGGTGAAGCCCAAATTTTCGACGCAGTGGGACGCATATATAGAGAAACAGGCAGAGTGGAGCAAGCTCTCGAGTTTCATGGCCGCGCAGCAGTCATATTCGAAAAACTCAATCGAACTTTCGACCAAGCGACCGCATTGGAACATGTTGCTAGAGCTCACGATATCCTTGGAGACCATGGGCAATCCCAAACGTGCTGGGTTGAAGCCTTGGACTTGCTGGCAGGATTCGATGATCCGAGAGCTATCGCTCTAAAGGAATTAATTCAGCGTGCGCTCAATGGGGTAGTTGGTCAGCAGTGATGGCGAATGCATAACTCAGATCAGGTCGCAGTCCTCGCTCGATTTTGTTGACCGGGCGATCCATGTCTTCTTCCCTCGTAGTGCATGTTGGCTGATGTTAATAGTGGTTATGTCGAACATGGAAAAATCGAGTGGGCGGTGAACAGCACTTTGCATAGTCGGGTGTCCTGCTGTCTCGTGCCCGATGGTGATGGGGATGGCGACACCGACTATCACGGTTAGGTCGCTGCTTAAGCGATGGGGCGGGGTCGTTCACGTGGCGTTGGCGATTACATGCTCGTGTCGGACCGTGGGTCTGTCCTGTTGGTAGGTGCCAACTGGTCGTTTGGTGTGTGGCGGGTGCGGTTCGGGTTGTACCCGCGTGCTCGGAATCCTGGTATGGCGGTGAGGCATTTTCGCAGGGAGTCGGCGCCTGCGCGCATCGCGTCGGCTCCGCCTTGTGTGTGCAGGTGGCGTAGGAAGCGCAGGATCATCGCGAGGCAGGCGATGGGGGCTATCGCGGCGGCGCTGGTGATGAGGGCAAGGCTGGTCACGGCTTCTCCATGGCGAAGTAAGCCGTCGTCCTGAGCAGTGACGGTCTGTCCTGTTGGGGACAAGAGACCCTTCCCGTTTCGGCTCAGGGTCGTCATAGGTGTGGGGGCACCTAGCGGACGCGAAACGGTGGAAGGTGGGCTGCGTTGTTCGAGCTGACAGTCGCCGGGCTCTCTAAGGATACCGCTCATCTCGAAGAGCTACTTCGTCGGTCGACGCCACTAGCGGGAACGGCGGTGTTGAGCCCCGTGGGCTCCTGCTGGCTGGGTAGTTGTGATCTCTTCGACGGTGTTTGTCCTGGTCAGTGGCCGGAGTCAGTGGTCTTGAAGATCCTCAGCGATGGGGCTCTGCGGTGGGGTGTGGATGGGCAGGCTGTGAGTCGTTGGTAATGGACGTACTCACGGTGGAGGTCGCAACGATGTCGCTGTCTCGATGTGGCATGTGGAGGGTGGGCAAGTCCCGCAGGTGGGTAGTTGGTCGCGGTCAGGCGAGACGGTCACCTGATCTCGACTGTCGTGACTGGCCTCGACGTCGGCCGGGTGCGTGTTCTTGCGAGCTGACGCCTGTGTCGGTGCGGTCGTCTCGGTGGGTGCGTGTCGGCGTGACGTCGTGGGTGGTGCTGGTCACAGCGCTGGTCTGGATTGGTGACGCGCTGGGGTGGTTGTGGTGCGCGGATGGGTGTTGGTGGGTCAGGCTGGGAGGGATGGCTGCGGCACGTGGTGGTGCGCTGGCCGGGGTGTTCGGGAATTCGGTGTGGCTGGGTGTTGGGGTGCGTGGTGCGCGTGGGGTGACGTGAGGTGGCGGCGTGGGTGGATGAGTTTGAGGACCCGGATGCGGAGGGGCTGCTGGATGAGGTGGTGGAGCAGATGAGCGAGCAGGAGTTTTTGAGGCTGATAGCGGAGCGGTTGGCGGCGATTACTGCTCGGTTGAATCGGAGTGATCGTCGTCTGCGGGAGAACGATGATGGTGGTGAAGCTCCGCGCGGAGGGTAGCGACGTCGCGTTCGAGGGTGGTGATGCGCTCGACGAGTTGGTCGTAGTCGCTGGTGCGGCGGAGTAGGTGGTCCAGGGTCGCGAGGATTTCAGTGCGCCCGGTGGGGTCAGTGGCTGCGGGATCGGGCTCGGGGTTGGGGGGCAGGGCGCGCACGATGCTGCGTTTTTTGGGCCAGGTGGTGATGAATCCTTGCTCGCGCAGGATTTTGAAGGCTCGTTGGATGACGCGGTCGGACACGCCGTATTCGGTGACGAGGTCGCGGACGGCGGGTAGTTGGTCGCCTTCGGTGTAGTCGCCGCGGAGGATGGCGTCGCGGATTTTGGCCGCGATGTGGACATACAACTGGGTGGTGTCGTTGCTGTCCGGGGTCCCCTCGCTCATGTGCTCAGGGTAGCGGGTGTGTGCCAGGCGTCCTATCGATGTCGCTGCACCCCAACCCGGTCTGTCGCAACTGTAGTATCTGTAGTTGACAAATCGACGACAGATACTACAGTTGGTGGGGTCAGATGGTTCCGGTCGACAGGACGGAGGGAGTGGGGTGAAGGACCTTTCGATCAACTTGGCTGCGTATCGGCTGATGGTGACCGAGGAGCCCGCGGTGAAGATGCGTGAGCTTGAGGATGGCTCGAGTGAGCCGGTCACGAATCAGGAGGGTGAGGTGCAGTTCGTGGTCACGCTCTTCGTGAAGCCCAAGGCTCTGCCTGGTCGCCGTCAGGGTAAGGGCGAGGAGATCCGGGTGAACTTGCCGGCGGATCCGGGTGAGGGGTTCGTGCCGGGGACGTATGTCGAACTGATCTCTCCGGTGTTGAATTCCTATGCGATCGCGGACCAGAAGAATCCGGGGCTGATCGCCGCGGCGGGCAACTGGTTTAAGGCCGAGGGTTTGAAGCCGGTGTCTGGCGTGTCCTCCTCGGCCGATCTCTCCGGCGACTTGCAGTAAAACAGTGCGCCGCCCTGCCGGCGGTGGACGTTGTGGCGCACACGCGTGGTGCGCGTGATGTTTGACAAATACAGAGTGGGTACAGCCATGCCAAAAACCGGCCGCCCAGACGGCGGTCGGGTTGGTTATGTCGCGTTGAGACATACAGGTCGAGGCGGCAGAAAACATATGACACCAGCAAAAACCATGCGAACAACTGTCTAGTGTGGACGGTTGTGTGTTGTTGTGGGGAGGGAGGCGAAGGGTGACGCTGGAGGAGTTCAACGAGATGCACATCAGCATGTGTGAGGTGGGTTCGTTGCTGCGGCGGGTCATGGACATCGTGGCCTATGTGACACCGATTTTCGAGCGGGTCATGGGTGAGCGTGTGCGACGAATCGACGACCTTGATGTCGACGTGTCGAATGCCCATTTCGGGGTCAGCAAGCTGGTGGCATGGGCGGAAGACGAGTGGGCGGCGACTCAGTTGAGGATGCCCCGCACGTCGTGAGGTGACACAGGACGAAAGGCACGGACAGGAGGTGGTGTATGGCGATCGAGGTGCGCGATGAGGTGATGTCCACAGAGACCGGGTTACACACGGCGCTGCGGGTGGAGCGGTGGGTGGTGTCGTGGCTACCGGGGCGACTGTTGGACCGCAGCGAGGCGACCACAGCGTTGCTGTTGGCCGACATCTATGACGGCCACCCCGCGCCGGGTTCGGCGTGGTGGCTGGTCGCACGGGACTACGAGCACGCGCTGGGATTGGACGAGCGGCACCGTCCGCATCCCCCAGCCGGTTCCGCGGGGCAGGGAAAGGAGGTGAGTACAGGAGGTGGCAAACGCACGATTGGTAGCCGAAACGCTGGGCACGTTGGCTGACACGAAGGCCATGGTGGACCGGTTGAGGTTGCCCCTGTGAACCGGTCACCCTGATCCCAGACGCTGGTCTGGGGAAGGATGTCCCTGTGTCACGTTCGTCGAAGTATCCGGAGCAGTTCC
>NZ_BAAANN010000081.1:0-13839 GCF_039529815.1 Amycolatopsis minnesotensis | reverse complement strand
CGGACGCCTGCGCCACCACACCCGCGTCGTCGCGCCCGGACACCACCCACGGCACAACGGAATTCGTGTCACCACGGACGGAAGACGCCTCGGCAGGGGCCTGTTCGAGGATGACGTGCGCGTTGGTCCCGGAGATCCCGAACGCCGAGACCCCGGCCCGGCGCGGGCGATCGGTCTCCGGCCAGTCCCGCGCCTCGGTCAGCAGTTCCACGCCGCCTGCGGCCCAGTCCACATGCGACGACGGCGAGTCCACGTGCAACGTCGCGGGCAGCACACCGCGCCGCAACGACTCCACCATCTTCACCACGCCCGCCGCCCCGGCGGCGGCCTGCGTGTGCCCGATGTTCGACTTCACCGACCCCAGCAACAGCGGACGTTCACGATCGCGGCCGTAGGTCGACAGCAGGGCCTGCGCCTCGATCGGGTCACCGAGCTTCGTGCCCGTACCGTGCGCCTCCACCGCGTCGACATCCACAGTGGACAGACCGGCGTCGGCCAGCGCGGCACGGATCACCCGCTGCTGCGACGGACCATTAGGCGCCGTCAAGCCATTCGACGCGCCATCGGAGTTCACCGCCGAACCGCGCACCAGGGCCAGCACCCGGTGCCCGTTGCGCCGGGCGTCGGAGAGGCGCTCCACCACGAGCACACCGACGCCCTCGGCCCAGCCGGTGCCGTCCGCGGCCTCCGCGAACGCCTTGCACCGGCCGTCCGAAGCCAAGCCGCCCTGCTTGGAGAACTCGGCGAACATCCACGGCGTCGCCATCACCGTGACGCCACCGGCCAGCGCGAGCGAGCACTCCCCGCGCCGCAGCGCCTGCGACGCGAGGTGCAGTGCCACCAGCGAAGACGAGCACGCCGTGTCCACCGACACCGCGGGCCCTTCCAGGCCGAGGAAGTACCCGACCCGGCCCGACACCACGCTCGGCGTCGTCCCGGTGAGCAGGTATCCCTGGGTGGCCTCGTCGATGTCGGCCGCAGCGGGCTGGTAACCGGAGTAGGACGTGCCGAGGTAGACCCCGGTGTCGCTCTTGCGCAGGCCGAGCGGGTCGATCCCGGCGTGCTCCAGCGCCTCCCACGAGCATTCGAGCGCGAGCCGCTGCTGCGGGTCCATCGCGACGGCCTCGCGCGGCGAGATCCCGAAGAACCCGGCATCGAACCCGGCGGCCGAATGCACGAAACCGCCCACGCCGGAACCGGTGTCCCAGCCGCGGTCGACCGGGAACGGGCAGATGCCGTCGGCCCCGGAAGCGACCAGGTCCCACAGGGTCGACGGCGAGGTCACGCCGCCCGGGTAGCGGCAGGAGATCCCCACGATCGCGATCGGATCGGTTTCGTGCGCGACTTCCCGGGTGGTGACCTCGGCCGCCTCCGGTGCGTCGAGGCCGAGTTCGGCGAGCAGGTGCTCGGCCAGCTCCTCGACGGTCGGGTAGTCGAAGACCACTGTGGACGGAAGCCTGCTGCCGACCACGACACCGAGCCGGTTGCGCAATTCGACCGCGGTGAGCGAATCGAAGCCCAGCTCGCGGAACGCGCGCCGCGGCTCGATGGCGCCGTCCGAGGCGTGGCCGAGCACGGCGGCCACCTCGGTGCGCACCACCTCGACCAGCGCCGCGCGGCGGTCCTCCGTGGCCAGCTTCCGCACCGCCGCGACAAGTCCGTCCCCGGAGGCGCCGCCCTGCGCGGCCACGCGCCGCGACGGGCGGAGTAGCCCGGCGAGCATCGGCGGCACCTGTTCGGCCACCGTGCCGGGGCCGCCGACGAGAACCGGTGCCAGCACCGCCTTCGACGAATCCAGCGCGGCGTCGAGCAGGCCCATACCGTCCACACCGGACAGTGCGCGCATCCCGGCGCGGGCGACGCGGGCCAGGTCCGTTTCGGACAGCCCGCCCATCATGCCGCCGTCGATCGCCCACGGCCCCCACGCCAGCGAGGTCGCCGGGAGCCCGAGTTGCTGGCGCGTCTGGGCCAGCGCGTCGAGCGCGGTGTTCGCGGCGGCGTAGTTGCCCTGGCCCGCGCTGCCGAGCAGCCCGGAAATCGACGAGAAGAGCACGAAATGGCTCAGGTCCCGGTCTTTGGTCAGCTCGTGCAGGTGACGGGCGCCGTCGACCTTGGCTGCCAGCACCTCGGTCACCAGCGCGGGGGTCAGCGCGGGCACCGTGGCGTCGGCCAGCACCCCGGCGGTGTGGAACACCGCGGACAGGTCCCCGATCTCGGCGAGGGTGCTCGCGAGCGCGTCGCGGTCGGACACGTCGCAGGCCAGTACCCGCACCCGCGCGCCGTCCGCGCTCAGTTCGCCGGCGAGCTGCGGCGCCCGCCCGCTCCGGCTGAGCAGGACCAGATCGCGCACCCCGCGTTCGGCCACCAGGTGCCTGGCGAGCAGCGAGCCGAGCCCGCCGGTGCCACCGGTGATCAGCACCGGACCGGCGCCGAGCGGACGCGGGATCCGCACGACGACCTTGCCGACGTGCCTCGCCGCCGCCATGAAGCGGAACGCCTCCCGCATCCGGCCCGCTTCGAAGACCGCGATCGGCAGCGGCGCCACGGCACCGGTGCGCAGCAGGCCCATCACGTCGGCGAGCATCTCGCCGGTGCGGTCCTGCCCTGCCTCCACGAGATCGAAGGCGCGGTAGGTGATGCCGCGTTCGGCGAGCTCGGCCGGGTCGCGGAGATCGGTCTTGCCCATCTCGATGAACCGGCCGCCCTCGGAGAGCAGGCGGAGGGTGGCGTCCACGAACTCGCCGGCGAGGGAGTCGAGCACGAGGTCGATCCCGCCGAGCTTCTCGCGGAACCGGTCCTCGAATTCGAGCGTGCGGGAGGAGGCGATCTCGTCGTCGGCCAGCCCGAGCGAACGCAGCGCGTCCCTTTTGCCGGGGCCCGCGGTGCCGACCACGGTCGCGCCCCAGTGCCGGGCGAGTCGCACCGCGGCCATGCCGACGCCACCGGCCGCCGCGTGCACCAGCACCCGGTCGCCTGCCCGGATCCGGCCCAGGTCGCGCAGGCCGTAGTAGGCGGTCAGGTACACCATCGGGATCGAGGCCGCTTCGGCGAACGACCACGCGGGCAGCATCTTGGCGAGCATCCGCGCGGGCGCGACGGCGGAATCCGCGAGCGCGCCGGGGAAGATGCCGAACACCCGGTCGCCGACCGCGAACCCGGTCACACCGTCGGCGATCTCGGTGACCACACCGGCGCCTTCGAGGCCGAGCGGGAGCGGTTCCCCGGGGTACATGCCGAGCACGGTCAGCACGTCGCGGAAGTTCACCCCGGCCGCGCGCACCGCGATCCGCACCTCACCGTGGCGCAGCGCGCGCGGTTCGGCGGCGACGGGTGTCAGCCCGTCGAGCGAGCCGGTGCCTTCGTGGACGGCCTGCCAAGCCTCACCAGGGATGGCCACTTCGCCGGTGACGTGCGCGAGCCGCGGGACGAAGCACCGGCCGCCCCGCAACACCGCCTCGGTGACACCCGCGGCCACGACCGCCGGAACCAGTTCTTCGGAGGCTCCATCGGTGTCCACAATGGAAACACGACCGGGGTTCTCGCTGACCACCGACCGCATCAGGCCCCACACCGCGGCGGCGGCGAGATCGACCGGAGGCGCGCCGAGCGAGGTGCCGTCGTCGACGACCATCGCGTTGCGCGTGCGGACGAGAAGCGTCTCACCCTCGTTTTCGCTGTCGTTGAGCCATTCCTGCACGAGCCCGAGCACGCGGATGACCTCGGCGGCCGGTTCCCCGCCGCCACCGGCGTGAACCGTGCGCGGGCGCGGGACCTCACCGGACACGGCCGGGAGTTCGCGGTGGGCCCAGTCGACCTCCAGCAGCGGACCGGCGGTCTTCCTGACCGCGAGCTGGTCCTTGGACACCGCGCGCACGACGATGTCCTCGGCGGACAGCACGAGCTGCCCTTCGCCATCGACCGCGGTGAGCGCCATCGAGTCGGCGCCGGTGGCGGAAAGCCGGACCCGCAGCCGGTCCGCGCCGACGGCACCGAGGGTCACCCGCTGCCAGGCGAACGGGATCCGCGCCTCGCCGTCGGACACCAGCACGAGCCCTTGCAGCGCCGCGTCGAGCAGGGCGGGGTGCACGGCGAATTCGGCGGCTGCCTCCGGATCGGGCAGCACGAGGTCGAGGAACGCGTCGCCGTTCCGCGCGCGCCAAGCCGCGGTGAGGCCCTGGAACAGCGGCCCGTACCCGAACCCGGTCTCGGCCAGCGCCGGGTAGAAGTTCGAGACGTCGACCGGTTCGGCACCGGGCGGAGGCCACGCCGCGCTCGCCCACGAAGTGTCCACTTCGGACCTTTCGGTGGCGAGCAGGCCGCTGGCGTGCAGGGTCCAGTCGTCCTCGTGCTCGGCCGGTCGGGAGTGGACGCTCAGCTCGCCGTCCCGCACCGTCACCTGGAGCACCACGGGGACGTCGCCGGTGAGGACCAGGGGTGCGGCGATGGTCAGTTCGTCGAGTGCGTCGCAGCCGGTCAGTTCCCCGGCCCGCAAGGCGAGTTCGACGAATCCGGTCGCGGGGAACAGCACCGAGCCCTGGACCACGTGGTCACCCAGCCACGGGTGCGTGGCCAGTGAGATCCGACCCGACAGCACCCAGCCGCCTCCGGCGAGACCCACGACCGCACCGAGCAGCGGATGCCCGGCCGCGCCCAGACCGGCGGCGGACACATCGCCCGCGCCGTTGCGCAGGGTCGGCCAGTACCGGGCAGGGGTGAACGTTCGAGCCGGGAGGTCCGTGCGCTGGGCGTTGAGGTCGGCGAAGGCGCCGTTCCAGTCCACCTCGGCCCCGTGGACCCACAGGTTCGCGAGCGCGGTCAGCACGGCGGTGGGTTCGTCGACACCCTTGCGGCCGGTCGCGGTGACCGGAATCGCGGTGGTGCGGGCGACCATTCCCGCCAGCGCGGCCTTCGGCCCGATCTCCAGCACCAGGTCGGCGTCGAGTGCGCGCACGCCGTCGGCGAACCGCACCGCTTCCCGGACGTGGCGAACCCAATACCCGGGATCGGTCACCAACCCCGGCGTGACCAGCGCACCGGTGAGGTTGGAGAGCAGCGGGATCGCCGGTTCGCTCAGCCGTAGCCCGGCGATCGCGCGCGCGAACTCGTCGAGCATCGGCTCCATCAACGGCGAATGGAACGCGTGCGACACCGCGAGCCGCGTGGTCTTGCGGTCCCACCCGGCCACGGTCGCCGCGATCCGCTCCACCGCCTCGACGTCACCGGAGATCACCACAGCGTCGGCGGCATTCACCGCCGCGATGGAGACCGTGCTGTCCAGCAACGGTTCCACTTCGTCCACCGTGGCCTGAAGCGACACCATCGCCCCACCGCTCGGCAGAGCCTGCATCAAACTCGCCCGCGCCGACACCAGCGTGCACGCATCCCCCAGCGACACCACCCCAGCCACATGCGCCGCGACGATCTCCCCCACCGAATGCCCCATCACCACCGCCGGGGCGATCCCGAACGACTCCAACAGCCGGTAAAGCGCGACCTCGAACGCGAACAGCACCGGCTGAGTCACCCCGGTCTCATCCAGCGAACCCCCGGAGAACATCACCTCCCGCACCGGCAGGACCGCGTCGATCTCGTCCAGCGCCCGCGCGAACACCGGGAACCGCCCGGCCAGCTCACGGCCCATCCCAGCCCGCTGCGCACCCTGACCCGAGAACACCACCCCCACCCGGCCATCACCGGACACCCGGCCCCGCACCGCACCCGTGAGAGATTCCAACCCGGCCAGCAACTCCGCACGATCCGCACCAATCACCACCGCACGCTCATCCAACGCGGCACGCTCGGTAGCCAGCGACCAGCCCACATCCACCACCGAACCGGAGTCCTCAGTGGACAACCCGGCCGCGAGCCCGGACGCCTGCGCCACCACACCCGCGTCGTCCCGGCCGGACACCACCCACGGCACCACCGGATCGGCGATCTCGACGTCGGCGCGCTCCGGAACCTCCTCGGCGGGAGCCTGTTCGAGGATGACGTGCGCGTTGGTGCCCGAGATCCCGAACGCCGACACCCCGGCCCGGCGCGGGCGATCGGTCTCCGGCCAGTCCCGCGCCTCGGTCAGCACTTCCACGCCACCGGCCGACCAGTCCACATGCGACGACGGCGAGTCCACGTGCAACGTCGCGGGCAGCACGCCGTGGCGCATGGCCTCGATCATCTTCACCACACCGGCGACACCGGCGGCGGCCTGTGTGTGCCCGATGTTGGACTTCACCGAACCCAGCCACAACGGCTCGTCGCGACCCTGCCCGTAGGTGGCGAGCAACGCCTGCGCCTCGATCGGGTCACCCAGCCTCGTGCCCGTCCCGTGCGCCTCCACCGCGTCCACATCGGACACCTCAAGACCGGCATCCGCCAAAGCCGCACGGATCACCCGCTGCTGCGACGGGCCGTTCGGCGCGGTCAGCCCGCTGCTCGCGCCGTCGGAGTTCACCGCGGAACCCCGCACCACGGCCAGCACCCGGTGCCCGAGGCGCCGGGCATCGGAGAGCCGCTCCACCACCAGGACGCCGACGCCCTCGCCCCAGCCGGTGCCGTCCGCCGCTTCCGCGAACGCCTTGCACCGGCCGTCCGAAGCCAGTCCGCCCTGGTGGTCGAACTCCGCGAACGAACCGGGCGTGGCCATGATCGTGACGCCGCCCGCCAAGGCGAGCGAGCACTCACCGCGCCGCAGGGACTGCACCGCCAGGTGCAGCGCCACCAAGGACGACGAGCACGCGGTGTCCACGGTGACCGCGGGACCTTCCGTCCCGAAGGTGTAGGCCACGCGGCCGGACAGCACCGAAGCCGCGCTGCCGATCGCGACCTGGCCGAACACCTTGTCCGATTCCACGGCCGCGCGGAGCAGGTCCGGGTAGTCCTGCCCGTTGGTGCCGAGGAAGACCCCGACGCCGGACTCGCCGCGCAGGCCGGGGATGTCGATCCCGGCGTGTTCCAGCGCCTGCCACGAGCATTCCAGCGCGTGCCGCTGCTGCGGGTCCATCGCCAGCGCCTCGCGCGGCGAGATCCCGAAGAACCCGGCGTCGAATTCCGTCGCGTCGTCGAGGAAGGCGCCGGTCCCGGTCTCCTGCCAGCCGCGGTCGGCGGGGAACCCGCCCATCACGTCGGTCCCGTTCGCGACCAGGTCCCAGAACCGCTCCGGCGAATTCGCCGCACCGGGGAACCGGCAGGCCATGCCGACGATCGCGACCGGCTCGGACTGCCGCTCCTCCAGCTCCTGCACCCGCCGCCTGGTCCGGTGCAGCTCGGACGTCACGCGCTTGAGGTAGTCGCGAAGCTTCTCTTCAGCCACTCCGAAGTCCTTCCCTCGGGTATCGGCGTCGTAGTCGTCTCTCTCAGACGCGCGCTACACACCCAGCTCGTTGTCGATGAAGTCGAAGAGGTCCTCGTCGTCGGCCTCGCCGAGCCGCTCGTCGAAGCCGACGACGATGTCGGTTCCCATGGCGTTGCCTTCGATCCTGGCCAGCATCCGGCGGAGCCGTCCCGCGGTCTCCTGGCGGAGGCCGGGATCGGCCATGATCTCCTCGAGGTGGTCTTCCAGCTCGCCGAAACCGCCGGCGGCGACGGGTTCGGCCAGTTCGCGCGCCAGGTAGTCCGCCATCGCCTCGGGTGACGGGTAGTCGAAGATCAACGTCGACGGCAGGGTTTCCCCGGACGCGGCGATGAGCCGGTTGCGCAGCTCGACGCCGGTGAGCGAGTCGAAGCCCTGCTCCAGGAAGCCGGTCCTCGCGTCGATGCGGTCCACGCTGGCGTGCCCGAGCACCGCGGCGGCCTCCGCGCGCACGAAACCGAGCAGGAACCGGCGGTGCCCGGCGGGCTGGATCGAGGCCAGCTTCGCCCGCAGCCGCGGCCCTTCTTCTTCCGCCGCCACCGGCGTTTCCGCCCGCCGCGGCAACGGCAGCGCGCGGTAGAGCGCGGGCGGGTCCAATTCGGACGCCCCGAGGTTCAGCCCGGCGGGCACCAGCAACGGCGCTTCGGCGTTGAAGCAGCGGTCGAACAGCGCCAGCGAGGTCTCCGAACTCATCGGCACGATCCCGTACCGCGCGAGCCTGCGCAGCGCCTGCCCGTCGAGACCGGCCGCCATGCTGCCCTCGGCGTTCCACAGGCCCCACGCGAGCGACACGCCGGGCAGGCCCAGCGCCCTGCGGTGCGCCGCGACGGCGTCGAGCTGCGCGTTCGCCGCCGCGTAGGCCGCCTGCCCCGCGCCGCCGAGCAGGCCGATGAACCCGGACAGCAGCACGAAGTTCGACACCGGCAGCGCGCGGGTCAGGTCGTCGAGGTGCCTCGCCGCGTCGGCCTTGGCGTGCAGGACCCGCGCGATCCTGGCCGGGGTGAGCGAGGCGAGCACACCGTCGTCGAGGACCCCGGCGGCGTGCACGACACCGGTCAGCGGGTGCCCGGCGGGGATCCCGGCGAGCAGCCTGGCCAGTTCGCCGCGGTCACCGGCGTCGGCGGCCACGACCTGTGCCGTGCAGCCGAGTCCGGCGAGTTCGCGCACCAGGTCCCCGGCACCGTCCGCGGCCAGGCCGCGCCTGCTGGTCAGCACCAGCCTCCGCACGCCGTGCGCGCGGGCGAGGTGGCGGGCGATCTCCTTGCCGAGCGCGCCCGTCCCGCCGGTGACCAGCACCGTTCCCCCTTGTTCCCAAGGGGATCCGGCCCGCTGCGCCGGTTCGGCGATCGGGGTGAGCCTCGGCGCGAGCCAGCCGCCCGCGCGCCAGGCGAGCTGCGGTTCGCCGAGCGCGGCCGCGGCGCCGGCGTCCACCCGGTCCGGGTCGCCGTCGACGAGCACGATCCGGCCGGGGTACTCGGTCTGCGCGCTGCGGACCAGCCCGGAGATCGGTGCCTGGTCCAGCGCCGGGACGCGGTCCACGTCCGTCGCCGCGACCGCGCCGTCGGTGAACACGACGAGCGTGCTGTCGTCGTGCGCCGGATCGGCCAGGAAGCGTTGCAGCGCACCGAGAACCGCGCCCGGGTCGGTGGAGGGCCGCAGCACGGTCACGTCCGGTACCGGCGCGCCGCCCGCTTCGACCGGCATCCAGTCGACGCCGAACACCGAGCCGTTTTCCTCGGCGGCGCCCACCCCGGTGGTGGTGATCCAGAACCGCTCGTGCTGGAACGGGTACGTCGGCAGGTCCACCGGCCGGGGTTCGTGGCCGGGGAAGAAGTCCGCGAGCACCGCGGTCCAGTCGAGGTCCACCCCGGCGACGTAGAGCTTGCCGATCCCGTCGAGCAGGGTGTCCGCCTGCTCGGTGTGCCGTCGCTGCATCGCGGTGACGGTGGCGCGGGCGGTGTCGAGCGAGGCGTGCACCGCGGGCGCCAGCACGGCGTCGGGGCCGACTTCGACGAACCGCGTGACACCGCGCTGGAGGAGCACCGCGACCTCGTCGGCGAAGCGCACCGCCTGCCGCACGTGGGCGACCCAGTACGCGGGGTCGGCGAGCTGGCCGGCGGTGGCCATCTCACCGGTCGTGCCGGACACCAGCGGGAGCCGCGGCGCGTGGTAGTCGAGTTCGGCCGCCACGGAGGCGAACTCGTCGAGCATGCCGTCCATGTGCGGCGAGTGGAACGCGTGGCTGACGCGCAGCGGCTTGACCTTCCGGCCCCACGAGCCGACCGTGACGGTGATCCCGTCCACGGCGTCCACGTCACCGGACACCACGACGGCGTCGGGTGCGTTGATCGCCGCGATGGACACGCCTTCGGTCAGCAGCGGCAGCACCTCGGCTTCGCTGGCCTGCAACGAAACCATCGCGCCCGCCCGTCGCCCACCACCACCCGCCACGGACCCGCTCCGCGAGACAGTGTCATTCCCAGGCAGGGCCTGCATGAGACGACCACGCGCGGCGACGAGCTTGCAGGCGTCGTCGAGCGACCACACCCCGGCCAGGTAGGCCGCGGTCAGCTCCCCGATCGAATGCCCGGCCAGCGCCTGCGGCCGCAGGCCCCACGATTCGAGGAGCCGGTACAGCGCCACCTCGAAGGCGAACAGCGCCGGCTGGGTGAATTCCGTCTGGTCGAGCGGGTTCTCGTGCTCGATCTCGGCGAACATCACTTCGCGCAACGGCCGCGGCAGCTCGAAACGGCCGCACACGTCGTCGAGCGCGCTCGCGAACACCGGGAACCGCGCGTACAACCGCGACCCCATACCAGCGCGCTGGGCACCCTGGCCGGAGAACAGGACCGCGACGGCATCCGCCCCGCCCGAGACCGCTTCGCCCCGCACCACACCAGGACCCGCGTCCCCTTCGGCGAGGCGCCGCAGCCCGGCGGCGAGTTCGGCGTGATCGCGGCCGGTCACCACCGCGCGGTGGGCGAGCCCCGCCCGCGACCGCACGAGCGACCACCCGACGTCGAGCACGGGCCCGGTGGCTTCGGCGAGTTCGGCGGCGCGCTCGCGCAGTGCCGCCTCACTCCTCGCCGACAGTAGCCACGGCACCGGCCCGGCCGGGGAAACCTCTTGCCCCGCAACGGTTTCTTCGGCCTGTTCGAGGATCACGTGCGCGTTGGTGCCGGAGATGCCGAACGAGGACACCCCCGCCCGGCGGGGACGGCTCGTCTCCGGCCACGCGCGCGGTTCGGTGAGCAGTTCGACGGCACCCGAGTCCCAGTCGATGTGCTCCGACGGCGCGTCGACGTGCCGGGTGGCCGGCAGCGCGCCGCGGCGCATCGCCTCCACCATCTTGATCACCCCGGCCACCCCGGCCGCGGCCTGGGTGTGCCCGATGTTCGACTTCAGCGAGCCGAGCAGGAGCGGGCGCTCCCGGCCCTGGCCGTAGGTCGCGAGCAGTGCGTGCGCCTCGATCGGGTCGCCGAGCCGGGTGCCGGTGCCGTGCGCTTCCACCGCGTCCACGTCCACAGTGGACAATCCGGCGTCGGCGAGCGCCCTGGCGATCACGCGCTGCTGCGCACGGCCGTTGGGCGCGGACAGGCCGTTGGACGCGCCGTCGGAGTTGATCGCCGAGCCGCGCACGGTGGCCAGCACGCGTCTGCCCTCGCGCAGCGCGTCGGAACGGCGTTGCAGCACCAGGACGCCGACCCCCTCGGCGAGCCCGGTGCCGTCCGCCGCCGCCGAGAAAGCCTTGCAGCGGCCGTCCCCGGCGAGCCCGCCCTGCCGCTCGAATTCGGCGAAGAGCCCCGGCGTCGCCATCACGGTGACGCCACCGGTGACGGCGAGGGTGCATTCACCGCTGCGCAGCGACCGCGTCGCCCAGTGCAGCGCGACCAGCGACGACGAGCACGCCGTGTCCACCGACACCGCGGGCCCTTCCAAGCCGAGCGCGTAGGCGATCCGGCCGGACCCGACCGACGCGGAGTTGCCGGTCATCACGTAGCCCTCGACGGTGTCGTCCGAACCGGACTCGTGCAGCCGCAGGCCGTAGTCCTGGTGGCTCAGCCCGAGGAACACGCCGGTGTCGGAACCGCGCAGCGCCACCGGGTCGAGCCCGGCGCGTTCGAGCGCCTCCCACGAGCATTCCAGTGCCAGGCGCTGCTGCGGATCCATCGCGAGCGCTTCGCGCGGGGAGATGCCGAAGAACGCGGCGTCGAAATCGCCCGCGCCGTCGAGGAATCCGCCGGTGCCGCCCGGCACCGGGGCCCAGCCGCGGTCGGCGGGGTAGGCGCTGATCCCGTCGCCGCCGCCGTCGACGAACTCCCACAGGCCGTCGGGTGAGGTGATCCCGCCGGGGTAGCGGCAGGCCATCCCGACGATGACCACCGGGTCGTCGTCGAGGTTCTCGGCACGCGCCACCGCTACGACGGGTTCGTGCGCACCGCCGCCGAGCCTGCCGAGGACGTGCTCGACCACGGCGGCCGGAGTCGGGTGTTCGTAGGCGACGGTCGCGCTGAAGGTCATCGCGGTCGCCGTCGCCAGCCGGTTGCGCAGCTCGACGACCATCAGCGAGTCGAAGCCGAGGTCCGAGAAGGGCCGCGTCCGGTCGAGCGCGCCGGGATCGCGGTGGCCGAGCACGTTCGCGACCTGCGCCACCACCAACTCGGCGACGACCCGCTCCCGCTCGGCGGCGGGCAGGCCCTCGATCCGCTGCGCGAAACCGTCCGTCTTCTCGCGGCCCCGGTCCGCGAGCGCGGTACAGGCTTCGGGCAGGTCGGCGAACAGGCGCGCCAGGCCCGCCGCGTCGAAGACCGGCGCGAGCAGCGACCAGTCGATGGTGGCGACGACGGTGTTCACGCGTCCGCTGGTGAGCGCGCGGCCCAGTGCGGCGAGCGCGACCTCGGGCCGGACCGGGGTGAGGCCGTGCCGGTCGAAGTGCCGCGCGGCGTGCTCGTCGGCGGCCATCCCGCCACCGGCCCACGGGCCCCACGCCACCGAGGTCGCGGCGAGCCCGAGCCCGCGCCGGTACGAGGCGAGGCCGTCGAGGAATCCGTTGGCACCGGGATAGGCACCCTGGCCGCCGGAGCCCCACACCCCCGAAACGGAGGAGAACATCACGAAGAACGCGAGGTCGAGATCCCGCGTCGCCTCGTGCAGGTGCCAGGCGCCGGTGATCTTCGGCGCGCACACCGCGTCGAAGCGCTCGCGGTCGAGACCGCCGAGCACCCCGTCGCCGACCACACCCGCGGCGTGCACCACACCGCGCAACGACGTGAGCCCGTGCACGAGCCGTTCGACGGCTTGCCGGTCGGAGACGTCGCAGGCCGCGGATTCCACCAGCGCACCGCGTTCGGCGGCCCACGCCCCGAGTTCGTCGAGCGCGGTCCCGCCGCGGCTGGCCACCACGACCTTCGCCGCGCCCTGCTCGACGAGCCAGCGGACGACACGCGTGCCGAGCGCGCCGGTGCCGCCGGTGACCAGGACGGTGCCGCCGTCGAGATCGACGGGCTCGCCGTCCGTGACGACGGCGTTGGCGAGGCGGCGGGCGAGCGATCCGGTGCCGCGCACCGCGATCTCGCGCTCGGGCCCGGTTCCGGTGAGCACGTCCGCGAGGGTGGCCGCCGCCGACGCGCCGGGCAGGTCGACCAGGCCGCCCCAGCGGTCGCCGGTCTCCAGCCCCGCCGCGCGGCCGAGGCCCCACAGCCCGGCCGAAACCGGCGAGCGGACCGCGTCGCCGGGGCCGGTCGAGACCGCGCCCGTGGTCACGCACCACAACGGAGCTTCGACGCCCGCGTCCGCGGTGCCCTGGGTCAGGACCACCAGTTCCCACAACGCGTCCGGCCCGGTGTCCTCGCCCCAGCCGAGGAACGCGGCGACCCCGCCGGCCCGGCGGCCCGCGAGGGATTCGGTGAGCCGGTCGGCCAGTGCCGCGCGGTCGTTTCCGATGTGGACGGTCACGACCTCGCCGCCGCGGTTCCGGATCTGCTCGCCGAGCGCGGTGAGCGGCTCTTCGGGACAGCCGGTACCCGCGACGAGGACCCACAAGCCGGGGTGCGCGCCGGGCGGCACCGTCACCGGCACCCAGCGGACCTGGTAGGCGCTTTCGTCGGCGAGGCGGCCTTCGTGGCGTCGCCCGTGCCAGTCCGAAAGCGCGGTGAGCGCGGGCTCCAGCTCGCCGTCGCCGGTGGTGACGCCGAGCAGGTCGGCGAAGCCGTCGATGTCGCGGTTGCCGACCACGTCCCAGAACCGGCCCTCTTCGGGGTCGGCGGTGGCTCGGACCGCGCGCACGTCGTCGGGCAGCCAGTAACGCTCGCGCGCGAACGCGTACGGCGGGAGGACGACGGGCCGGTGCTGCTCCGGGGCGGGCCAGGTGATGGGGGTGCCGGTGACCCAGGTTTGCGCGGCGGAGAGCAGGAAGCGGTCCCAGTCGCCGTCGTCGCGGCGCAGGGTCGGCACGACCGTGGCGCCGGTGGTGTTTTCGGTGTGGGTGGCGA
>NZ_BAAANN010000080.1:0-14251 GCF_039529815.1 Amycolatopsis minnesotensis | reverse complement strand
CGCTATGACCGCTACGCCAACCACTTTTGCGCCTTCCTCACCCTCGCCGCCACGCTTACCTGCTACAAGAAACTCACCAAATGAGACACGCTCTTAGCGGGAGGTCATCAGACGCTGTGCGGGCCGGGTGCCCTGCTGGACCTGGGGACCGCGGCAACTCGCGGTCTTGATCGGCCCGCGGGCGGGCCTTGCGCTTGCCGGTGTTGACGTGGGCGCCTGGCGGGTTCGGCCGTCGACACGGTTACTCCTGAGCGGGGTGCCCTGGTGGCATTCGGCGCAGGGCTGGGCGTCGGCGGGGATCGGGGCGTCGACGAGGCCGATCAGCGCGCGCCGGGTGAAGGCGGTTGTGTGCTTGTCGAATCGGGTCGTTACCGGGGTGTCACTGGTCCTGTGCACGGTCTGCGGGGTGGTGACACCGGTGCACGGCTCGCCGGCTGTTGCTGTCGCGGGCGGTTCAGGGACGGCGGGCATGACGAGGTCGAACGGTGGCCACGGCGGTTCGGGTTCCTGGTCCTGGGGCGTGGCCGAAGATGGTGGACGGTGGCCGGGGCTGGTCGTAGTTCCACGGGCAGGGCGATGGTGGTTGAAGCGGCTGGGTGCGCGGTTCGCTTCGGGCGGCCGGATCTGAACGCCAGCGGCTGCGGTAGCGGCGAGCGAGGCACCGTAGGGGCTGTAAATCCTTTGTAACCCACGAAACGGTTCTTGGCGGCGTTGGAGAAGCAGGATCCACCGTTTCCGCCCGGGTTTCTGGTACGAGGCCGGACGTGCGCGTAAGTGTGGTCGCCGTGAACGACCTCGTTTGCGCTGGCGGCGGGCACTACCACCATTTCCGGTGTGACCACTTGGGTTTATCAAGGTTGGGCTGAACTCGACGCGGCCCGGCAGCTCATGTGCCACCTCGGATGGCCTGGTCCGGAAACGTGCGATCCCTGTATCACCGCTTACTGGTGCGGTCAAGGTTTTCTTGCGAAAGGGTACTTTTGGGGACCGGATCGTATCTTTGGGTCACGGTTGCCTGACGGCTAGTGACACAAGTCTCCCTCAGAAAGTACCAAATAGGCCACACAGCGTAATGATTTGGCCTGATCGGGCGTGTCTGGCTGTGGCACTCGGTCACCGCCGAGTTCGAGGACTTCGAGGGGGAAGCTTTGAACGGAGCCAAGTTCCCATGGTCTACGTCGTCGATACCGCGGAATCGCTCTCCGCTGCCGGTCCGGATCTTGCCGGGCTGAGCCCGGCGGATCGCCAGTTGTTCCGGCGCTTCGGGTGGGGACCCGAGCGTGCGGTACCCCCCGACCCCCTGCACCTGCTGATCGAACGGCATGCCGCCATCGCGCCCAGTGCGATCGCGGTCGAGCACGGCGGGCGCCGGCTCACCTACGGTGAGCTCGACTGGCACGCGGACCGGCTGGCTACCCGCCTGATCGAGCACGGGGTACGCGCGGGCGACCACGTCGCGCTGGTCGTCCGCCGGGGCGTTCCGATGGTCGTCGGTATTCTCGCGATCCTGAAAGCGGGTGCCGCCTACGTGCCGCAGGACGCCCGGATCACCCGTCCCGCGATTCTTCGGCACGTCCTGGCCACCACCCGGGCCGAAATCGTCCTCACCCAATCCGATGCCCCGGTGACCGTCCCGGCCGGACACACCGGCATCGACATCGACTCGGTCATGGCCGAGCGAACCGATGCCGCTAAGCCGCGCGTCGAGATCACCCCGGACCACGCCTGCTACGTCTTGTTCACCTCGGGCACGACCGGCAGTCCCAACGGGGTCGTGGTCACCCATGCCAATGTGGCGAACCTGCTCCTCACCGAGCCAGGTGATCTCGGTATCCGGCGGGGCACGGTGGTCGGGCAGATCCTCAACATCGCCTTCGACATGGCGGCGTGGGAGATCCTCGGCTGCCTCACCCACGGCGGCACCCTGCTGATCCGCGACGGCGACATCGAAGCGGCCGCCGGCCGGGCGGACGTCCTGATCGCGACCCCGACCATCCTGTCCTCGCTGGATCCGGCCAAGTGCACGCGGCTGCGGACCGTGGCCGTGGCAGGCGAGCCGTGCCCGCGGTCGCTGGCCGACCGCTGGGCGCGGATCGGCACCTTCTACAACGGGTGCGGGCCGACCGAGGTCACCATCGTCAACACGATGCGGCGCCACCACCCCGCCGCCCCGCTCCTCACCATCGGCAGTCCCACCCCGAACAACACCGTCTACCTCCTCGACGAGCACCGTGCACCCTGTCCGATCGGGGACGTCGGCGAGATGTGGGCAGGGGGGAACTGCGTCACCGCGGGATATCTGGCCAATCCCGAGCTCAACGCCGAGCGCTACGCGCCCGATCCGTTCCTCGGCGGCGGCCGGATGATGTTCCGCACCCGCGACCTGGCCCGCTGGACCCCCGACGGCCAGCTGGAACACCTCGGGCGCACCGACGACCAGGTCAAGATCCGTGGCTTCCGGATCGAGCTGGACTCGGTGTCGGCCGTGTTGGAGAGCCTGCCCGGTTGCACCAGGGCGGCCACCCTCAAGCTCGACGACACCACGCTCGTGGCCTTCGTCCAGCCCGCGACCGTCGACCCGGTCGCCGCGATCCGCGCGGTGGCCGACGCGCTGCCCTACTACTGCACACCCGCTGTCGTGCACCGGCTCGCCGCGTTGCCGGTGACCAGCCGCGGCAAGATCGACAAGGCCTCGTTGCTGCGCATCGCGCGGGGCGAAGGGGCGGTCGCATGACCGCGCTGGCCGAACACCGGGACGACGCCGTCCTGCCGCCCGCTCTTCCCCGGCTGCGCCGGGTGTTCAAGCATCCGAAGCTGATGCACCACAACCGGCTCGCGGCGAGCGTGGTGCTGGTCAACCTGGTCGTGCTGGGCTGTGCCGTGCCCGGCGGGATCTCCGTCGACTTCGCGTCGCGCGCGGCGTTGGCGAACTTCGCGCTGGCCGTGCTGATCCGGCGCCAGCGCTTGATCAACCTGATGTTCCGGGTGGCCACCTCGGTGCCGGTGACCTGGCCGCTGCGGGTGCGGTGGCTGCTGGGCAAGGTGTACCACTTCGGCGGCCTGCACATCGGGGGAGCGCTGTCCGGGACGCTCTGGTTCGCGGCGTTCGTCGGGCTCGCCACCGCGCAGGCCGCGCCGGCGGCGGTGCTGGTGCTGGCTTACGCGTTGGTGGCCCTGTTTCTGGGCATGGTGGTGCTGGCGACGCCGAGGCTGCGGGCGAAGTCCCACAACCGTTTCGAACTCACGCACCGGTTCGGTGGCTGGCTGTCGCTGGTCCTTCTGTGGGCACTGACGGTGGTGCGAGTGCTCCACAGTGGATCGTCGCTGATCACCACACCCGATTTCTGGGTGCTGGCCGTGCTCACCGCGGCCGTCGCCGCGCCGTGGACGCGGCTGCGCAAGGTTGCGGTGCGCATCGAGCGGCCTTCGTCGCATGTCGCCATCGCCCGGTTCACCCACGGCCGCAAACCCTTCGCCGGTTCGTCGACCGCGATCAGCCGTTCCCCGTTCCGGGAATGGCACTCGTTCGCCAACATCCCGTCCCCTGATGAGCACGGTTTCCGCCTGACCATCTCACGGGCGGGGGATTGGACCGGCAGGTTCATCGACGATCTGCCTGCCCGCGTCTGGGTCAAGGGCATCACGACCGCCGGGGTCGCCAACATCGAGAAACTGTTCCGGCGGGTCGTCTACGTCGCCACCGGCAGCGGCATCGGCCCGTGCCTGCCCCACCTGCTGGCCCAGGAAGTGCCCGCCCTCCTGGTGTGGGCGACCCGCGCCCCGCGCGACACCTACGGGGACGAACTGGTGGACGAGATCCTGGCCGTCCAGCCGGACGCCCGGATCTGGGACACCGGGCAGCACGGCAAGCCCGACATGGTCCGGCTCGCCTACGCCGCCTACCGCGACTTCGGCGCCGAAGCGGTCATCTGCATTTCCAACAAGAAGCTCACCTGGCAGGTCGTCCACGGCCTCGAATCCCGGGGAATTCCCGCCTACGGCGCCATCTGGGACTCCTGAGCCCCAGCTCGAAGAAAGGCAACGAAACCATGCGCCTGAAGATCGAACGATCCGGCCGGGTGGTCTGGGTGCGGCTGCACCGGCCCGAGGTCTTGAACGCCCTCGACACCGCACTGATGACCGAACTGGCCGCCACCCTGACTCCCCTGGACCGCGATCCCGGCGTCGGGTGCTTCGTGCTCACCGGATCGGAGCGCGCGTTCGCGGCCGGCGCCGACATCGGCGAGATGTCCGGCAAGACCGCCGTCGACATGCTCACCGAAGACTTCTTCGCGGGCTGGGACGCGTTCGCCGCCTTGCGCACGCCGAAACTGGCCGCCGTGTCCGGTTACGCCCTCGGCGGTGGCTGCGAACTGGCGATGATGTGCGACCTGGTCATCGCGGCCGATACCGCGAAGTTCGGGCAACCGGAGATCACCCTCGGCGTCATTCCCGGGATCGGCGGCACCCAGCGGCTCACGCGGCTGGTCGGAAAGGCCAAGGCGATGGACCTGATCCTCACGGGAAAGCTGGTCGACGCCGCGGAGGCGGAGCGGATCGGCCTGATCTCCCGCGTCGTCCCGGCGGGTCGCCTGCTCGACGAGGCCACCGAAGTGGCCGAGCGGATCGCCGGTTTCGGCAAGCTCGCCGCGATGGCGGCCCGCGAATGCGTCGACCGCGCACTGGAAACCGGTCTCTCGGACGGAATCCGTTACGAGCGGCGGGTGTTCCACGCGCTGTTCGCGACCGAGGACCAGAAGGAGGGAATGCGTGCCTTCACGGAGAAGCGGAAAGCGTCGTTCACCGGCCGGTGACACCGGAAGCAGCAATGAGGAAAACCGCGGTACAACAGAGATTTCGGAGTTCAGCCATGACAGTCACTGAGGAAAGCCGCCAGTACGTGCTCGGGGACGCGCCGGGACGGTTGCCGCTACTGGGAAACGCCCTCCAGATCTTCCGGAATCCGCTCGACTACCTTCCCGCCCTGCGGCAGCAGGGGGACCTGGTGCGGGTCCGGCTGGGCCGGAGCACCGCCTACTTCGCGGCGACCCACGACGTCGTCCAGGAAGTGCTGCACCGGCCCCGGGAGTTCGACAAGGGCGGCGAGTTCATCGACAAGATGCGGGTCATCCTCGGTGACGGTGTCGGTACCTGCAGCGTCAAGACGCACAAACGCCAGCGCGCGTTCATCCAGCCCGCGTTCACCAAGGGCAAGATCGCCGGGTACTCGGCGGTGATGGCGCGGCACGTGGCCGACCTGGTCGGCTCCTGGCACGGCGGCCAGGAGATCGATCTGCTCGAGGAGATGAGCAAGCTCACGACCCGGGTGACGGCGGAGGCCATGTTCTCCGACCAGCAGGTCAGCGCGGAAGCGATCGCCGAGGTGCAACGGTCGTTCCCGGTGGTGTGGAAAGGCGTTTACCGGCGGATGACGGTGCCGCTGCCGGTGGTGCACGACGTCCCGACCAAGGCGAACCAGGATTACCGGCGCGCGCTCCGGCGGCTGGAGAACGTCATTTCGTCCATGCGGGACGCCTATCGCCAGGGAAACGGGCCGCAGGAGGACATCCTGTCCATTCTGGTGTCGGGAAGGGACGAAAACGGTGCCGGGCTGACCGACGAGCAGATTCGCGACGAATTGATGACCGTGCTCGCGGCCGGGGTGGAAACACCGGCCTCGGGGCTCACCTGGGCTCTGTACCTGGTGAGCCAGCACCCCGATGCCGAGTCTCGCCTGCACGAGGAGGTCGACTCGGTTCTGGGCGGGCGCACCGCCGTCGATGCGGATTTCCCGGCGCTGCCGTTCACGAATCGCGTCGTCAACGAAGCGTTGCGGATGTACCCGCCGGTGTGGTTCATCACGCGCCGCGCGGTCGTCGACACCGAACTAGCGGGACACGCCATTCCTTCGGGGGCGAGCATTCTGTTCAGCCCGTACGCGTTGCACCGGGATCCGGCCGTGTTCACCGATCCCGACGCGTTCGTGCCCGATCGCTGGCTGCCCGAAAACCTGAAGAAAATCCCGCGAAACGCGGTCATCTCCTTCAGCGGCGGCACCCGCAAATGCCTCGGGGACGTCCTCGCGAACCACGAGATGACCATCGCGCTCGCCTCCATCGCCGCTCGCTGGAAGATCCGGCACAAACCGGGACACACGATCAAACCAGCGGTGAAGGCGGAACTGACCACGGGCCACCTGCCGATGATCGTGGAAGCTCGGCGGCACGAAGGCGGCGCGGCATGACCGGCGCGGCAACGGAACCCGGTGCGGACCTGCGGCTGGCGCCACCGCCGTGGCACCCGCTGCGCGGCCTCGATTCGGCGATTTCCCCGCACGTGGCGGAACTGGAGGCCCACATCATCGGATGGGCGGACCGCTACGCGCTGTTGGACGACGCGCGGGCACGGGACAAACTCGCCAGGACCCGGCTCGGCGAACTCGTGGCGCGGACCTACCCGACCATCCTCCCGGCTCGCCTCGAAGCGGTCTCCGGCTGGTTCACCTGGGCGTTCGTCATCGACGACTGCTTCGACCGGTGCGCTGGCCAGTACGACGAGACAGCGGCGCGGACGTTGCGGGTCCTGGCCGGTGACCGCGAGCCCGGCGCCGCGGAAACGCGGCTGGAAGCACAACTCGCCGACGTGTGGCACCGGCTGACGGCCGGGATGGGCCTGACGTGGCGAACGCGATTCACCCAGCACATGGCGCACTTCCTCGCCGCCTTCAAGTACGAAGCCTTCAACCGGCGGACCCGGCGCGTACCTGACCTGCTCGGCTATCGCCAGTTGCGCCGGGCATCCGGCGGCATCACCCCGTCGCTGGACCTCATCGAGGTGGCTTCCGGGCTGGAGGTGCCCGCACTCCTCCACGAGTTCGAGCAGACCCGCGCCATGTTCGACCGCGCCGCCGATGTGGTGGTCTGGGTCAACGACATCGTTTCGCTGCGCAAGGAACTGGCCGCCGGGGAAACCACCAACGGCGTGCTCGTACTGGCCGCGGAACGCGAAATCGGCCTGCCGGAAGCCGTCGACGCGGCCTACACGCTGGTCGCCGAGCAGGTCAAGCAGTTCGAAGACGCGGAGGCCGAACTGGAAGCGCTCCTGAGCCGATGGCGCGGCTTGGAACCCGAAGCCGTCGTCGCGGCGCGGAAATTCACCGACGGTATGCGTGCGTGGATGCGGGGGAATCTCGACTGGTCCTTCCGCAGCGACCGCTATCAGGTGACCGACGGAGTGCTGCTGTCCACCGACACTTCCCTGCTGGCACCGAAACCGTCCGGCCCGGAAAGGTGAGGGTGGTGTCACCGCGAGCAGGAGAAGGGACCAACCATGTTGCTTTCTTCCGAAAGCCGCCCGGCCACACCGCGCGCGGCCGACCCGCTCGTCGCGTTCGCTGAGATCCGGGCCCTCGTCCTGCCGGTGCAGCGGCACTACGTGAACCAGCTCGCACCGCCGGTGGCGAACATCGCCGGTTACCACGCGGGCTGGCTCGACGAATTCGGGGAGAACCTCGCCGACCCGGCGGGCAAGGCCCTGCGGCCGGTGCTCGCCGTGCTCGCGGCGCGAGCCGTCGGCGCACCGGAGACCACGGCCGTGCGAGCCGCTGTCGTCGCCGAGATGATCCACGACTTCTCGCTACTGCACGACGACGTGATCGACGGCGACCGGCAACGCAGGCACCGGCCCGCCGCCTGGGTCGTGTTCGGCACGCATGCCGCCATTCTCGCCGGTGACGCCTTGCTCGCCGCCGCCGTGCGGCTCACCGCCGAAACAGACCGCAGCGCGGACCGCCGGGCGGTGCGGCGGTTGCTCGCCACCGTACGGGAGCTGGTGCGCGGGCAAACCCTCGACGTGACCTTCGAAAACCGGGAATCGGTGACACCGGACGAATATTCGGACATGGCACAGGGCAAGACCGCGGCCCTGCTCTCGTGCGCTTGTTCGCTGGGACCGCTGCTGGCCGGCGCGCCGGACGCGGTGACCGGCGAACTCGCCGCCTTCGGCTTCCAGCTCGGCATGGCCTTCCAGTTCGCCGACGACCTGCTCGGGTTGTGGGGTGATCCGGCCGCGACGGGCAAACCGGTCCTGGCCGACGTCCACCGCAGGAAGAAATCCGCACCCGTGCTCGCCGCGCTGAATTCCGGCGGGACGGACGCGCGCCGGCTGGCGGAACTCTACGAGCGTCCAGGCGCGCTGTCCGACGACGAAGCGACCGAGGCGGCGGACCTGATCGAACGGTGCGGCGGTAAGGAATGGGCCGAAGCCAGGGCGGCACGCCACACCGCGTCCGCGCTGACCCACCTGCACCGCGTCGAGGGCGAAGCGGAGCCGCTCGAAGAACTCGCCGCGCTCGTCCGTCACATCACCCACCGAGACCGCTGAAAGGGTGCCGTCGCCCGACCGCGCGCTACTCGGCCGCGCGATCCCGTTCGGGGTGATCGCCTGTACCTCGATTGAGCGGGCGGCCTGCCCCGCTGGCGGCCCGGCAGGTGCGCGAGAGACGCTCCCGCGAAGGCAGGTGAAACGAGGCGAGCTGACCGAAAGAGCCCGGAGTGGTGATCGAACGGCTCCGCTTCGGTGGTCCTGATCGCCAGATGTCCGACAGTTGTCCGACACTGTCGTCGTGTGAAGGCGGGTACGTTCCATGCTCAAACGAGGCCGTGTTCCCGGCGGTCTGGTGGTGCTGGAGATCAGCGCCGCCGTCGGTGACGAGGATCCCGGGGCCATTCCCGCCGAACCCGCGCTGCTGTAACGGCGCCGACCACGACCGGCTGAAGGCGTTTTCGCGCTGGGCCCACCAACCGCAGAACGTCCTCGACATACCCGGGGGGCGGACCCCGAACCGGCCGCTGTCGCTCGCACGGGAGCCGCGCTACCGCGATCAGTTCGTCCAGCGCGGTCTCGAGCGGCTGGAGGTACACCTGCGATGGCCGTGACGAGCGATTCAGCCGAACAGTTGCTGGGCAACGGTTTTGCACACGCCGGCGCCGTAGCGGTGTTCGGTGCCCTGGTCCGGATAGCGCACCAGCACGGCGAGCACCCAGTGGTCCCAGATCGCCATGCAGTTCACCGCCCACGTGCCGCCGTGCTCCGTCCAGCCGTTCTTGATCGCCAGGTGCGCACCGGCCAGCGCCGGCGCCTCCGGGATGCCGAACGCGTTGCTGGGGTCGACCGACCGCATCAGGCCGAGCAGTTTCGCCCGCCACTGCGGGGTCAGGCCGGGGCCGCGGGCCACGCACTCGCCGAGCAGGGTCGCGTCGCCTGCCGTCATGGTGGTCTTGGACCACCAGTTCGGGTGGATCCGCGTGTCGTGCAACCCGCAGGTGGTGATCATCCGTGCCACCGAGGCGTCACCGCCCAGGTCCAGGTACAGCGTCTGCGCGGCGTGGTCGTCGCTGAACCGGATCATCCTGGTGAGCCGGTCCTCGTCCGCGGCCGAGAGCCGCGAACCGTGCGAGGCGAGGTAGTCCACCGCGAGCCAGCTCTTGATCATGGACTCGGTGGTGTTGTGCAGGGTGCCGCCGCCGATCGTGGTGCCGGTGTCGCGGTCGCGCAGTGCCCAGGACCACTCGCCGCGGACGTCGGCCGACACCTTGGCGGCATCCGGTGCCGGGACTTCGAGTGACCTGCCCGGCGGGGACGACGCCAGTCCGGCCGAGAGCGGCTTTCCTTCGACCATCGGGGCGCTCGTGAAAACGAAGTACGTCGCCGCGGCGAGCGCGCCCACCAGCAGCGCGAGCAAGGAACTACGCGACATCGGATCTCCTTCGGAAGTGCCGTGAAGGCGGCTGTTCCGATGCTGCGATGGCGGTGATGAAGGATCGACGAAGAAGTGATCCGCCTCGGATGGCCGGGAGCCGCTCAGCGGATATCGAACGGCCGCTTCATCGTTTCTTCACGGCGGACCGTGCCTTTTCGGGCAGGATGTGCTGGGTGAGTGCACGCATTTTGGTGGCCGAGGACGACGCGAAGCAGTCCCATCTGATTCGTGCCTACCTGGAACGCGAGGGGCACAGCGTGCTGGTCGCCGCGGACGGCCGGACCGCGCTGGACCTCAGCCGGGCCCGCAGGCCCGACCTGGTCGTGCTCGACGTGATGCTGCCCGAGGTGGACGGCCTTGACGTGTGCCGGGTGCTGCGTACCGAATCGTCGGTGCCGATCCTGATGCTGACCGCCCGGTCGACCGAGGCGGACCAGTTGCTGGGCCTCGACCTCGGCGCCGACGACTACCTGACCAAGCCCTACAGCCCGCGGGTGCTCACCGCGCGGGTGCGGGCACTGCTGCGCCGCGCCGGTGACGGGCAGCCCGCGCCGGGCCTGATCCGGGTGCTCGACGTCGAGATCGATCCGGACCGGTTCGAGGTGCGCGTCGCCGGGCGGCCGGTCGCGCTCACCGCCAAGGAGTTCGAGCTGCTGCGGGCGCTGGCCGCCGAACCCGGCCGCGCGTTCACCAGGGCCCAGCTGATCGAGCGGGCCTTCGGGTTCGATCAGCACGTGCAGGAACGCACCATCGACGCGCACGTGATGAACCTGCGCCGCAAGATCGAGCCCGCGCCGTCGCATCCGAAGTACGTGCTGACCGTGCCCGGCCGCGGATACCGGTTCGCCGAGGGGCCGTGAACCGGCTCAGCTTCCGGGCGCGGGTCTTCCTGCTGATCTTCGCCGTCGCGGCCGCCACCGCGGGGGCGACCGCGTGGCTCACCGTCCGGCAGACCGCTCAGCAGGTGACCGAGTCCGCCGCGCTCGACCAGCAGGACGTCAACAACGCCGTGGACGCGATCACCGTGTACGGCCTGGCGCACCGCTCGTGGAACGGCGTCGGCGGCACCGTCACGGCGCAGGCCGGGCAGATCAGCCAGCGGGTTCGCCTCAAGACCGATGACGGCACGGTGACCGCGGACAGCAATCCGGCCGCCGGGCCGACCCCGGCCCGGCTCACCGTTTCCCTCGACACCCGCCCGTCGGTGTCGTTCGACGATATCTACACGCGACAAGGCCTCAGATCGATCATCGCCGCCCAGATCGGCAGCTACTTCGAAACCGCCAGGGTCGCCGATTGCGCCCTCAGGGCCGGTACGACGCCGACCCTGGCCACCGACGCCGCGGGCCATCGGTCCCTCCGCTCGCCGGGCTTGTGCGGGCCGTCGGCGGCACCCCCACCTAGTGTGACGGGCGAGAGCCAGACCTACGGGACCACCGACTACATCATTGACAGGTGCAGCCTGAACGTGGCCTGCCTGAACCGGGAGTACCAGGCGCAGGTCGCGAATCTGACGCCACCGCCAGCGCAGGTCCTCGTCGGCAGCGTGGACCAGCCGCCCCCGCCGCCCCGCATCTCGGTGACTCCCGCACTGCTGGTCGCCGGACTGGTCGCGCTCGTGGCACTGGCCGCCGCCCTGCTGATCAGCATGCGGGTGCTCCGGCCGATCGGCGCGCTCGCGGCCGCCTCGCAGCGCCTCGGCGAAGGCGCGCTGGACGAGCGCGTGCCGGTGCGGGGCGGCGACGAACTGGCCAAGCTCGGCCGTTCGTTCAACCGGATGGCCGAATCGTTGCAGCGCAGCAAGGAACAGCAGCACACCATGATCGGCGACATCGCACACGAGCTGCGCACCCCGATCGCGAACATCCGCGGCTACCTCGAAGCGTTGCAGGACGGCGTGTTCTCGCCCGATCAGGACCTTTTCCGGTCGCTGTACGAGGAAGCGCTGCTGCAACAGCGCCTGATCGACGATCTCCAGGAACTCGCGCTCGCCGAGGCGGGCTCGCTCGAATACCACCCGGCGCCGATGGACCTGGCCGAGCTGCTGCGCGCGGCCAGCATCGCGCACGCGGCCGGTACCGGGGTGCGCATCGAGGTCGACGCCCCGGAACCGGTGATCGTGGTGGCCGATCCGGACCGGTTCCGCCAGGTGACGGCCAACCTGATCACCAACGCACTGCGGGCGACCGCGCCGGACGGAATGGTCAAGCTGCGGGTGAGCATCGACGGCGGCGACGCGCTCCTGCAGGTCGCCGACACCGGTCACGGCATTTCCCGCGAGGACCTGCCGCACGTGTTCGACCGCTTCTGGCGCGCCGACTCCGCCCGCAGCAGGCACACCGGGGGCCGCGGCCTCGGCCTCGCCATCACCCGCGAAATCGTGACCGCGCACGAAGGGACGATCACGGTCGCCAGCGCGCCCGGCGTCGGCACGGTGTTCACCGTGCGGATTCCCCTTGCCGCGGAAGGACTTTAGCCAGGGAGCTGCCCGGTAGCCGGCGCATCCGCGGCAGACGTGGCCAGCAGGGCAGGGGACTCGGGCGTGTCAGACTTCAGCACGAGGTCGCCGAGGTCGACCGAGCTGGTCATTTCTGGAAGCTTGCGAGGTTTCCGGGCCATTTGGTCACGACCTTGCCCGCCATGCCCAGGCGGTACCAGCTGTGGCACGCACCGGCCTCCCAGACGCTGTCCGCCATTGCGCCGTCGACCCAGGTGTTGAACTCCTGCTGAGCCCTCTCCGACGGTTGGACGGAGACGCCGCCGTTCTCGTCGACCGCCGAATGTACTGCATGATCATCTTCATCTGCGCCTCGATGACCGCGATGATGGACCCGCTCGCCTGGGTGTGCGGGCCGGTCACGAAGAAGAGGTTGGGGAACCCGGCGACGATAGTGCCCTTGTACGCGTGTGGCGCTTCGCGCCACACATCCGCCTTCAGCGACCGCGCGGATTCGCCGTCGAACTCGATCCCGGCGAACATGTCGGTCGCGGTGAAGCCGGCCGCGAGAACGACCACGTCGGCGTCCCATTCGCGCCCGTCACTGGTCACGACGCCGGTCGCGGTCATCCTTGAGATCTCCGCCGACCAGACGGTGGTCCTGCGGTCGGCGAGGGCGGGGTAGAACGTGCTGGAGAGGACCGGCCGGCGGCAGCCGAACCTGTACGAGGGCGTCAGGAGGTCGCGCAGGTCGGCATCGACGATCTGCGACTCCATGTAGTCACGCCACTGCCTTTCGATCTTGGCAAGCTGGGTCTCGTCCATGACCGCCTGTGTTTCCGCCTCGACGTTGAAGCTGTGCTCGGCCTCTGAACGGATGGCTTCCATCCGCTCCGGTTCGTCCCGGAACCGCGCCTGCGCCTCGGCGTCGTAGAACTGTTCGTCCTTCGGCATGACATAGGGCGGGGTGCGGATCACCGCCAACACGCTCTCGGCCACGTCGACCGCATAGGGGAGAACCTGAGCGGCGCTGGCGCTCGCACCGACGACCACCACGCGCCGACCTTCCAGGGAGACCCGTTCGTCCCATTCCGCCGTGTGGATCACTTCGCCGCGAAACGTCTCGCGCCCCGGAATGTCAGGAATGCGAGGATTGCTGAGCGAACCACTCGCCACGATCAGGAACCGGCACGACAGTGATGTCCCCTCAGCGGTGCGCAGGTTCCACACACCGGCGCGCTCCTCCCAACTCGCCGACACCAGGGTGGCATTGAACCGGATGCGGTCCCGGACTCCTAGATCGTCGGCCACTTTGTTGAGGTAGGCGAGGATCTCGTACCACGGCGCGTAGCTGCGCGTCCACGTCGGGTTTGGCGCGAACGAGAGGCCGTAAAAATGTGCCGGGACGTCGCAGCCCCATTGGGGTAGCGGTTGTCCCGCCACACCCCGCCCAGTTCTCCGGCACGCTCGAGCATGACGAAGTCGTCCCGCCCCTCATCCAGGAGGTCGTGCGCAGCGCAGATCCCGCCGAAGCCCCCACCGATGACGACGGTCTCGTGGTACTCGGTCATGATTTCACTCCTACCTCAGTTCTGATAAAGCGGTCGTCGCATGGCCGGAATCAGTTCACTCCGGCAACGACCATCACGGAGAATGAGGGCGCGATCGTCAGCCGCGTTATCTCGATCAGCCATGTGCCGACAAAGGCACCGGAATCCCCGAAAAGAGTGAGGGAGCGCGCGCTGGCGATGGACCACAAAGTTCCACATCGCCCGGTTCGGAACAGCTCGTCGATAGCCGCGGTCACCCGCAGGTACGGCGCATCACGATCCATGATGGACTTGGCCGGCCCGCATCATCTCCGGGTCGACAGCATGTTCTTCGATGTAGCTCAGTCGCATGGCGTCCTCCTCGTCCGCACCCCCCACACTCCACGCTGCCGAGAGGTACCTCCAAGTGAGGTTGCCCCTGTGAACCGGTCACCCTGATCCCAGACGCTGGTCTGGGGAAGGATGTCCCTGTGTCACGTTCGTCGAAGTATCCGGAGCAGTTCC
>NZ_BAAANN010000079.1:0-15384 GCF_039529815.1 Amycolatopsis minnesotensis | reverse complement strand
TGATGGCCGGGCCGCTGGTGCGCTCCTCCTACCGGGCCGGGCGCCTCTACGCCCAGACCGTGGCACACCGCGGCGAGGAACTCCCCGCGAACCTGGCGCACCTGTCCACGGCCGGACCCGCCGCCCAGGAAGCCACCAGCCTCCTCGAACGACTCGCGAAGTAGCCGAAAGTGACGTCCACGCCCTGACGAAGGTTCAACGCGGCCGCCCGCACTCACCAGATAGGGTGAATTCAGACAAGGTGGGATCTAACGGGCGGGGGATGAACCGTGGCAGTGGTGAGCGACGTACTCGAATGGCTGCAGGCGCTACCGCAGCCGGCGCTCGTGGGGGCGACGGGCGGGCTCGTGTTCGCCGAGTGCACGATCGGGCTCGGCTTCATCGCGCCGGGCGAAGGCGGGCTGCTGATCGCGGCGACGACCGCGACCTCGGTGCCGCGGTTCCTCGTCCTGTGGGCCGTGGTGACGGTGTGCGCGGCACTGGGCGACTCGCTCGGCTACTACATCGGCAAGCGCTTCGGGCCGCGCCTGCGCGAGACGAAGCTGATCCAGAAGTACGGCGTCGACGCGTGGGACAAGGCCACCGGCATCCTCCAGCGCCGGGGCGCATGGGCGGTGTTCTTCGCCCGCTTCCTGCCGGTGGTCCGCACGCTCACCCCGGCGGCCGCCGGCACCTCGGGACTGCCGTACCGCAAGTTCCTGCCCGCCGTCGCCGCCGGTGCGCTGTGCTGGTCCGCCCTGCACATCGGCATCGGCGCCGCGCTGGGTGAAGCGGCGAAGAAGATCGAAGGCGCGATGAGCACCGGCGGTCTCATCGTGGTGGGCGTGCTCGCGGCGGTCGGCGTCTTCTTCCTGCTCCGCTACAAGAAAAAGAAGGCACTGGGCGCACCGGAAGCCGGGCAGGAGGCGGCCACCGCCGATTCGTCGCGGTGACCGCACTTCTGTGACACCACCACGCGGACAGTCACTTTTTACCCGCGAACACCGTCCGCCGCGACGAACGCGGTGCCGATACCGGCGCTGCGCACGCCACGTTCCGAAGCCTTCATCAACGCTGTCCGTTCCTTCCGGGGCCGATCACCTCTTTTCTACTCAACGGCGCTTTCAGTTCCCTAACACCACGTTTTCACCGCCGTCGAACATACGGACGTGAAAGGTTCTTCACCTTCGTCGCGCCGGGTTCCCAGTGCGCGATCCACGGCCCGGTGCCCTCGCTCGGATCGAGGACACCGGCTTCGAGCCACGTGTAGTGCCCTTCGAGCACTTCCCCGGCGAGCCGCTGGTCCACCTCGTCCGTGTTGTCCCACAACGCGTCGAAAAGCGCCTCGACGCGCAGCCTCGACTGACGGCAGAACACTTCGGCCAGCTCGGCGCCGGACTCGCCTTCGCCGTCGGCGCGCTGCATCTCGGCCCGTACGCAGACCGCCGCCATCGCGAACAGCTCCGCGCCGATGTCGACGACCCTGCCGAGGAAGCCCTGCCTGCGTTCGAGCCCGGCCTGCCAGCGGGCCATGCCGTAGAAGGTCGACCTGGCCAGCTTGCGGGCCGTCCGCTCGACGTAGCGCAGATGTGTCGCGAGTGGACCGAACTCGCGGAACGAGGTCGGCACCTGCCCCTTGCCGGAAATGAGCTGGGGCAGCCATTTCGCGTAGAACCCGCTCGCCTTGGCCGCCGCCTTCGCCTTCGACTTCAGGTCGGCGTCCGCGTCGGCGAGGTCACCGGCCGCGGACAGGTGCGCGTCGACCGCCTCGCGCGCGATCAGCAGGTGCATGATCTCCGACGAGCCTTCGAAGATCCGGTTGATCCGCAGGTCCCGCACGATCTGCTCGACGGGGACCGCCCGTTCGCCGCGCGCCGCGAGCGACTCGGCCGTCTCGTACCCGCGCCCTCCCCTGATCTGCATCAGCTCGTCCGCGATCTGGCACGACATCTCGCTGGCCCACAGCTTCGCCAGCGCCGCCTCGATGCGGATGTCGTTGCGGCCTTCGTCGCTCATGTGCGCCGAAAGGTCCAGCACGGCTTCGAGCGCGTAGGTGGTGGCCGCGATGAACGAGATCTTCTTCGCCACGGCCGCGTGCTCGCCGACCGGGCGGCCCCACTGCACGCGTTCGGCCGACCACTCCCGCGCGATCTTCAGGCACCACTTGCTCGCGCCGGCGCAGATCGCCGGTATCGAGAGCCTGCCGGTGTTGAGCGTCGCGAGCGCGATCTTCAGGCCCTGCCCCTCGCCGCCGACGACGTTCTCCTTGGGCACGCGCACGTTGTGGAACCGCGTGACCCCGTTTTCGATACCGCGCAGCCCCATGAACGCGTTGCGCTGCTCGACGGTGATGCCTGGCGAATCCGTCTCCACGATGAACGCGGTGACCCCGCCGCGCCTGCCTTCGGACCTGGGCACGCGCGCCATCACCACGACCAGCTCGGCCACCACGCCGTTGGTGGTCCACAGCTTGACGCCGTTCAGCTCGTACGCCTCGCCGTCCTCCGTCGGGATCGCCGAGGTCGCCAGCCTCGCCGGATCCGAGCCTACGTCCGGCTCGGTGAGCAGGAACGCGGTGACCGCGCCCCGCGCGCACCTCGGCAGGAAGGCGGCCTTCTGCTCCGGCGTGCCCGCGAGCTTGAGCGGTTCCGGCACCCCGATCGACTGGTGCGCCGAAAGCAGCACGCCGAGCGTCGGATGCACCGAGCCGACGAGCATCAGCGCGCGGTTGTAGGCGACCTGGCTCAGCCCGAGCCCCCCGTACTCCTCCGGGATCTTGACGCCGAAGCAGCCGAGTTCCGCGAGCCCGGCGACGTACTCGTCGGGCACCTTCGAGTCCCGTTCGATGATCGTGCCGTCGAGCGTCTCGCAGTACTCGCGCAGCGCGGTGAGGAACCGGTCCGCCTTCGCCGCCGCGTCGGCATCCGGCCTGGGGTGGGGGTGCACCAGCTCCAGCGGGAACCGGCCGAGATAGAGCTCCTTCGCGAACGACGGCTTCCGCCAGCCGCTCTCACGGGCCTCCTCCGCGACCGCGCGCGCTTCCTTCTCCGTCACCTTCGGCTGGTCGACCACGAGTACCTCCTCGTCGAAGGGCAGGCGCCCTTGTGACGAGTGTCACGCATCGATCGTCCCGGCGCAGCCCTCTACCAGGCGATCACCGGGACCGAAACCGCCACTGGGTGGCCACGGCCCTGCGTCACGTCGAAACAGCCGCCCGCCGCGCGGGCGCGCTGGTAGGTCACCGTGAGCACCGCCGCGCCCGGTTTCGACGGCGTGACCGCGATCCGCGAGCCGGTGACCTGGACGGTGCCCGCCGAGGGCGGCCAGAGCCGGGCGGCCACGCGGTTGAGCGGGTTGGCGAGGTCGAACGCGGCGCCATCCGCGGTGGTCACCGTCACCGAAGTGGCCGCGGGACGCCCCTGAGGGCCGATGAGCGCGCGCCGGTCCGCGCGCACCTCGAACGGCGCCACTCCCGATGGCATCGGCTCGTCCGCGGTGGACGCCGAGATGGCCAGCCCCTTCGCCGCGGGGTCGACGCTCAGCAGTGACGTGTAGATCTTCCTGTCGTCCACAGTGGACGGACGGCCGTGGTGCACGTAGTACTGCGCGCGCCCGTCCGGCGAGGCGACCACGCTGCCGTGCCCGGTCGAATACCGGCCCTTCGCCGGGTCCTGCGAAAGCACCGGGTTCGCCGCGCTCTTCTTCCACGGGCCGAGCGGGCTGTCCGCCACCGCGTACCCGACCCCGTAGAACTCGTTCTCGAAGTTGTTCGCCGAGTAGGTGAGGTAGTAGACGGGTTTCTTCCCGTGACCGGGGTAGGTCTTGAACGTCGTGGACCCCTCCGCCCAGCGCCGGTCCTTCTTCTGCCCGCCGGACTTCGCGTAGTCGTCGACGTGTGCGTTCTCCCACGGCTGCTGGTCCCCCGCGTAGGACAGGATCGGGGTGAACCCGTCCTTGCGGGCGTCCTCCCCCGGCGCGCGGTTCGCGTTCCGGTAGCGCGGTCCGATCGCGGGCATGGTGCGGCCGGTCGGGTCGTTCCACCAGTCGGCGGTCAGCTCGACGGCGTAGATGTTCGACTCCTCGACGTACTTGCCGAGATCGGTGTCCCACACCCAGTTCCGGTAGGCGTTGCGGGAGAAGTACAGGTAGACGCGGCCGTCGTCGTCGAAGAAGACGTTGGGGTCGATGAACGGGATGTAGGTGCCCAGCGGCGCCTTCTCGCCGGCGGCCAGCGTCGGCGGCGGCTTCTTCTGCGCCTTGTCCATGATCAGGTTGACGTCGTGGTAGGCGGGGTCGTACGGGAAGTAGTCGATCGGCTCGGCCGCGATGTCGCGGAACGGGCCCGCGGGCGAGCGGGACACCGCGACCCCGACCTTCGACGGCTCCTCGAAATCGGCGTACTTGAAGTTCTCCGCGACCCGCGTGTTCATCCGTCCCGCGTAGAACAGGAAGTACAGGCCGGTCTTCGCGTTGAAGTACACCTCCGGCGCCCAGTACCAGTCGTGCGCCCAGTTCTTCGCGTCGTCGGCACGTAGCGCGCCGCCGGGGAGGTGCTCCCAGGTGGCGAGGTCGGGCGACCGGTAGATCCCGAAGTGGTACCCGTCGTCGGCGCCTTCGGTCGAGTACGCGTAGTAGTAGCCGCTCGCCTCGTCGAAGCGGACGTACGGATCGGCGCCCGGCGTCTTCGCGTCGTTGAACCAGGTGGCGTTGGTGCGCTTCCCCGCGGCGCCACCGTTGTCGCTTTGCGCCGCGGCGGCGGGCATCGCGCCGAGCAGCACGAGCGCGGCGATGAAGGCCAGCAGTCGCTTCATGGGACACCCACCGTTTGAGATTGTTGGACTCTGTTCGGTTCGCCCACTCTAATTCTTCGATGCCCCAAGCGGGAGCCTCCGGGGGAACGGCCGCAGGGGAGGCGGGCCGGGTGGGTGGCGGTTAGGTTCGGGGCATGGGTGAGCTCGTACTTCCGCGTCCCGTCGGGTTCGTGCTGGGCGGGGGTGGCAGCCTCGGCGCGATGCAGGTCGGCATGCTCCGCGCGCTGACCGAATCCGGGGTGACACCGGATCTCGTCGCGGGCACTTCCGTCGGTTCGCTCAACGGCGCCGTGCTCGCGCTCGGCGAGGGCGATCCGCTCGCCAGGCTCGAACGGATCTGGGCCCACATGACCAAGCACGAGGCGTTCCCCGGCGGTGTGCTGAGCCAGGTGCGGACGTTGCGGCACAGCAAGACGAACCTCTTCCCCAACACCGGTCTCGCCGCGATCGTCGCCGAGCACGTCGGCGCGGACACCGCCTTCGACGACCTCGCGCTGCCGCTCGGCGTGGTGACCACCGACGTCGATACGGCGGAACCGCTCCTGCTGCGCTCGGGACCGCTGCTCTCGCCGTTGCTGGCGAGCTGCGCCATTCCCGGCATTTTCCCGCCGGTCCAGCACGACGGGAGGCTGCTCTACGACGGTGGCCTGGTGGCGAACGTGCCGATGCGGCAAGCACTTTCGATGGGCGCGAAGTCGCTGGTGGTGCTCGACTGCGCGTTCCCAGGCAAGCTGCCGTCCGCGCCCAAGACCTTCGCCGAGGTAATGATGTTCACCGCGATGATCAGCATGCGCAACCAGGCCGTGCTGGAGGCGCCGGTCGCCGCGGCGGAGGTGCCCGTGCTGTACCTGCCCGGCCCCGCGCCGATCCGGTTGAGCCCGCTCGACTTCACCCGGACGGACGAGCTTTCGGCCGCCGCTCACGAGACCGCTTCGGCTTATCTGGCCGGGGTGAGCGTCGACGGCGCCGGGCTCTATGGTGGTCCCGGCCTGGTGGCGTGACCCACGCCACTGCGGCACAACATTCCGGGCGCGGGAACGTCTTCGTCATCGCGTACTTTTGATGACGATGCCCGCTCACCTGACTTTCCCACTGACACTTTCAAAAAGAGACCACATGTTCGCAAAGAAGACTTTACTTTCCGGCCGCGGCGCCATTGTCGGGCTCTTGCTCGCCGCACTGACGTTGTCCGCGTGCAGTTCCGGCGACGACAAGGGCGGCGGCTCGCCCGGCGCCTCGAACAACGGTGGCGATTCCGCCGATTCCCCGGTCTCCATCACGATCGACCCGGCGAACGGCTCCGACCTGAACCCGGCGAAGCCGATCACGGTGAAGGCGGCCAACGGCACGCTCGCCGACGTGACCGTGTCGAACGCGGCGAAGAACAAACCGGTCAAGGGAGACTTTTCCGCCGACAGGACGAGCTGGACCACCTCCGAGCCGCTCGGGTACGGCAGCACGTACCAGATCGTCGCGCACGCCAAGGACGGCAAGGGAAAGACCGCGGAGCAGCAGGGCAAGATCAGCACGCTGTCCCCGCGCCAGCAGGCGAACCCGAACCTCATCCCGGCGCCGGGCGCGGTGGCGCAGGGCGGGGTCGGCGTCGGCCAGCCCATCGTGTTCAGCTTCGGGCAGCCGGTGAAGAACAAGGCCGAGGTGGAAAAGCACCTTTCGGTCGAATCGACGCCGAAGCAGGATGGCGGCTGGTACTGGATCGACGACAAGAACGTCCACTACCGCCCCAAGGAGTACTGGAAGCCGAACACGCAGCTCAAGGTGTCGGCGAAGATCTACGGCGTGGACTTCGGAAACGGCGTCTACGGCGCGACGGACCGCACCGAGAGCTACAAGGTGCACGATTCCTGGGTCGCCAAGGCCGACGGCGGCACCGAGCAGATGCAGATATTCCACAATGGACAGATGGTGAAGTCCATGGACATCTCCATGGGCAAGGACGCGACGCCGACGCACCTCGGTCCGCACGTCATCTCGGACAAGCACGAGAACTACACGATGGACTCGTGCACCTACGGCGTCTGCCAGGGTCAGCCCGGCTACTACAAGTCCAACGAGAAGTGGTCGCAGCGGATCTCGAACGACGGCGAGTTCGTCCACGAGAACCCGAACAGCGTGGGCCAGCAGGGCAGCTCGAACGTCTCGCACGGCTGCATCAACCTCAACGACGAGAACGCCAAGTGGTTCTACCAGAACCTCGGTCTCGGCGATGTCGTCGAGGTGACCAACTCCGGCGGCCCGCAGCTTCCGGTGTGGGACCTCTACGGCGACTGGTCGGTGCCCTGGGACAAGTGGCAGGCGGGTAGCGCCATCAAGTAACCGCGGCGCGGCACGACGGCGGGCACGGATCTCCCGGGATCCGTGCCCGCTCTTTTTGCGCCAGCCGGATGAGAGCCTTCTCATCCGTTCCTCATCCCGGCCTCACCCGCCGCGGGCACCGTGGGGGTATGCGAGCCAGGATCGCCGTCCTCACCGGCACGGCCGCTGTCCTGGTGGCGGTGGCCGCGGTCGTGGTCGTCCGCGCGCTGCCCGCGAGCCCCAGTCCCCCGCTCGGACCCCCGGTGGTGGCGCCGGCCGTCGCGCCGTCGACGACCGCGGTCCCGTCCGGCGGCGCGGCGCCCGTCCCGGTGCCGCCCCGGGTGGCCGGTACCGGCGCCGACCCGGATGATGACAGCGAACCGGACGAACCCGGCGACGCGGACTCCTCCGACGGAGACTTCGATGGAGACTTCGATGGCTGACGCGGAACGCCCGTGAGCGATGACGACCGCAGGGAGGAATCGCTCCCGATGACACAGCGCGCTCGGGCCTCACGGGTGTTCTCCCGAACCGAGGAACGAGGGCAGGGAGAACACCCGTGAGCGCCAGGGCCCGCATCCTCGGCTGGGTCCTGCTGGTCGTCCTGCTCGCACTGGCCGGCGCGCTCGTGGCCACCCACGCGGTGCTGCGCGGCCAGCTCGACCACCGCCTCGACGGCGAGATCTACCACGAGACGGGGAAGTTCCGCGCCTACCTGACCTCGGCGGACGCGGCGACGCCCGGCGTCCCGGCCACGGTGGACACCCTGCTCGCGCGCTACCTCGAACGGAACCTGCCGGAGAAGTACGAGACGTTCTTCTCCATCGTCGACGGTGCGGCGGCGAAGCGGAGCGCGGCCGACGCGGCCGCACGGCTGGACGGCGATCGCGCGCTGGTCGCCGAACTGGCGAAGGCGACCGTGCCCGCGTACGGGACGGTCGAAACGGCGGTCGGCTCGGCGAGGTACGGCGTCGTTCCCGTTTCGGTGCAAGGAGATTCGCGGCGGGGCGCGCTGGTGATCGTCGAGTTCGTCGACCACGCGGCGGGCGAGATCAGCGACGTGCTCGGCGTGATGGCGGCGATGTCGGGCGCGGCGCTGCTGGTGGCCGGGCTGGTCGGCTGGCTGGCGGCGGGGCGGATCCTCGCGCCGGTGCGCGAGGTGCGGCTCGCGGCGGACCAGATCAGCGAATCCGATCTCACCCGGCGCATCGACGTGCGCGGCTCCGATGACGTCGCGGCGCTCGGCAGGACGTTCAACACCATGCTCGACCGGCTGGAGCGGGCGTTCGCGGACCAGCGGGAGTTCATCGACGACGCGGGGCACGAACTGCGCACCCCGATCACCATCGTGCGCGGCCACCTCGAGCTGATGGGCGACGATCCGGCCGACCGGCGCGCCACCACCGCGCTGGTGCTCGACGAGCTCGGCCGGATGCAGCGGATCGTCGACGACCTGCTGGTGCTGGCGAAGTCGGGGCGCCCCGACTTCCTCGCCCCGGAACGGGTGGACCTCGCCGACCTCACCGTCGAGACCTTCACCAAGGCGCGCCCGCTCGCCGACCGGCACTGGCGGCTCGACGGCGTCGCCGAGGTCGTGGTGCGCGCCGACGGGCAGCGGCTCGCGCAGGCGTTGCTGCAGCTCGTGTCCAACGCGGTCCGGCACACGCGACCGGAGCAGCAGATCGCGCTCGGCTCGTCGGCTGCCGGTGGCACCGCGCGGATCTGGGTCCGCGACACCGGCGAAGGCGTGCCGCCGGACTCGCGCGCGAGCATCTTCGAGCGGTTCAAACGGGGCAGCAACGCCCAGGACGAGGACGGATCCGGGCTCGGGCTGCCGATCGTGGTGGCGATCGCCGAGGCGCACGGCGGGCGGGTGGTGCTCGACAGCACGCCTGGCGAAGGCGCGTTGTTCACCATCGAGCTACCGGTATCCGACCGGTCAGTACCCGACCACGCGCCGCAGGAGGCCCCGCGATGACGAGCATTCTGGTGGTGGAGGACTCGGCACGGCTCGGCGCGTTCGTCGAGAAGGGGTTGCGGGCGCACGGTTTCACCACCCAGTGGGCGCGCACCGGCGCGACGGGACTCGCCGAAGCGCTGACCGGCGCCCACGATCTGGTCGTGCTCGATCTCGGCCTGCCCGATCTCGACGGCACGGACCTGCTCCGCGCACTGCGCGCGGCGGGACGCACGACGCCGGTGGTCATCCTGACCGCGCGCGACAGCGTGGTCGACCGGATCGCCGGGCTGTCCGGCGGCGCCGACGACTACCTGTCCAAGCCGTTCGCCTTCGAGGAACTGCTCGCCAGGATCCGGCTCCGGCTGCGCGACCGCGCCGACGCCGAACCCGCGCTGCTGAAGGCGGGCGAGCTGAGCCTGAACCTGCACACCCGCCGCGCGTCGGTCGGCGGCGCCGAGGTCGACCTCACCGCCCGCGAGTTCGCGTTGCTGGAAACACTGATCCGCAACCGGGGCCACGTGCTGTCCAGGGAGCAGTTGCTGAGCAGCGTCTGGGGGTTCGACTTCGACCCCGGCTCGAACGTCGTCGACGTCTACATCCGGTACCTGCGCCGCAAGGTCGGCGCGGACCGCATCGAAACCGTGCGCGGGATGGGGTACCGGCTCCTGGCCGGATGAGGGCTCTCTCACGCACGTCTCACGGGTGTCTCGCCGAGGCGGCACAAGCTGGGACGCATGACGACCACACTGCTCCACCTCGCCGCCGACCTCGTCACGATGGTCGTGCTCGCCTACGGCGTCTACGCCAGGCGCCATCACCGTCGTGACCTCGCGTGCGCCTACCTCGCGCTCAGCCTCGGCGTCTGCGTCGCCGTTTCGCTCCTGCTGTCCGTCTCTTCGGCCAGCGCGCTCGGCCTCGGCCTGTTCGGAGTGCTCTCGATCATCCGGCTGCGCTCCGACTCGATCACCCAGCAGGAGGTGGCCTACTACTTCGTGGCGCTCGTCGTCGGCCTCGTCAACGGCGTCCCGTCGGCGGACTGGCGGCTGGTCGCGGTGTTCGACGTGCTGCTGCCCGCCGTGCTGTGCCTCGCGGACCACCCGTCGCGGGCCGCCAGCACCACGCGGTGCACCGTGGTGCTGGAGATGGCCGTGACCGACGACCGCGCGCTCGTCGCCGAACTGCAGCACCGCCTCGGTGGCACCGTGCTGCGCCACAGCGTGTCCGAAGTGGACTACGTCAGGGAGGTCACGGTCGTCGACGTGCGGTTGCGCCCGCACGCCGCGCCGGACCGCCGCCGCGCGCCGATCGCGGGGCTCCGATGAGCGAGGACCGCGCGACGGCGCTCGTCACCACCGTGGCCGCGGGCCTGCCCGGTATCTCGCTGCCCGAGGTGCTGGACACCACCGGCCTGATGAGCAGGGTCGACCGCAAGTTCGTCGTCGGCCACGCCGAGTTTCTGTCCTTTGTGGACGGAATCGGCGGCCTGCTCGCGCTCGACATCGAAGGCAGGCGCTCCTTCGGCTACTCGTCCACCTACTTCGACACCCCCGGCCTCGCCGTCTACCACGCGCACCGGCAGGGGCGGCGGCGCCGCTACAAGATCAGGACCAGGACCTACGCCGACACCGCGGACACCTTCTGCGAGCTGAAGCTCAGCGGGCGCCGCGAGGTGACGATCAAGCGCCGCCAGCCCCATCCGTCCCGCGAAGCGGACACGATGACGCCGGACGCGCTGGACTTCCTCGACCGCGAACTCGGCACCCGGTTCGGCCTGTCCGCGCCACGCCCGCTGACCGCGTCACTGGTGACCGGGTACCGCAGGACCACGCTGGTCACCGCGGACCGGCTCACCAGGATCACCTGCGACACGAGCCTGCGGTGGTCCCGCGGGACGGCCACGCGGCGCGCGGCGCAGGGCCTGGTGCTGCTGGAGGTCAAATCGGCCGGCGGCGCGACACCCGTGCTGAAACGGCTTCGCCTGCGGGAAACCGGGCTGAGCAAGTACTGCGCGGGGCTGGTCGCGCTCGGCGCCGCGCCGGGCGGCAACCGGTGGCTGCCCGCCCTGCGCGGTATCGGCGCGGCACCGGTCAGTCGATCGGATGCCCCCTGGTCGCGGCCACGGTGACCACGACCAGCACGGCCGCGATCCCCGCCGCGAAGTGCACCGGCGCCGGCGAGAACGACGACGCCAGCACCAGCACCGCCGCGGCGGGGAACCCGATCGCGATCGGGCGGCACGCGTTCGCCGGGCCGATGTGCAGCAGCCACACGAAGAACAGGAACACCGCGACCGGCACCGTGATCGCCATCGCCGCCGGCAGCGAGGACAGCGCGGTCTGGTGCGCGTCGTAGTCCACGGCGACCTCCATCCCGGCACCGAGCGCGGCGGCCGAGGCGAAGATCAGGAAGTGCCCGTAGCCCCAGGCGATCGCGGTGCGGAACGAGCCGAGCCGCTTGTGCCCCGGCTGGTCGAAGTACAGCCACCACAGGGAAAACACCAGTACGAGCCCGGCGACGGCGAGCGAGATCAGCCCGCCGAGGTGCTGCCCGTCTTCGATGCCGTGCTGGATCGCCGCGCTCGCCCCGATCACGGTCTCGCCGAGCACGATGATGGTGAACAGGCCGTACCGCTCGGCGATGTGGTGCCGGTTCCAGGTGGTGCCGACGGCCTTCTCCGCCCAGAGCGGCACCAGGCATTCGAGCACGAACAGCACGAAGAACGCGGGGAGCAGCCAGTCGTGGGGCAGCGCGAGCCTGGCGATCCAGAGGATCTGCACCACCACGATGCCCCCGGCGTAGCGCAGGCAGGTCGGCCGCCGCACCCGGTCGCTCCGCGCCGCGCGCAGCCACTGGGTGACCCCGGCGAGCCGCATCAGCACGTACCCGATGACGATGACCGTGAAGTCCTCGCGCTCGAAGGCGCGCGGCACGCCCGCCGCGATCACCAGCCCGCCCGCGATCTGCACCAGCACCGCGAGCCGGTACGGCACGTCGTCGGTGTCGAAGGTGGTGGCGAACCAGCTGAACTGGAACCACGCCCACCAGACGGCGTAGAACACCATCAGGAAGCTCAGCACGCCGTGTCCGATGTGGCCGGCCGAAAGCGCGTGGTGCAACGCGGCGGCCATCTGCCCGACGGCGACCACGAAGCAGAGGTCGAACAGCAGCTCCAGGGTGGTCGCCACCCGGTGCTGCTCGTGCTCGCCCCTGGCCACCATCGGCCGGTACCAGACCCGGATCCGGGGGCCCGGACGGTCGAGTTGCTCGGACATCACCGCTCCTCGCCTGCGCTGTTCACACGGTCGGGGACCATCCCAACACGTCGCGGAAAGATCAGCGAGCGGGGCCGGTAGCTGCCCCGGATCGTCTTGCGCGAGTCCCTGAAGGCGGCCTTCGGGGACCTGAGCGCCGCGAAAGTCACCCTCGCGTTCGAAGGCGCGAGCCCCGGAGGTCACCTTGAGGGCGTCCGGGTCCCCGAAGGTCACCGTGATGATGCGCGCGCGTCGATTCCGGCGGGTTGGGTGGCGGAAGCGTGGAGCCGCTCGGGGGCTTGGTCCCTGAAGGGCACCTTCGGGGAATCTGACGCCGCGATCTCGCCCTTCACAGTGCGCGGCATGGCGCTGCTGATGCCCTGAAGGCGCCCTTCGCGGCATCACATTCCCCCAAGGGCACCTTCAGGGCATCAGCCCCGGAGCCCGGGCACGCCCACGAGCCACCCACGAAGGCCACCCACGAAGGCCACAGCCGCGACATGCACGCCCTTGAAGGCCCCTTGCGGGGCACGAGCGCGGCCACGAGCAAGATGCGCGAGCTACGAAATCCCAGCACATGCTCTCAAGGACGCCTTCGCGGCATCAGATTCCCCCAAGGCGACCTTCAGGGAACTGAGCGCCGCGAAAGTCACCCTCGCGTTCGAAGGCGTGCGAGCCGCGATGCCCCGAAGGTGACCTTCGGGGCATCTACGTCCCCGAAGGTCACCTTCAGCGCATGCGCGCGGAGCGGGCGCGGTGAAGTCCACTGTGGACACAGGAAATCGCTGGAAGCTCAGGTGGGCCCGGTTCCCCCTCGTCCGGGCCCACCTGAGCAGACGCCTCCGTCGTCACCTCAACCACTCGGCCCCTTCAGCAGCGCCGCCGCACGGTCCCCCGCGGACGCCGACGGCTCCTTGCTGAAGGTCACCCTGGGTGCCCGAAAGCGGCCTGAGGCCACCGGGACCCGGGTGCGTCCGGCGCGAGGTTCCATCCCCGAACTTCGCCGCCGGATTGCCACTGTAGGTAGTTGATTCTCCACCAACGAGGCGTCATTAGGTGTACCCGGTTGCTCTAAGTAGCACCAGTCCATTACGACGAGCATCACTCAGATGGAGCAACAACTGTCGCGTAGCGTAATAAGCTAGGTCCACGGGGGTGAAGATCCGGGTCAGCTCCGCTGGATGTCCGCCGACGAGCACTCGGCGTCGCGCCGGTCTCGCTCCTCTTTGGACAACGGCGTTGTCTGATTGCGGCGGGCCCGGAGTTCGAGCACTGCCAAGCACAACGCGACGAGTACGAGCACTACCGCGCACAGCATCGAGACCGAAAGCGCGAGCGCGTAGTGCTCACCCGACGCGCCCACCACGGCGTGGAACACCGACGCGAGCACCGCGGTGCCGATCGCGGTGCCGATCCGCTGGCCGGTCTGCAGCGCGCCGCCCGCAACGCCCGCCATCGCGGTCGGCACGCACTCGAGGGTGAGCGTGGTGTTCGGGGAGATCACCATCCCACCGCCGATTCCGGCCACCAGCAACGGAAACGCGACCGCCAGGCCGGTCGCCGACGGTGTGACGGCTCCGGCGATCGCCGCGACACCGCCGAGCCCGAGCACCACCAGCACCAGCCCGGCGACCGTGATCCGGCGGCCCCAGCGCGGCACCAGCCGCCCCGCGATCGCCGCCGAGACCGAGGACCCCAGCGCGAACGAAGTGACCGCCAGCCCCGACTCCAGCGCCGTGTAGCCGAGGCCCTGCTGGAAGAACGTGGAAAAGACCAGCCAGATCCCGGCGAACCCGCAGAAGTAGATCGAACCGAGCGCGGCGCCCGAGGAGTAGCCGGGCGTGGTGGTGAACAGCCGCGTGTCGAGCAGCGGGGAACGGTTGCGGCGCACGGTGTGCCGCTCCCAGCGGACGAACGCGAACCCGAACACCGCGGCCGCCGGGAAGAGCCACCACAGCTTCTCGAGCCCGCCCTGCTCGGACTGGACGAGCGGGAGCAGCACGCACAGCACCGCCGCACCGAGCAGGAAGACGCCGCCGAAGTCGATCTCGGAACGCAGCGAGTGCTTGCGGCGCGGCGCCTTCGGGAGCAGCCGCCACGCGAGCGCGAAGGCGAACGCGCCGATGGGCACGTTGACGAAGAAGATCCAGCGCCAGCCGTCCGGTTCGCCGAACAGCGCGATGATGATCCCGCCCAGCACCGGCCCCACCGCGGTGGAAATCCCCACCACCGCGCCGAACAGGCCGAACGCCTTGCCCCGTTCCGGGCCGCGGAACAGGTCCTGGACGAGTCCGGTGTTCTGCGGCGTGAGCATGCCGGCCGCGCAGCCCTGCAGCAGCCGCGCGATGACGATCATCAGCTCGTTCGGCGCCGCGCCCGCGAGCGCGCTGGTGGCCACGAACGCGCTCAACGCGATCAGGAACATCCGCCGCCTGCCGAGCGTGTCGCCGAGCCGCCCGCCGGAGACCAGCACGAGCCCGAACGTCAGCGCGTACCCGGAGACCACCCATTGGACGCCACCGGTGCTCAGGCCGATCCCCTGCTGGATCGACGGCAGCGCCACGTTGACGATGCTGACATCGAGCAGGCCCATGAAGCCCGCGGTCAACGTGACCGCGAGCGCTTTCCAGCGTCGTGGATCGGGCTGGTAGGGCTCGGTTGTGCTCACCCGACCATCGTGACCCGTTCCGGCGCGCGAAGCACGCCGAAGCCGATCACGTGCCCGCGGTGATCCCCGGGATGCTCTTCAGCTCGCCCATCAGCATCGAGGTCACCTTGACCGGGTAGTCGTAGAGCGCGAATACGGTCTGCCGCTTCGCGCCCATCAGCTTGAGGTGCACGGGGGTGTCCCCCTTGTGCGCCTGCAGCGTCGACTTCAGCTCGCCGACGACGCTGCGGTCGAGCCGTTCGGCCGCGGCGAGCAGGATCAGCGGTGGCTCCTCCTCGCCGATGGCGGCGTCGGAGAGGTCGAGCGGGACGAGTCCGCCGCCGAAGATGGACATCTTGTCCTCGCGCCAGTTGACGCGGCCTTTGGCGAGGACGGCGTTGTCTTCGATGAGGTCGGCGGCGA
>NZ_BAAANN010000078.1:0-16863 GCF_039529815.1 Amycolatopsis minnesotensis | reverse complement strand
TTTGCGATGGCAGGGCGCCAACCCACCCAACTGCCACACACGCTGGAAGCCGCGCCCTGGCAGCGCAAATTCTGACGACCGATAAACAACACAGCCGAAAATCCAGACATCAGTCACCAAAAGTGCTGTTACTGCGCGTAATTACCCGACGAAAGTCGATGGTTTTCCCCCATCCGGGAGGGAGAGAGTGGTGCTCTGGATTTCTCTGCGCAACTGAAATCGGGAGACCACATGAAAGATCGTGCAAGCACTCCTGGCCGGGGGAGCCGGAGGCCGGTGGTGATCGCCGCGCTTGCCGCGAGTACCGCGCTCGTGGCGGCGGCCTTCACGGCGCCCGCGCAGGCGGCACCGGTGCCCACCGGCGGGCATCCGCCGTCGAAGCACCACTTCTCGGCGGCGGCGGAGTCCTTCGTCGGCGCGAACACCGTCGGCCAGCGGGTGGACAAGCTGGAGAAGGCGATGGCCGCGCTGCCGCCGGAGAGCGGCGCCTACAACGCGACCAAGCTGTGGAACGCGGGCATCACCGGCGCGGGTTCCACGGTGGCGACGCTGGTTTCGTTCGGTGACGACCACGCCAAGGAGGTGCTCGACCAGTACTCGCAGAAGCACGGCCTGCCGCCGGCGAACCTCGAGGTGATCGAGCCGTCCGGCGCGGTGCCCGCGTGCACCGATCCGGGGGTGGACACCAAGGCGTGCCAGAGCTGGGGTGGCGAAACCGACCTCGACATCACGATGATGCACGCGATGGCGCCGAACGCGAAGATCGTCATCGCGGCGACCCCGGTGGCCGAGACGCAGGGCTTCACCGGCCTGCCCGAGATGATGCACGCGGTCGACTACATGACCGAGCACAAGCTGGCGGACGTCATCTCGATGAGCTTCGGCACCACCGAGGAGAACTTCCCGTCGTTCGAGTCGATCAAGACCCTCGACCCGGCGCTGGAGCGGGCGAGCAGGGCGGGCGTCACGATGGTCGCGTCCTCCGGTGACGACGGCCCGACCGGCGGCTACCTCTACGGTCCCGGCAACTACCCGTACCGGGTGGCGAGCTGGCCCGCGAGCGATCCGAGGGTGACCACGCTCGGCGGCACGCAGCTCCACCTCGACGCGAACGGCAACCGCACCGCGCCGGACGACCTGGTGAACGTGGCCGACAACGGGTTCGGCGAGGGCGCCGGGCTGTCGAAGGCCTACGCGCGTCCGTCGTGGCAGGACGGGGTCAAGAAGGCCACCGGCTCGAAGATGCGGTCGTTCCCGGACATCAGCATGGAAGGCGTGCACGGCACTTCGCAGTCGGCGCCGCTGTTCGCCGGGGTGCTGGCGCTCGCGGTGCAGGCCAACCACGGCAGGCTCGGCCAGATCAACCCGGCGCTGTACACGAAGCTCGGCCCGCTCGGCGAGAAGGCTGGCATCGTGGACGTGACCAAGGGCGACAACAGCCAGGACGGCGTTGCCGGTTTCACCGCGGCGAAGGGCTTCGACGTCGCCAGCGGCTGGGGCACCGTCGACGCCTCGAAGTTCGTGCCCGCACTGGTGAAGGCAGTCCACTAGCGACTGTCCACTAGAGACGGAAAGAGGCGGGGCACGTCAACGCGCGCCCCGCCTCTTCACGTCAAGCGGTTACTGGATGCGCAGCTTGGGCCAGGTCTGGTCCCACGGCTTCAACCGTCCCGTGTAGAGGGTGGCGAACCCCGGCGCGATCGGCTCGCGGCCCGCGAAGGCCGTCGCCATCTTCGGGTTTTCGCTGCCGAAGTACAGCACGCTGTCGGCGGACTCCGGCGGGTGCCCGAAGTAGTAGTACGCGCGGTGCCCGCTGTAGGCCCTCGGCAGGCCGCGCTCCTCGTGCCGCAGGTCGATGCTCGCCGCGAACACGTAGCTGTCGGTCATGATCGCGGTGTGCGCGCGCTGTTCCGGCGGGAGCGACTGGTACAGCTCCCCCATCACCTGCGAGACCTGGTCGAGGCTGGTGTCGCCCTTCAGGACGGCGGCGGCGGTCGCGGGCACCAGCGGCAACGACTCCGGCAGCTTCCCGGCGACCGAGGCGGGGTAGATCGGGATCGCGATCAGGGACTTGGCGATGGACACCGCGGCGAGCGCCCCGCCCGCCCATTTCAGCGCCACCGGCCAGCGGATCTCCTGCAGCCCCACCGCGCCCGCCGCGAGCGGCAGCGCGTAGAGCGCGTAGACGTAGTAGGCGCGCCCGGAGCCGATCAGGAACGCGATCACCAGCCCGATCACCACCACGCCGAGGTAGCGCCAGTGCGCCTGCGAGCGGACGCCGAGCAGGCGCGCCAGGCCGAACAGCGCGAGCGGGGCGCCGAGGAACCAGCCCGCGCCGGACAGCGCGTCCCACAGGAACTGGCCCGCGCCGGGGAACTCCTTCGCCACGACGTCGCTCATCTTCAGGTACGGCCAGTCGTTGCCCGCCTGCCACCACAGCGTCGGCAGGGTGGCGACCACGGACACCAGCGCGCCGAGCCACAGCAGCGGCCTGCGCACGAGTTCGCGCGGGCCGAAGGCCAGCGAGCTCACCGCGACCGCGATCCACAGCGCCGCCACCAGGAACTTCGTCTCCAGCGAAAACGCCGTTACCACGCCTGCCCAGAACAGCAGCCAGTCGTTGGCGGCGCCGTCGCGCCGTTCGCGGGTCCAGCGCACCAGCAGGAAGATGATCAGCGCCCAGAACACCGGGTCGACGGTGTAGGTGGCCAGGTAGTGCCCGGCGGTCGTGGTGCCTGCCAGCGCGTAGGCGAGCGCGGCGGCCGTCTGCGCGAACCGGCGGCCGCCCAGCTCGCGCGCGATGAGCGCGGTGAGCACGATCGCGCCGACCGCGGCCAGCGTCGCCGGGAGCCGCAGCGCGAGCAGCGAGCCGGGGAAGAGGTGGTCCATCGTGCCGGCGAGGAACGGCACCAGCGGCGGCTGGTCGAAGTAGCCGAGTGCGAGGTGGTCGCGGCCGGCCACCACGAAGTATGCCTCGTCGAAGAAGTAGCCGTAGTTGCGGCTGGCGATCAGCAGCAGCGCGCCCGTCACTCCGGCGACGAGGAACACCGGCAGCCTGGCGAACGCGGTGCGAGTCGCCGGTCCAGGCGTGGTCAAGGTGTCACCAGTAGTAACCATGCCGACCATTACAACAGCGCCCGCGAACGGCCCGATACCACATCGAGTCGTCGATGTGATCAACTAACGTTGTTCTTCCCGCGTGCCGCCACAACTTTGTTGGACAGATCTCGCCGATTGGTTTGAGACCTCCCCCGATTGGGTAATACCGGCTTCCCGGTCACCCTGCCGGGACAACTTTCGTTGCGGGCGCGGGGAGGACGAACAAACGGTGTCGACAATTTCCGCGACCATGCCGACCAGGGTAAATGCCAGGACGCAGGCCACTTCCGGCACGACAACAAAATGATGCAGGCGCGGCAACTTTCGGCAGTCTCGCCAGCATTACTCCATTCAGTAACATCGACGGCAACGCAGATACGACGCAATCCCCCACTGGAGGCGTGATGGCTAAGAAGAAGGTTTCACTCCGTAACGGCGCTTCGGCGGCGGAAGTACTGGACGTCGCGCGTGCCGCGCTGGAGCGCAAGGACTACCTGTGGGTTCCGCAGGACTCCACGAAGGCGGAGGCGCACCAGGGCGGCAAGGAGGTCAAGCGCAAGGCGTTCACCTACAAGCTGCGCCTCGGCCTCGAGGTGCACGGCCGCGAACTGGTCATGCACAACATCTCCAACGGCGTCGGCATGTCCGGGCCCGGCGTCACCTGGGTCCGGCTCCGGATGGCCGGCGCCACCAAGGCGGTCAAGCACGCCCTGCAGGACGCGAAGCTCACCTAGGACCCGCGGGTCACGCCCCTGCGGAGGGCCCCGGCGGCCAGCGCCGCCGGGGCCGCCCGCCGGTCACCCCGGGAGCAGGTCCAGGGTGAACCGGTCGAGGCCGACCACCGGCGACGGGTTCTTCGGGTTCCCGCCGGTCGCGGTGACCGTCAGCCGGTGGGTTCCGGCGCTCAGCTTCACCTTCCCCGGCTTGACCTCGGCCACCTTCATCACGTCGTCCTGGTAGCAGTCGTACGGCTCGCCGACGGCGGTCCCGTCGACGGCGAGCCGCACGGGCGCGAAGTCCTCACCGGTGGCCCAGTAGGCGGTGAGGTCGTAGGACCCGGCGCGCGGCACGGTGAACGTGGAGGTGAAGTGGTCACCGGGTTTGGTCGGCCCCAGCACCGCGTAGGTGGTGTCGGACATGATCGGGTGGTTCGCGGCCAGCACCGACGAGCTCGTTTCCCGCGGTGGCACCAGTGATGCGCCTTCGACGACGAGCCGGGTGCCCGAAACGCCGGTGGCCGTCGGAGACGGGGCACTCGCGTTCCCCGCCGCGTCGATCGCGCGGACGCGGTAGTAGCGCTTCTCGCCGAGGTTGAGCGCGCGGTGCTGGAACGCCGTCCCCACCGTGGTGCCGACCAGGGTGCCCGGCGTGATCGGCACGTCGGGCCGGTCCGAGGCGTAGACCTCGTAGCGGTCCACCATCCCGCCGTTGTCCGCGGCGGGCGGCCACTGCAGGTTCACCGCGTTGGTGCGGTCCGTTCCCGCGGTCACCGGCCGCACCGCGGCGGGCGGCGCCTTGTCGGCGTAGGGCGGCACCTCGGACAGCACCCGGTACTGGGCGGCCGACCACGGCGCGGCACCCGGCGTCGGCTGCAGGCTCACCGTGACCCTGCTCTTGCCCGCGGTCACCGACGGCGGCAGCGCGAAGACGTCTTCGAGCCAGCGCGAATGTTCGTTCGAGCCAGCCTGCCGCCACGTTCCGACGGCCTTGCCGTCCACCAGCACGGTCGCGCTCTGGCCCGGTTTCTCCTGATCGCCGGTGCGGTAGAGGCGGACGCCGCGGTTCGCCGGGTCGACCGCGGCCGAAAAGGTGGTCGGTTTCGCCGACGTGCTGACGAGATCGGCGACCGGCGCGGTGTCCGCGGGGCCCTCGAAGGTGCTCGACCGCGGGCCGCCGGTCGCCGCGTCGCCCTGGAACCCGTGCGCGGCACGGCTCGCGCCGTCGCCGAGGTCGAGCAGATCGGTCTGGCGCAGCGCGGGCTGGTCCTGGCCGTACCAGAACGCGGTCCAGCTCTGCGCGCCCGGCTCGGTGTTGACCGGGCCGTGCTCGATACCGGCGTGCAGCGAGCCGGAGAACGAGATCGAGTCGGGCAGGAACAGCCTGCTCACCCCGGTGCAGATCGCCTTGCACCCGTCGCTTTCGGACTCGACGGCCGGGCTGCCGGTCAGCGGGTTGGAAACCGTGTAGCCGCCGAGGAAGTACCAGCCCGACTCGTAGAGGTCTTCGGTCCCGGTGCCCTGCCAGGCCGGCGTCGCCGCACCGTCCACAGAGAACCGTTCGTCGCCTTCGAGGTAGTCGTAGGCGTTCGCGGTGTCCGACGCGCCGCGGATCGTCTGCGTTACGCCGTAGAGCGTGCCGCGGCCGCGGGCGTCCAGCAGCGGGATGTCCTGCTTCGCCGGAACGTCGTCGGCCTGTCCGTGCGTGGCGCGGAAGTAGCCGATCGCGCCGGAGGCGAGCTGCCCGGCGACCGCGTCGTCGGCGACCGAGCTGACCTCGACCTTCGCGCCGGTGATCGGCACGCCGGAGGAGTTCACCAGCGACACCTTCGCGCCGCCCGCGTACGGCATCGGCCACCACGCGGTGTACCAGCCGTCCGGTGCCGGGTCGATCGCGCTCATCAGGCTGCGGGAGTCGAACTCTCCGAGCCCGCTGCCGAAGAACTCGCCGACCGGGGCGTCCACTGTGGTCCGGCCGCCGATGTCCACTTTGACCCTGGCGCCGGCCAGCACGGCGTCGGAGCGGGTGATCTCGGCGGGGTCGCTCGGGAACCGGTACTCGCGGAACCCCTGCCAGGTCTGGCCTTTGACGGCGTAGTGGTGGGACTGCTCGTCGCCGGGGTGCCACGCCCCGACCTCGAACCCGTCCGTGCGGGTCCACGAGTCGCCTGCCCTGCTGTGGATGTCGTAGCGGAATTCGGTGAACGGCGACTTGGCCTTGGTGGTGACGGTGATCGACGTCTTGCCCGCGGTGAGCGCGGCGGGCAGTGCGAGCTGGTCGTTCGCCCATGCCCCGGCGGGGGTCGCGGCGGCGCCGCGCCACTGCCCGGCGGGTTTGCCGTCGACGAGGACTTCGGCCTGCTGGTTCGCGACGCCGGAGTCGAGCTGCCTGGTCAGCCGCACACCGGTGTTCGCCGGATCGACGCGCGCGGTGAACGTGCTGGTCCCGCCGGCACCGAGCTGCCTGCCGTCGTCGTCGTGCCCCGGGCTCGGCACCACCTGCGGCAGCGCGACGCGCAGCTGGGTGATGCGGCCCGCGCCGCGGAGGTCCGCGAACGGGACCGCGGCTCCGTCGGCGATGTCGGATGTCCTGCGCGCCACCGTTTGCCGGGGGTCGATCGGCTTCGGGTCGCGGAATCCGTAGCCGCGCAACCGGTCGACGACGTCGAGCGCCTTGTCGGCGGGGTCGAACCGCGGCACCGTCGCGGGATCGGCGACGGCGCGGTAGTCGACGTGGTAGTAGCCGGGGGTCGTGTTCGCCGACACCCGCATCGAGGACCGGTAGGGCATCGGCACCTTGATCACCATGCCGCCCTTGGTGTCGTAGGTGTTGCCCACCAGCGGCCAGACGTAGGGCGCGCCGAGCTTGCCGTCGACGATGTCGCCGACCCTGCCCTCGAGCACGACCTTCCCGTCCAGTTCCACCTTGATCCTGGTGTCGGCGCGGGGCGGCAGCACGGGCGGGTCGTCCTGCTTCTTCGCGGTGGCCCCTTCTTCGCCGTCGTCCGGCGGGATGTCGCCGACGAGCCAGATCGAGGTGATCTCACCGGCACCGGCGCGGTCGGCGAGCACGCAGCCGTCGCTGTCGTCGCGGAGGCACGAATAGGTGCCGTAGCCGCCGTCGTCGTTCCCGCCCGCGCGGTCGTAGCTGGAGAACTGGCCGGTCTGCTCGCCGCCGCGCAACTGGGGAATGGCGTTGACGTCGCGGAAGGGGCCCCAGCCGAGGGACGGATCAGCGGCGGGAGCGGCCGACGCGGGAGCGGGCACACCGGCGACGGTGCCCGCCAGCACCGTGCCCGCCAGCAGCATGCCCGCCAGCATCGTGGCCGCGATCATCAGGCCCCTTCGGCGCCGCGAAGGGCGCACACCTGTCCGGCAAAGCATCGACGCATCTCCCCCAAAGAGTTCCCGTCGCGGTGACGGTGGCCGTCGTTGTTGAGCTGTGCGTCAGAATCGTACGAGGGGGGATGCCCGGTTCCTCACTGTTCGAGTGACGAATATAGGGACCTCCCTAGTTACCCCATCACTCAACGCAGTCATCCGCTGGCATGCCGCAAGGCTGTCCTGTCTGTTTCCTTAGTTCTTTTCCGCATGGGCTGTCCCGTGGGGCTCCGGCGCATTAGCTGACGGGTGCCAAGCCCGTCCATCGACCGGAGGAAGACCATGAAACCCCTCAAGAGCCCCCCTGTGCGGCGGAGGAGGACAGCGACGTTCGCCTCGCTGGTCCTGGTGGCCGGGCTGGTCGCCGGGGCGGCGAATCCCGCCGCCGCCGCTCCCGCGAGCGCACCGTCCGCTTTGGACACCGTCGTGCCGAAACCCGTTTCGGTGCAGGCGGATCCGAACGGCGCCTACAGCCTGCACCCCGGCACGGTCGTGTTCGCGCAGCTCGGCTCCGCCGACGCCGACCAGGCCGCGCGCCTGCTCGCCGAGAAGCTCCGTCCGTCCACCGGGTACCCGCTCCCCGTGGTGCCCGTGCCGGCGGGCATGCCCGCTCCCGGGATTTCGTTCCAGCTCACCCGCGACGCGGACCAGATCGGCGCGGAGGGCTACCGGCTCACCACGTCGCGTCAGGGCGTGCGGATCGAGGCCACCGGGCGCGCCGGGCTGGAGAACGGCGCGCAGACGCTGCGCCAGCTCCTTCCGTCCAAAGTGGAGTCCAAGGCCAAGCAGGCAGGCCCGTGGACGGTGCCCGGCGGCCGGATCGTCGACCGGCCCCGCTACGGCCACCGGGGCATGATGCTCGACGTGGCGCGGAACTTCGTGCCGCAGAACGAGGTCAAGGAGCTGATCGACCAGCTCTCCTACTACAAGATGAACACCCTGCACCTGCACCTGACCGACGACCAGGGGTGGCGGCTGCAGATCGACAGCTGGCCGCGGCTGGCGACCTACGGCGGCAGCACCAAGATCAACGGTGGTCCCGGCGGCTACTACACCAAGGCGCAGTACCGCGATCTCGTCGACTACGCGGCGAAGCGCAACATCACGATCATCCCGGAGGTCGACCTGCCGGGGCACACGACCGCGGCGCTGGCCTCCTACGCCGAACTCAACTGCGACGGCGTGGCACCACCGCTGTACACCGGTCCCGACACCGGCTTCAGCTCGCTGTGCATCGGCGCGAAGCCGACGGCGAAGTTCGTCGACGACGTCATCAGGGAGGTCGCGGCGCTGACACCGGGGCAGTACCTGCACATCGGCGGCGACGAGGCCAACAACACCAGCGCGCCGGACTACGCCGCGTTCATGAAGCTGGTCGAACAGACCGTGGCCAAGTACGGCAAGAAGATGCTGGGCTGGAACGAAAGCCTGCAGGCGACCACCCCGACCGCGTCGACCGGCCAGTACTGGTACCCGTGGACCGATGACGAGGAAACCCTGCAGAAGGCCAAGGAGGGCGCCAAACTGGTCATGTCGCCCGCGAACCGCTCCTACCTCGACATGCGGTACGCCGACGCCACGCCGCCGCTCGCTTCGCTGTGGGCGGGCGACGTCGAGGCGAAGAACGCCTACGACTGGGACCCGGACAAGGGAATCGACAACGTGCCAGCCGGGACGGTGCTCGGTGTCGAGGCGACGCTGTTCACGACCTTCACGCCCACCAAGGAGTCGCGGGAGTTCATGATGTACCCGAGGCTGCCGGAACTGGCCGAGGTCGGGTGGACGCCCGAAGCCGGGCGGAGCTGGGACTCGATCGCTTCGCGGCTGCCCGCGCAGGCGGAGCGGTGGAAGCAGTGGAACGTGACGTTCTACCCCTCGCCGCAGGTCAACTGGGGCAAGTGAGCCAGCGGGGCTCCCGGTCTTCGCGACCGGGAGCCCGTCGCTTCACGACTCTTCGATCACCTTTTCGATCACGTCGGCCGCGCGGGGCGCGCCACCGGCGTCGGCCATCGCCTTGCGCATCGCGGCGAGGTTCGCCGGGATCTCCCGGTCCTCGAGCACCTCGGCGACGAGATCCCGGATGGCCGTCGCGGTGACGTCCTCCCTGGAGATCGTCCTGCCGAGCCCGAGCTCCCGCACCCTGCTGGCGACCAGGTCCTGTTCGGTCAGCTTCGGCAGCAGCACCATCGGCGTCCCGGTGTAGACGGCCTCGGTGACGCTGCCCATTCCCGCGTGCGAAACGAAGACGTCGGTCTCGGACAGCAGCGAGAACTGCGGCACCCAGCGGTGCATCTCCACATTGGACGGAAGCTCGCCGAGCTCGTCGACGTCGACCTGGTTGCCGACCACGAGCACCACGTGCCACGGCGTGCCCGCGAACTCGTGCGCGCAGTCGGTGAAGAACTTCTGCTGGTCCGGGTAGGCGAACGTGCCGAACGCGATGAGCACGAGCGGCGCGCCCTCCGCCCTCGGCTTCGATGGCCGCCACGAGCCCTGGTGCGTCCGTTCCGTGAGGCAGGGCCCGACGAAGGCGTACTCGGGGCCGAAGTGCTCCGGGCCGACCTGGAACCGCTCGGGGAGGAAGACGAGGTTGGCCTTGACGGTCGACTCGTCCGCCTTGAACTCCTCCGGGGTCAAGTGGTCCAGACCAACTGAGGCCAGTGCCTCCACCATCGACGCGCGCTCTTCGGCGAGCGCGGAATGCCCGGGGTCGATGTCGGGGTAGACCGTCATGTACTCCGCGTACGGGTTGAACTCGGCCGAGTACACCAGCGTGGTGCAGAGCCGGATCGCCGGGCGGTTCCAGGCGAGTGCGGCGAGCCTGCCGGTGTGGAACGCGGTCAGGTCGTGCAGCACCAGGTCGGGCGGGTCACCGGCGAGCTGGTCGCGCACCTGCGCCAGCGGCGCGAGCCCCTCGTCGGTGATCGCCTTGATGGACAGGTGCAGCTCGTCGGACGTCATGTCGTCCGGCGCCTTCATCACCGTGTCGAGCGAGGACGGCACGGTGCCCTCGTAGACGATCGCCTCGGCGCCGACGGCGGCGACCGCGTCGGCGAACTCCTTCGTGGTCACGTAGGTGACGCGGTGGCCGCGCCGGACGAGTTCCGACACCAGCCCCAGCGTCGGGTTCACGTGCCCGTGGAAGGGAAATGTGAAGAACGCCAAGTGGCGCGGGTCGGTCACTGGTCACCACCACCATTTCGCCGGCCCGCGAAGGCGGGCGCAGGACAAGGATCCAGCGTCGATCAAAGCACCGGTGCCCTTAGGTTCGTCCCTAGTTTGTGCGCGCTTCCCGCATGCCATGAAGGGGGCCTTGAGGGAATCTGATGCCGCGAACCCGGCCTTCAGGGGTTGCGGCCCCGAAGGGGGCCTTGAGGGAATCTGACGCCGCGAAGGCGTCCTTCAGGGCATCGGAGTCACCAACTCAGCCCTTACAGAGCTGCGGCCCCCAGCCGCGCACGCCCCAAAGGCACCCTTGACGGAATCTAACGCCGCAAAGGCCACCTTCAGGGCATGGGAGTCACCAACTCAGCCCTCACAGAGCTGCGGCCCCCAGCCGCACATGCCCCAAAGGCACCCTTGACGGAATCTGATGCCACAAAGGCCACCTTCAGGGCATCAGCAAGCCCGGCCGCACGCCCGCGAAGGCGGAGAATGCGGCGTCAGATTCCCCGAAGGCGACCTTCGGCGCATGGGCGTGGCCGTGTCGTATGCCGCGTGGCGTCCTTCAGGGAATGCGCTGGGCCTCCCAAGCTCGCGCCTCCTCCCCGTTTCCGCGCACATGCCACGGCTGGGGCCCTCAGGGCGTCACAGTTGCCGGACCCAGGATTCCAGCGCCTCGGCCGTCGCTTCGGCGTGCTCTTCGACGATGGTGAAGTGGTTGCCCGGCACGTCGACCGCGGTGTGCGGGAGGTCCCAGCGCGCCTGCCAGTCCTCGGGCAGGCCGCCTTCCACCGGGGTGTCGAACGGCTCGGACGCGCGCATCAGCAGGGTCGGCGTGGTGATCTCCGGCGGGATCCAGTGCCCGAACAGGTTCATGTACCACGAGGTGGCGGTGAGCCGTGAGGTCGTCATCGGCGTCCACGTCCCCTCGCGCTCGAACATGCCCGCGTTGAGGTCGCCCTCGAACAGCCGGATGATGTCGTAGCCGTCGTAGTAGACGTCCAGCAGCGCGACCCCGGCGACGGTGTGCCCGGCCCCTTCCAACCGGTGGGTGATCGCGTGCGCCATGGTGCCGCCCGAGGACAGCCCCGCGAGCACCACGGGCCGCCCGTTCGCGCAGCGCAGCACCGCGGCCGCCTGCGCGTCGAGGAAGGTGTCGAGGTCTTCGGGAAGGGCGTGCCCGCGCTCGAAACCGGGCGGTTGCAGGACGGCGACCTCGCGCCGTCCGCGGAACCGCGCGGCCAGCCTCGCGTACTCGTGCACGCCGCCGATCGCGACGTAGGTGCTGAACAGGATCACCAGCGGTTCGGCCTCGCCCCTGGACAGCCGGACGGGCGGTTCGAGATTGGCTTCGGCGTCCGCGAGGGCGAACTTCGGCCGCAGGTCCGCCGCGTTCAGCAGCATCTTGTACCCGTCGGCGATGCGGTCCTGCTCCCAGGAGGCGCGGAAGAACGCGGCGAGCGTGTCGGCGCGGTCGATCTCGGCTGCCGCCGGATCGGCCGGGGTGCCGAGCAGGTCCCGCAGGTGCCGCACCAGCGCGGCGGGCGTCGGGTGGGCGAAGGCGAGGTCGGCCTGCAGGGTCAGCCCGGTCGCGTCGCCGAGCCGGGTGCGCAGCTTGATCGACATCAGCGAGTCGAACCCCAGCTCGGCCAGGTTCTGGTCCTCGCCGATCTCCTCCCCCGCCCGGAAACCGAGCACCGCCGCGACGTGGGTCGCCACCAGGCGGGGCACGTCGCCGTCGAACGGGGAGTCCGGTTCGGACGGTGCGACGGCGGCCGAAGTGGACGGTCGCGCCTCCGGCAGGTCGGCGAGCAGCGGCGACGGCCGGACGAAGGTGAACGCGGGCACGAACCGCGCCCAGTCGATGTCGGCGACGGTCAGGGTGGCGTCGCCGTCGTCCATCGCGCCGTGCAGCGCGGTGAGCGCGAGTCCGGGGTCCATCGCCCGGAGGCCGCGCTCCCGCAACGACTCGGCCGCGGCGCTGTCCCCGGCGAGCGTTCCCGGCCCGCCCCACGCACCCCACGCCACCGAGGTGGCCGGTACGCCGTCGTGCCGGAGCCGTTCGGCGTAGGCGTCCAGCCAGGCGTTGGCCGCCGAGTAGGCGCCCTGCCCGCCGCCGCCCCACACACCCGCGCCGGAGGACACCAGCACGAACGCGTCGAGTTCCTTGCCGGACAGCAGCTCGCCGAGGTTCCGCGCGCCGTCGACCTTGCCCGCCAGCACCTTTCCGACGTGCCCGGCGTCGATTTCGGTCAGCGGCGCCATGTCCAGCACGCCCGCGGCGTGGAACACCGATCGCACGTCACCGGTGCCCGGATCGGACAGCAGCGCCGCGAGCTGCTCGCGGTCCGCGACGTCGGCGGCGGCGACCAGCACTTCGCTGCCCAGTTCGCGCAGCTCGGCTGCCAGTTCGGCGACCCCGGCCGCGTTCCGGCCCCGGCGGCTGGTGAGCACGAGCCGTTCCGCGCCGTGGCGGGCCAGCCAGCGCGCGATGAGCGCGCCGACCCCGGAAACGCCGCCGGTGACCAGCACCGTGCCCGACGGGCGCCATGCGGCGTCCGTGCCCCGAGGTGCCGCGCGGACGAACCTGCGGACGAAGACACCGGACTCGCGCACCGCGAGCTGGTCTTCCTCCCCCGCCGTGGCGAGCGCGTCGCACAGCAGGTCGAGGACGTGCTCGCCGGGTTCCGGCGGCAGATCGGCGAGGCCACCCCAGCGGGCGGGCCGCTCCAGCGCGGCGACCCTGCCGAGCCCCCACAGCGCGGCGGCGTCCGGATCGGGCACCTCACCGTCCGATATGGACACCGCCGCCCTGGTCACGCACCACAGCGGGGTTTCCGACTCGGCCGCGGCCAGGTGCGCCGTCGCCACCAGCCCGCCGGTGTCGCGGGGGTCTTCGAGAGCGAGCAGGGAGAGCACCACGTCGGCCTCGCCGGGATCCGCACCGGGCGCGACGAGTTCCGGCTTCGCGCCGCGACGGGCCAGCCGGTCCACGATCGCGTTCGCCAGCGGGGTGTCCGTGCCCAGTACCGCCCACCGTCCGGAAAGGACGCTTCCGGGCGCGGTCGTGCCCGGCTTCCAGTGCACCCGGTAGCGCCACGTGTCAGGTGCGCCCGGTGCCGCGGTGAGCACCGGCGCGGTGATCTCCGGCCAGTACCGGACGCCCTGGAAGGCGTACGTCGGCAGCGGGGCGTGCGCGGTCTCGCCGGTGAACACCGTGGTCCAGTCGACGTCGATCCCGCTCACCTGCGCCTCCGCCAGCGCGGTGGCGACCCGGTCGAGCCCGCCCTCGTCGCGCCGGAGCGTCGAGGCGATCGCGACGCGGACGCCCGCGTCACCCGCCGTTTCCTCCAGCGCGCCCAGCAGGATCGGGTGCGGGCTGACTTCGACGATGCCGGTGGCGCCGTCGCCCAGCGCGCTGCGGACGGCGTCCCGGAACAGGACCGGTTCGCGGACGTTGCGCCACCAGTAGCCGGTGTCCATGGTCGCGGTGTCGATCAGCCCGCCGGTCACCGTCGAGTACATCGGCACCGTGCCCTGGTGCGCCTCGATCGAGGCCAGCTCGCTCAGCATCTCCTCGCGGAACGGGTCGAGCTGGGGCGAGTGCGCCGCGACGTCGACGCCGCGGACCCGCTTGTTCCGCACGCCTTCCGCGGTCAGCTCGGCCGCTAGTTCGTCGATCGCCGCGATATCACCGGAAACGGCCGAAGCGGCCGGGCTGTTGTCCGTCGCGACGGCGAGCTTGCCGCCCCAAGGCTCGATCCGGCGCGCCACCTCGTCGGCGGGCAAGGTGATGGCCAGCAGCGCGCCGAGACCTTCGAGCCGCCGCCAGACCTTGGCGCGCGTGGCGACGATGCGCGCCGCGTCCTCCAGGCTCAGCACGCCCGCCACGCAGGCGGCGGCGAGTTCGCCCTGGGAGTGGCCGATCACCGCGGCGGGGCGCACGCCGTGGTGCTTCCACACCTCGGCGAGGGAGACCATCATCGCGAACAGCGCGGGCTGCACGACGTCGATGCGGTCGAGCGACGGCGCGCCCGGCGTGCCGCGGAGCACGTCCAGCACCGGCCAGTCGATGAACTTCTCCAGTGCCGCGGCGCATTCGCGCAGGCGTGCGGCGAAGACCTCGGACGAGTCCAGCAGCGGTCCTGCCATGCCGAGCCACTGCGACCCCTGGCCGGGGAAGACGAACAGGACGTCCTCGACCCGGCGCGCGGTGCCGCGCGGCAGGTCCTCCGCGCCTCCGGCTGCCACTTCGTCGAGTCCGGCGAGCAGTTCGGCGCGGTCACGCGGAAGGAGCGCGAGGCGCCGTTCGAACGACGGCTTCGCCACCAGTGCGCGCGCGACGCCATCGAGGTCGAGTCCGGGGTGGTCGCGCAGGTGGTCGCGGAGCTTGGTCACCTGGGCGTCGAGCGCGGCGGCGCTCCTGGCCGACACCAGGCACGGCACGACCGGGCTGTCCGCGCCCGCGATCACCGTGCGCGGCGGCTCGCCCGGTTCACCGGATTCGGGCGCTTCTTCGAGGATCAGGTGGGAGTTGGTGCCGCTGATGCCGAACGACGACACCCCGGCGCGGCGCGGGCGGTCGCCCCGCGGCCACGGGCGCGCGGAGGTCAGCAGCTCGACCGCACCGGCTTCCCAGTCCACCCGCGAGCTGGGTTCGCTGACGTGCAACGTCTTCGGCAGCGTCTCGTGCCGCAGCGCCTGCACCATCTTGATCACGCCGGTGACGCCCGCCGCGGCCTGGGTGTGGCCGAGGTTCGACTTGACCGAGCCGAGCAGGAGCGGGCGGCCCGCTTCGCGGTGCTTGCCGTAGGTGGCCAGGAGCGCCTGCGCCTCGATGGGATCGCCGAGCACGGTCCCGGTGCCGTGCGCCTCGACCGCGTCCACGGTCTCCGGCGCCACCATGCCCCCGGCCAGTGCCTGGCCGATGACCCGCTGCTGCGACGGGCCGTTCGGCGCGGACAGGCCGTTGCTGGCGCCGTCGGAGTTGACCGAGGACCCGCGCACGAGCGCGAGCACCGGGTGCCCGTTGCGGCGCGCGTCGGAAAGGCGCTCCAGCACCAGCATGCCGGCGCCTTCGGAGAAGCCGGTGCCGTCGGCATCGTCCGAAAAGGACTTGCTGCGGCCGTCGGGGGCGAGCCCGCGCTGGCTGGTGAACGCGACGAACAGGCCGGGCGTGGCGAGCACGGTCACCCCGCCCGCGAGCGCGAGCGAGCAGTCCCCGGCGCGCAGCGCCTGCGCCGCGAGGTGGATGGCCACCAGCGAAGACGAGCACGCCGTGTCGACGGTGACCGCGGGCCCTTCCAGGCCGAGCGCGTAGGCCACCCTGCCCGACAGCACGCTGCCCGCGTTGCCGGTGCCCGCGAAGTCTTGCGCCTCCACGTCACCGGCGACGACACCCGCGTACTCGTGGTACATCATCCCGGCGAACACGCCGGTCCGGCTCTCCCGCAGGGAACGCGGGTCGATGCCCGCGCTTTCCAGCGCCTCCCAGGAAACTTCGAGCGTCTGCCGCTGCTGCGGGTCCATCGCGCGCGCTTCGAGCGGGGAGATCCCGAAGAACGCGGCGTCGAAATCGCCCGCGTCGTAAAGGAATCCGCCGGTGTCCGCGCAGGAAGTGCCGGGGTGGCCGGGGTCGGGGTGGAAGAGGTGGTCGAGGTCCCAGCCCCGGTCGGCGGGGAACGCCGAGATGGCGTCGCGCCCGTTTTCGAGGAGGTCCCAGAACTGCTCGGGGTCGCGGACCCCGCCGGGGAGGCGGCAGCCCATGCCGACGATCGCGATCGGCTCGGCCTGGCGGGATTCCAGCTCCCGCACCCGTTCGTTGGCGGCGTCGAGGTCGGCGACGACCCGCTTGAGGAAGTACCGGGTCCGGTCTTCAGTCGACATTGGCGTCTCCGTACCGTTTTCCGAGCATTTCGAACATCTCGTCTTCGCTGACGGTGCCGACTTCTCCGGTGTGCTGCGTGCTGCCGTGGCCCCAGCGGGACACCAGGTCGGCCATGCGCGCCATGGCCTTCGTGCGGAGCAGGTCGTCGGAGCCGAGTTCGGCGAGGACGCCCTCCAGCCGGTCCAGTTCGGCCATCACCGACTCGGCGGGATCGGCCTCCTCCGGCGCCAGCTCGGCCGCGAGGTGGTCGACCAGCGCCTTGGGCGTCGGGTAGTCGAAGACCAGTGTCGGCGGGAGCCGCAGGCCGGTCACCTGCCCGAGCCGGTTGCGCAGGTCCACCGCGGTCAGCGAGTCGAAGCCCATGTCGCGGAACGGGCGCTGGTCGTCGACCGCGTCGGATGCGGCCAGTCCCAGCACCGCCGCGGTGTGGGCGTGCACCGCCTGCCGGATCGCCCTGCCCCGCGCCACCGGGTCCAGGCCGGCGAGCGCGGCCTCCGGCTGGACGGCCGCGGCGGCGGTCTGGGCGGGGACGAGTGCGCGGTAGATCGGGGGCAGGCTCGCCCCGCGACCGCGCAGCGCGGGCAGGTTCAGGCGGGTCGCGAAGATCAACGACGTGCC